>JAGWSV010000072.1 GCA_028869315.1 Rhodospirillales bacterium
CGCCTGTTCGTGATGTCGGGCGGGCAGGACATGGAGCGCGCGGCGGTCGATCGCGCGCTCGATCTCGTCGACGCGCGCGCGCTGGCCCGCCGGCCGCTCGCGGCCCTGTCGGGCGGGGAGCGGCAGCGGCTGCTGCTGGCGCAGGCGCTGCTCGGCGCGCCCCGGCTGCTGCTGCTGGACGAGCCGCTGATCAGCCTCGACCCGCATCGCCAGGCCGAGGTCGTGGCGCTGGTCCGCGAGGTGCAGCGGCGGCTCGGGATCGCGGTGCTGTTCAGCGCCCACGAGGTGAACCCGCTGCTCGCCGCGATGGACCGGGTTCTCTATCTCGGCGCCGGGCAGGCGGCGATCGGGCCGGTGGCGGAGGTCGTCGCCGCCCCGGTGCTGTCGCGCCTGTACGGCACGCCGATCGAGGTGCTGGAAGTGCGCGGACGCCTGTTCGTGATGTCGGGCGGGCAGGACATGGAGCGCGCGGCGCACCGGCACGAGCATGGCCACGGGCATGACCACGGGCACGACCACGGGCATTCCCACGGGGACGGCGGCATCGATGTTCGCTTATGATTTCATGCGCCACGCCTTCGTCGCGGCGACGATCGTCGGCCTGCTGGCGGGGGCCGTCGGCTGGTTCCTGGTGCTGCGGGGGCAGACCTTCGCCGGCCACGCGCTCGGCCATATCGGCTTCACCGGCGCGACCGGGGCGGCGCTGATCGGGCTGTCGCCGCTGGCCGGCCTGATCGGCGCCACCGTGCTGGGCGGGATCGGCATGGGGGCGCTGGGCGAGCGGCTGGCCGAACGCGATGTCGGGATCGGCGTGGTGCTGGCCTTCGCGCTCGGGCTCGGCTTCCTGTTCCTGCACTTCTACACGGCGTACGCGGGCGAGGCGGTGGCGCTGCTGTTCGGCAACATCCTCGGCGTTTCGGCCCGCACCCTGGCGGTGCTTGCAGTCCTGGGGGCGGCGTCGCTGTGCGCCCTGGCGCTGATCGCCCGGCCGCTGCTGGCGGCGAGCCTGCAACCCGAGCTGGCGGAAGCGAAGGGCGTGAACCTGCGCCTGGTCTCGGTGCTGTTCCTGGCGATCGTGGCGGTGGCGACCGCGGAAAGCGCCGAGATCGTCGGCGTGCTGCTGGTGTTCGCGCTGATGGTGGGGCCGGCGGCGACGGTGCAGCGCCTGACGCCGCGGATCGGCTGGGGGGTGGCGGCGGCGGCCGGGCTCGCGGTGATCGAGGGCTGGGCCGGGCTGGCCGGCGCCTATTATTCCGACTGGCCGGCGACGTTCTGGATCTCGGCGCTGAGCGCGGGGGGATACCTGCTCGCCGGCGCAGCCACGGCCGGCGCCGCCGGGTGACGGCGGCGGGGTCCCCGCGCCGCGGCGCGGTTTCCGGATTGTCCCGACGCCATTCTTGACACCCGCAAAACCCCCCTGTAGCAACCCCCCGCCTTCCGGCAAGGCAACTTGGCCGGAGCGAACATGAGCAAGGATCAGGGCGGTCCCGATGCGTTCGAAGAACGCCTGCGGGCCGCCCGGCAGCGGCAGGGGCTGGAGCCCAGGCCACCCACGCCGGGGCAGGACGCCGGTGACCAGGGTCCCTCCGCCCTCGCGGTCGGGATGCGGGTCTCGGTGGAGCTGGTCTCCGCGCTGGCGGTGGCCTGCGCGATCGGCTGGGGTCTCGACCGGCTGCTCGGCACCAGGCCGTGGTTCCTGATCGCGTTCGTCCCGCTGGGGGGCGCGGCCGGGGTCCTCAACGTGTGGCGCATGTTCGCGCCGCGCCGGGGCGCCGGGCCGGCCGACACCAAGCACTCCCCGCCGCCGGCGGGGCGCTGACAGAGGAAGACCGCCTTGGCCGCACCGGGCAAGATCGATGCGCTGAGCCAGTTCAAGCTGTACCCGGCGCTGGGTCCGCTGGGGCATATGGGCTTCAGCCAGTCCAACGTGATGATGGTGGTCGCCACCGTGCTGGCCCTGGGCCTGCTGTGGCTCGGCATGCGTCCGCGCGCCATGGTGCCGGGCCGGCTCCAGTCCGCGGCCGAAATGCTCTACGAGTTTGCCTACAACATGAGCGTGGAGACGATCGGGCCGGAAGGCCGCCGCTTCTTCCCGTTCATCTTCACCCTGTTCCTGTTCCTGCTGTTCGGGAACCTGCTCGGGGTGTTTCCGTATTTCTACACCTTCGCCAGCGGCATCGTGGTGACCCTGGCGCTGACCCTGATGGTGGTGATCCTGACCACGCTGGTCGGGCTGTGGATCCACAAGCTGCACTTCTTCAGCTACTTCGTGCCGCAGGGCGTGCCGAAGGCGCTGCTGGTCCTGCTGGTGCCGATCGAGGTGATTTCCTACCTCTCCCGCATCATCTCGCTGTCGGTTCGTCTTTTCGCGAACATGATGGCCGGGCACGTGATGCTGGAAGTGTTCGGCGCGTTCGTGATCATGCTCGGCGGCCTCGGGATCGCCGGCTGGCTGCCCGCCGGCCTCGCGCTCGGCGTCAACACCATCCTGATCGGGTTCGAGGTGTTGGTGGCGGTCCTGCAGGCGTACGTGTTCGCCATCCTGAGCTGCATCTATCTGCACGACGCGGTGCACCTGCACTAGCGCCGGCCTCCCTTAACCTGTCTCCGGGTCCGAAGTCGGTCCTCGGGGCTGCTTGAACGCAAAGAAAGGATAACGACTATGGACCTCGCTTCCGCCAGGGAAATTGGTGCGGGCCTCGCCGCGATCGGTGTGATCGGCGCCGGCGTCGGTATCGGCACGATCTTCGCCGCCCTCGTCAACAGCGTCGCCCGCAACCCGGCGGCCCGCGAGCGGGTCTTCGGCCTGGCGATTCTGGGCTTCGCGCTGACCGAGGCGGTCGCGCTCTACGCGCTGGTGATCGCGTTCATCATTCTGTTCGTGTGATGCCCACGGCGCCGGACCGGGACCCGCCCGTCCCGGCCTGCGCCCGGAGATGATGATGCCGCTCCCATCCTTCCGGCCTCGCCTCCCGTTCGGTCGTCCGCTGGCGTTGGCCTCCGCCCTGGCCGGCGCCGCGGCCGGTCTGGCGCCGGCAACGGCGCTCGCCAACGGGATGCCGCAGCTCGACTTCGCCAACCCGCTGACCCTGGACCAGATCTGGTGGGGCGCGGTGATCTTCGTCGTGTTCCTGCTGCTGTCCTGGCGCTGGGGCCTGCCCCGGGTCGGGTCGGTGCTGGAGGAGCGGGCGGGGTCCATCGCCCGCGACCTGGATGCCGCGCGGGCCGCCAAGGCGGATGCCGACAAGGCCGCCGCCGATGTCGCCTCCGCCACCGCCGCCGCCAGGGCGGAAGCCCAGGGCGCGATCAACGCCGCGCTCGACACCGCCAACGCGCAGGCCGCGGCGCAGAACGCCGCGCTGAACGCCCGGCTGGAAGCCCAGCTGGCGCAGGCGGAAACGCAGATCGCGGCGGCGCGTGCCGCGGCGCTCGGCGCATTGCGCCAGGTTGCGACGGACGCCGCCGGCACGGTCGTCGTTCGCCTCACCGGCAGCGCGGCAGACCCGGCGCGGGTCGATCGCGCCGTTGCGGCGGCGCTCAGCGGGCGCGGCCAGCCCGAGGGACAGCGCGCATGAACGAGGTCGGCTTCTTCAGCGAATCCCGCAATTGGGTCGGGATCGCCTTCTTTCTGTTCTTCATCCTGTTCGGCCGCAAACTATGGTCGGCGCTGGCCGGGTTGCTCGACGCCCGTGGCGCCGCGGTGCGCAAGGAACTGGACGAGGCCGCCGCGCTCCGCCGCGAGGCGGAAGCGTTGCTCACCGACGCCCGCCAGAAGCGGGAGGCCGCCCTGGCCGACGCCAAGGCGCTGATCGAGGGCGCGCGGGTGGAGGCGGAGCGACTCGCCGCCGCCGCCACCGCGGAAGCGGAAGCCTCGGCCCGCCGGCGGGAGAAGATGGCGCTCGATCGCATCGCCGCGGCCGAAAAGGCGGCGGTGGACGAGGTGCGGATGACCGCGGCGGATATTGCCGCGGCGGCTGCGCGGGACGTGATCGCCGAAGGCCTGTCGGCCGAAGCCGATGGACGGCTGATCGACAACGCGATCTCGTCCCTGCCCGCCGCGCTGCGGGCCGCCTGAAGGCTCAGGGCCCGTTCGACAACGATCGAATCGATTAGCGATGTCGAACGGGCCCTGAGGTTTTGTTTTGATCGGCATCTTTGTCGGCGTGCTGACGCACTTGTTTGCCGACGATGCCTTACACGATCCTGCCGCGCCGGGACGACGCGCCGCGCGCGCCGTCCCGGCGCGGCAATCGTTTGTACCCTTGATGTCCGCCGGCGATTGGCAGGCGCCATTCGGTGCCGGCCGGGGCGGACGCGCTCATCCGCCACGATCGATCGGGATCGGACGTGCCCGGTAGTCGGCCAGGCTGTGGCCGAACCTCCCCCGCATGCCGCCGGCGCCCGGCAGGCGCATGATCCGGACCGGGTTCGCCCGCGGCATCGGCATCGCCGCCCCGGGCGTAAACCCGGCGAACGGCCCGGCCAGGAGCGCGGGGGCAGGCAGCCGTGCCGGATCGCCGTTCAGCCCGGCCCAGGCCGCCATCACCCTGGCCTGGTACGGGGCCGCCAGGCTGGGCGTTTCCGAGTGATAGGCCGCCGCCGCCGCGCCCCAGGACAGGGTCTTGGCCCGCAGGCGACGCAGGAACGCCGCGGCGAAGCGGGCGTTGGCATCCGGGTCGAAGGCCGCTGCCAGATCGGCGAAGGCATGCGGGTGATGCAGCAGGTTGACCTGCAGACACCCGACATCGATCGACGCCTGGCCCGCCGCCCGCGCCGCGCGCACGGCGGCGACCGCCGCCGCTTCGTCCGGGAAGAAGCCTCCGCGGCCATCCACGTCGACCGTCCAGGGCCAGGGCAGCATGGTGGCCGAACCGGTTGCCGGCCGGCCGCTCTCCACCAGGGCGATGGCCTGGAGCAGGCGGGGCGGAATCCCTTCCGCCGCCTCGGCCGCGGCGATCGCCCGGCGGCAACGCTCCCCCGGGCCGGCCGGAACCGCCGGCGCCGAACCTGGCCTTGCCCGCATGGGCAGGGAACGGATCCAGGGCGACGCGGCGGCGGCGGCCGGCGACATGCGGCCCGCCGGTCCACCGGCGGCCCCGCCGGCACGCCCCACGGCCGGTCCGCGCCACGCCCCGCCGGCCGGTCCCGCCCCTGCGCGCCACAGGGACGAAGCCGCCGCCGCCCGCCCGGAGCCGGAGACGAATCCCGGCCCCAGGATCAACCCGGCGGGGCCGGCGGTGGTTTCCGCGCCCGCCGGCCGGGGCAGGCCGCCGAGGAGGACCGCAAGGCCGATCGCCAGTGGGAGAATCCGGGGCATCCCGAGGGCTTACCCTGGCATCCCTAAGATTTTGCTACCGCCGGGACGGCAATGCTGCATTGCAAAAAAGAGCTTGAGTTCCGCGTCCGGCCGACCTAAGTTGTGCGTCGCAGCAATACGGCTTCGGCCGTGCTGTCTGCTTTCTTGGACGTTTCCTCCCTAAACTTGGCGGGGCCACAAGCCCCGCCATTTTTTTGCCTGCCGGCCGTCGGATGCCGGTATCGGGCGCGCACGGCTCTGGCCGGCCGGCCCCGAGGAATGGCACAACCGTCCCCATGCTGCGATTCGACGCGGTCGGCCTGCATTACCTGTCCGGCGGCACGCCCGGGCCGGACGTGCTGCGCGACCTCAGCTTCACCGTGCCGGAAGGGGCGTTCCGCTGGCTGCTGGGGCCCTCGGGCGCCGGCAAGACCAGCCTGCTGCGGCTGATGTATCTGGACGCGCGGCCCAGCCACGGCCGCCTGCACGTGCTCGGCACCGAGATCGGCAGCGCGCCGCGGCGCGCCCTGCCCGGCCTGCGGCGGCGCATCGGGGTGGTGTTCCAGGATTTCCGCCTGCTCGACCACCTGCCCGTGTTCGACAACGTCGCCTTGCCGCTGCGGCTTGCCGGCCGCGGGGAAGGCCAGATCCGCGCCGACGTCGGCGAGATGCTGCGGTGGGTCGGGTTGCAGGACCGCGCCGGAACCCACCCGGCCGAGCTTTCGGGCGGGGAGCAGCAGCGGGTGGCGATCGCCCGCGCGGTGATGGCGCGCCCCAGCCTGCTGCTCGCCGACGAGCCGACCGGCAACCTGGACGATGCGCAGGCGCAGCGCCTGCTGGTGCTGTTCCGCGAACTGAACCGGCTTGGCACCACCGTGGTGGTGGCGACCCACAACGAGACGCTGGTGGCGCGCTATCCCGCGCGGGCGCTGCGGCTCGACCGGGGCCGCCTGACGGAGGTCGGGTAGCGATGGCGCGCCGCTCCCTGCTCCGCCCCCCCGGCTTCGACGAACTCGGGCTACGCCGGGCGATGGCGGACCGGATGCTGCCGTTCCTGGTCGCGGCCATGGCGTTCCTCGCCGCCCTGGCGCTGGCCGGCTGGGTCGGCGCCGCCACCCTGGCGCAACACTGGCAGCACGGCGCCGGCGCATCCCTCACCGTCCAGGTGCCGCAGCCTGGGGATCCGGCGATCGGCAGGACCGGCCCCGACGCCCGATCCCGGCTCGACCGGGTGATCGAAACCCTGACGGCGACGCCGGGGATCGCCGGGGCCCACGCGCTCAGCCGGCCCGAGCTCGGCGCCTTGCTGCGCCCCTGGCTCGGCGGCGGCGACGCCGCCTTGCTTGAGCGGCTGCCGGCCGTCATCGCCGTGCGGCTGGCCGAACCGCCGCCGACGCCGGCGGCGTTCGCCGCGCTCGACACGGCGCTGCGGCGCAGCGCGCCCGGAACCGTGCTGGAAAGCCAGGGGCTCTGGATCGGCCGGCTGCTCGCGCTGGCGCGCAGCCTGCAGGCCTGCGCCGGCGCGGCCCTGCTGGTGGTGGCGGCGGTCGCCGCCGCGGTCGTGGCGGTCGCGACCCGCGCCGGGCTCGCCGCACGCCGGGAGGCGATCGAGATCGTGCACGGACTGGGCGCCACGGACGGGTTCATCGCCACACGATTCGCCGGCCGGGCGACCTTGCTTGCCAGCGCCGGCGGCATCGCGGGCGCGCTTGCGGCCTTGCCGGTGCTGCTGGCGCTGGCGCGGCTGGCGGCGCCGTTCACCGCCGGAAGTGCCGCGGCGCCCGCGTCGGCCGGGCCGTCGGTCGCCGGGATCGAGACCTTCTCCGGCAGCCTGCCGGTGGCGTTGTGGCTGTTGCTGCCGGGCCTGCCGCTGGCCGCCGCCGCCATCGGGTTCGTCACCGCCCAGGTGACGGTGCGGCGCTGGCTGCGGCGGCTGCCATGACGCCGGCTCCGGCCCGACAGGCGCTGGCGATGGCCCGCGTGCTCGCGCGGGGGCTGGCGCTGGCGGCGGTGCTGTGGCTTGCCGGTTTCGCCTGGTTCGTCTGGCTGGCCACCCGCCCGGCGCCGCCCCGCGCGCACGCCCAGGGCATCGTCGCCTTGACCGGCGGCGCCGACCGGGTGCGCACCGCCTTGCACCTGCTGGCGGCGGGCGACGCCGCCCGCCTGCTGGTCAGCGGCATCGGCGGCGGCGCCGACCTTGCCGATCTCGGCCGCCGCGCCGGGTTCGATCCCGCGCCGCTGGCGCCCCGGATCACCCTGGGCCGCGGCGCCGGGTCCACCTTCGGCAACGCCGAGGAGGCCGCCGCCTGGGTGCAGGCCGCCCACCTGAAGTCGCTTATCCTGGTGACCGCCTTCTATCATATGCCGCGCGCCGAGATCGAGTTCCGCCGCGCGTTGCCGCAGGTGCGGCTGGTGCCGTGGCCGGTTCACCCACCGGGCATGCGCCGGCTGGACGGGCTCGGCAGCTGGGCGGGGCTGCGGTTGATGGGCGAAGAATACGCCAAGTTCGTCTTTGCCGGGCTGGGGCTGTCGGCGCTGTTTCCCGGGCCGCCGCCGCGCCTGACCCCCGCCACGCTCGAAGCCGGCAAAGCCAGGGCCGCCGCAACGGCCGCGGGGCCGGGGTGACGCTGCTCCGCTCCGTCCTGTTCAATCTCTGGTTCTTCGGAACCACGACCGTGCTGTCGCTGGTCGGCGGCGCCGGCCTGCTGGTCACGCCCCGGCTGGCGCTGCCGCTCGCCCGGCTTTGGGCCCGCCTGGTCCTGGGCGGGCTGCGCCGGATCTGCGGTATCCGCTGGGAGGTGCGGGGGCTGGAGCATGTGCCGGCGGATGGGCCGGCGCTGCTGGCGTCCCGCCATCAATCGGCCTTCGACACGCTGGTCTGGCTCCTGCTGCTGCCGCGCTGCACCTATGTGCTGAAACGGGAATTGCTGCGCATTCCCCTGTTCGGTCGGATGATCGGTCCGGCCGGCCAGATCGCGGTGGATCGCGACGGCGGCGCCAGCGCGCTGCGCGCCCTGGTGCGCGAGGCCGCCGCCGCGGCGGCGGCCGGTCGGCAAATCGTGATCTTCCCGGAAGGCACGCGGGCCGAAGTGGGCCGGCCGCTGCCCTTGCAGCCCGGAATCGCGGCGATCGCCGCCCGCACCACGCTTCCCGTCATCCCGGTGGTGACCGATTCGGGCCGGCTGTGGGGGCGCCGCGCGTTCCGCAAGCATCCCGGCGTGATCCACATCACCCTGCTGCCGCCGCGGGCGCCGCCCGAGGCCGCCCCGGGGGGCCGCGCCCGCTTCATGCAGGGATTGGCGGAGGCGCTGACGATCGATCCGGAACGCTGTGGATAAGTCTGTGAACGGCGCCGCACCGGATCTGCGACCAGCTTGGAGAATTGTCGAGTATTACATTGATATAAAACGCATATTTTGCCCGTAACAGTGATTTCGCTTGCTCCTTGCAGGGTGGGGATGATGGTTGGAGA
Organism: Rhodospirillales bacterium; assembly: GCA_028869315.1. Taxonomy (GTDB): domain Bacteria; phylum Pseudomonadota; class Alphaproteobacteria; order Acetobacterales; family Acetobacteraceae; genus JAJZVS01. The sequence continues at coordinate 8,769 of JAGWSV010000072.1, forward strand.
ATGCACCTTTAAGTTGTAATAATGCGCGATTTATGCACTTACGCGTGTAAATCGGCGTGGATTGTGCCGGCCGCGCGATGCCCTTATGCAGCCCAGGCTTTCCGGAGTGACGGATGCGCCGAATCCTGGTCGGCCTGCTTGCCGCGTTGCTGGTCCTTGCCGGCGTCGACACCCTGGCCTGGTATTGGGCGACGGGGCGCCTCGCGGCCGGGTTCGAGGCCTGGGCGCAGAGGGAGCGGCAGGCCGGATGGCAGGTGCGCTCGGCCCCCCCGCACCGCGCCGGATGGCCGCTGAGCGCCACCCTGGTCGTGCCGCATCTGCGGCTGGCGCTGACCCGCCCCCAGCCCGGCGAACCTTGGCCGATCACCTGGCAGGCGCAGGACCTGTTCCTGCGGGTTCGTCCGCAGGCGCCCCTGCACCTGTCGCTCGCGGTCGCCGGCCGACAGGATATCGGGCTGCGCGGGGCCGCGCCGATTCCCTACACGGCGTCGCGGGCCGAGGTGGAGGTGCCGCTCGACCGCGGGGCGGAGCCGGCGACGCTCGATCTGGCGATCGACGGGCTGCGTGTCGGTGCCGCCGACCATCCGACGCTGACGATTGCCCGGCTGCGGCTGCGCTCCGCGCCGCCGGCGCGGAACATGTCGCCGCCAGCGGCGCGGAACATGTCGCCGCCGGCGGCGCGGAACGGATCCCCGCCGGCGGCGCGGAACGGATCCCCGCCGGCGGCGCGGAACGGGTCCCCGCAGCCGGCGGTCGGCTTCGACCTGGTGACCCGCGACATCACCCTGCCGCCGGGCCGGACCTGGCCGCTCGGGCGGCGGATCGCCAGCGTGGCGGCGCATGGGCTGCTGGTTGGCGCATGGCAGGCGGCCGGCTCCCCCGGGCAGCGGATCGCAAGCGTCCAGCGCGCCGGCGGCCGGCTGGTGCTGCACGAAGCCGCGCTGCGCTGGGGGCCGCTCGATGCGTCGCTGGCGGCCCGTCTCCGGCTCGATCCGGCGCTGCGGCTGGAAGGCAGCGGGCGGGTGATGATGAGCGGCTATGCGCAGGCGCTCGATACGCTGGCGGCCAACGGGGCGGTCGGGAACGACACCGCCGTCGCCGCCAAGGCGGCGCTGTCGTTGCTGGCCGGCGCGCCGCACCCGCCCGGCCCCGCGACGATCACCATCCCGTTCACGCTGCGGGACGGCACCTTGACCGCCGATGGCCTGCCGCTGGTGCGCGTTCCGCCGCTTTCGCCGCCGCCGGCCCCGGCGAAGCCCTGACCCCCCGCGCCGGCGCCCGGCGTCGGATGCCCTGCGCGGCGCCGGCGCGACAGGGACCGAACGCCCCCCGCGAAACCTTCGGCCGCGACGCTGCGTAGAGAGCCTATCGGGGGGCTGGACGGGTCAGGCGATCCGCGGTCGGTTCCCCCTGACTTTCCGCACCGCCAGGGAGTGCCCCCATGCCCGCGCGCCGACATCTGTTCTTCGCCTTGCTGCTGTCGCTTGGCCTGCTCGCCGCCGCCCGGCCGAGCCTCGCCGCCGACAACGGCATGATCACCGTGCTGAGCCACCATTCCGTCAAGCAGACGATCCGCCGGTTCGAGGCCGCGGTGCGCGCCAAATCCGCGCTCGGCTTCGTCGTGTTCGGCACCATCGACCACGCCGCCGCCGCGCGGAAGGCGGGGCTCTCGCTGCGGCCGCGCACCCTCATCATGTACGGCACTCCGAAGCTCGGCACGCCGGCGATGGCGAAGGCGCCGACCCTTGCGATCGATCTGCCGATGAAGGCGCTGGTCTGGCAGGACGACGCCGGCAAGGTCTGGCTCACCTACAACACGGCCGAGTACATGGGCACGACGATCGATGCCCGGCACGGCCTGCCCAATCCGCCGAACACCCCGAAAGTCGCGGCGCTGCTGAAGGCCCTCGCCGCCCAGGCGACGCGTTAGGCATCGTCGGCAAATAAGTGCGTCAGCACGCCGACAAAGATGCCGATCAAAACAAAACCTTAGGACGGCACGCGGACCCCGGTGGCCCGGACGGCCGCCGGGGTCACGCCGTCAGCGTGCGCATCTCGCTGAACAGGTCCGCCTTGTGCTCGAAGCCGATGCCGGGCAGGTCGGGCAAGGTGACGAAGCCGTTCTCCACCCGCACGCCGTCGGGGAAGCCGCCATAGGGCTGGAACACGTCGGGGTAGCTTTCGTTGCCGCCCAGCCCCAGCCCGGCCGCGATCATCAGCGACATCTGGTGCCCGCCATGCGGGATGCAGCGCTTCCACGACCAGCCGTGCCCGGTCAGCATCTTCAGGGTGCGCTGGTACTCGCAGAGCCCGTAGGACAGGGCGCAGTCGAATTGCAGCCAGTCGCGGTCCGGCCGCATCCCGCCATGGCGGATCAGGTTGCGGGCGTCCTGGTGGCTGAACAGGTTCTCCCCGGTCGCCATCGGGCCGGGATAGAACTCGGCGAGCGCCGCCTGCAGCCGGAAATCGAGCGGATCGCCCGCTTCCTCGTACCAGAACAGCGGATAGTCGCGCAGCAGCTTGGCGTAGGCGATCGCCGTGTCGAGATCGAACCGGCCGTTGGCGTCGACCGCCAGTTGCGCATGCGGGCCGATTTCGGCCAGCACCGCCTCGATCCGGCGCGCGTCGTCGGCGAGGCTTTCGCCGCCGATCTTCATCTTCACGACGCTGTAGCCGCGGTCGAGGTAGCTGCGCATCTCCGCCCGCAGCGCCGCCAGGTCCTTGCCCGGATAGTAGTAGCCGCCAGCGGCGTAGACGAACACGCGCGGATCGGCTTCGCGCCCGTGGCGTTCGGCCAGCAGGCGGAACAGCGGCTGCCCGGCGATCTTCGCCACCGCGTCCCAGACCGCCATGTCGATGGTGCCGACCGCGACCGAGCGTTCCCCGTGCCCGCCGGGCTTCTCGTTGCTCATCATCGCCGCCCAGATGCGGTCGGGGTCGAGGTTTTCCCCGCTGGCATCGAGCAGGGAGGCCGGATCGGCCTCCAGCACCCGGTCGGCGAAGCGCTCGCGGATCAGCCCGCCCTGGCCGTAGCGGCCGTTGGAATTGAAGCCGTAGCCCACCACCGGCTTGCCGTCCCGCACGACGTTGGTGACGACGGCGACCAGGCTCGCCGTCATCTTGCTGAAGTCGATGTAGGCGTTGCGGATCGGCGAGGCGATCCGGCAGCTGCGTTCGCGGATCGCGGTGATGCGGACGGGCATGGGCGGGCTCCTTGCGGGTTCGGGGGGCGGTCGTCGCCGGCGCGGATCTCGGTTGAAAAGATCGTGAAGAAAGCTACGGCAGCGGCGGCCGCGCGCCCTCGCCGGTGCCGCGCACGCGCGGCAGCAGGATCATGTCCCACGGGCTCGGCATCGCACCGACCGGAACATGCACGAGCCCGGGCGCCCGCGCCGCCAGCGCCGCGCGCAGCGCCGCCTCCAGCTGCTCCGGCGTCGTCGCGCGCCAGGAACGAACGCCGAAGCTGTCGGCAAAACGCACGAAGTCCGGGTTGGCCAGGTCGCTCGCGATCAGCCGGTTGCCGAACTGCTCCTGCTGGATGCGGCGCACGTTGCCGAACGCGCCGTCGTCGAACACCACCGCCACCACCGGCAGATTGTGGCGCATCGCGGTCGCCAGCTCGGCCGCCTGGTACATGAACCCGCCGTCGCCGCAGACCGCGACCACCGGCCGGTCCGGCCGCGCGGCCTGCGCCCCGAGCGCGGCACCATAGCCCCAGCCCAGCGTGTCCTGGTAGCCGGGCGAGAGATAGAGCCGCGGGCCGCCAACCGGCCAGGCGAGCCGGCTGACGAACCCAAGCTGGGTCACGTCCTCGACGAAGATCCCGTCATCGGGAAGCGCGGCGCGGATCGCGCGCAGGAACCCCATCTGCGGGGCCAGCCGCGCCAACCGCTCCTCGAACCACGTCCGCAGCGCGGCTAGCTCCTGCGCGCGGGACGGCCGCGCGCCGGCCGGCAGCTCCGCGATCAGCGCCCGCAGCAGGGCGGCGGCGTCGCCGAGAAGGGCGACGGCGGGGGCCCGGAACCGGGCCGGCTCTTCCGGATCGGCATCGATACGCACGATCGGCAGGCCGGCGTCCACGCCCCAGTTGCTCTGCTGCCAGTAGAGCCGCGTGCCGACCGCGAGCACCGCGTCGGCCTCCCGCCACAGCCGATGGCCTTCGGTGAAGGAAACCGCCAGCCGGTGCGCGGTCGGGATCGCACCGCGCCCGCGGCGGAACGAGCTGACCGGCGCTTCCAGCCGCTCGGCCAGGCGCAGCAGCTCCGGCCCCGCCTCCAGCGCGCCGGCGCCGACCACGATCAGCGGCCGCTCGGCGCGGGACAGGATGGCGGCGGCACGGCGCACCGCTTCCGCATCGATCGGCACCGCCGGCGCCGGGCGCGGGTCGGCCAGCGCCACCGTCCCGCGCGCGGCCCAGGTGTCGATCGCGCATTCCAGCGCCACCGGGCGCGGCCGGCCGGCGGTGGCCGCGGCCAGCGCCTCCGCCACCAGGGCGGAGGCTTCCTGCGGCGCGCGGATGCGGGCGGCGAACTTGGTCATGTGCCGCATCAGGCCAAGCTGGTCGGGCAGTTCGTGCAGGTGGCCGAACCCGCGATCGATCGCGAAGGACGGGACCTGCCCCGCCAGCGCCAGCACCGGCGCGCCCATCCCATAGGCGGTCAGCAGCGCCGCGGCGGTGTTCAGCATCCCCGGCCCCGGCACCGCGGCGCAGGCCTGCGGCCGGCCGGTCGCCAGCGCGGCGCCGAGCGCCATGTAGGCCGAGGTCTGCTCATGCCGCGGGTGCAGGACCCGAAAGCCGTCGCCGGCGCGCTGCGCGGCGTCGAACAGCGCATCGTTGTGCACGCCGGGCAGCGCATACAGCGTGTCGATCCCGTGCGCGCGCAGGCTCGCGACCACCGCTTCCCCGGTGGTCATCACGGCCGGAGCGGGCGCGCTCACGCAGCGTCCCCATCGCGCAGCCGGCGGCGCGCATCGCCGGCGGCGCGGCGTTTGACCAGCGACGCATCGCCCCGCAGCACCTCGTGGCGGGTCGCGTCGCCCTCCCGCCAGAAGCGCAGGTCCAAGGTGTGCGGGCCCAGCCGGAAATCCTGCAGGGTCAGGTCGGGCAGCCAGGGCGGCAGCGACGGGTCGACGTAGAGCGCGCCGCGCGGCGCGTCCGGCTCCAGCCCCAGCAGCGCCTGCACCAGCATGAAGGCCGATCCGGCCGCCCAGGCCTGCGGCACGTTGGCGCCGAGATACTGCACCGGAAACCCGGCCGGGATGCGCGGCAGGCCGGCGTACAGCTCCGGCACCTGGTTCAGCAGGAAATGCTCCGCCGCGCCGCTGATCGCCCGCGCGATGCGGCCGGTTTCCTCGGCGAAGCCGTAGCGTTTGCAGCCCAGCGCCAGGATGGAATTGTCGTGCGGCCAGACCGAGCCGTTCTGGTAGGAATACGGATTGTAGGCCGGGTTCGCGGCCGACAGCGTGCGCACGCCCCAGCCGCTGTCCATGTCCGGGGCGAGCAGGCGCGCCACCACGCGGCCGGCCCGCTCCTCCGGCACGATCCCGGAGAACAGCAGGTGCCCCGGGTTGGAGGCGACGCTCCAGACCGGGCGCTTCCGGCCGTCCAGCATATAGGCGTAGAACCCCTCCTCCTCGTTCCAGAAGGTATCGTTGAACTTGTCGAACAGGACCGCCGCCTTGGCGCGCAGCGCCTGCGCCCGCTCCGGCTTGCCGAGCGCGGCGTAGATCTCCGCCATGCGCAGCCAGGCGTCGTAGACATAGCCCTGCAGCTCGCACAGCGCCTTCGGGCCCTTCACCGGCAGGCCGTCGACGTCGATCATCGAATCGCCGGAATCCTTCCAGGCCATGTTCTCGTAGCCGACCGGGGAACGGGTCTGGTACTCCTGGAACCCGTCGCCATCCAGGTCGCCGTCGCGGTCGATCCACTCCAGCGCCGCCTCCGCATGCGGCAGATGACGATGCAGGATCGCATCGTCCCCGGTCGCGCGCCAGGCCGCGTGCAGCACCACGAGATAGAGCGGCGTCGCATCCGCCGTGCCGTAATAGGGCGTGTGCGGAATGAGCTTGAAATGCGCCAGCTCCCCGCGGCGCAGCTCGTGCAGGATCTTGCCGGGCTCGGCGTCGCGGTAGTCGTCGCGCTCGCGCGCCTGCCAGCGGCCGAGCACGTCGAGCGCGCCGCGCGCGAACTCCGGCCACACGATCATGCTCTGCAACGAGACGATCAGGCTGTCGCGGCCGAACAGCGCGACGAACCAAGGGAGGCCGGCGGCGGGGACGAACACCATGTGGTCGGTGCCCTCGACCGGAAGCCGCAGCGCCGCCATGTCCTCGATGGCCTGCCGGTAGAACCGGTAGAACTCCTCGTTGCCGCTGCGCAGCTTCAGCACCCGCTGCTGCCAGGCCAGCCGGCCGCGGGCGTGCGGGGAACGGTGCGCCTCGTGCGCGCAGTCGCTCGGCGCCGCGTGCGGGGCCGCGTGGTCGGAAAGCTCGTAGAGCAGGCAGGCATGCCAGGTCGCTCCCGCGGCCAGGCGCACCTCGAAGCTCAGCCGGCCGTTGGCGTAGACGCCCGGGCTGTCGGCCTGCGCGGTCAGCGCCACCGCGCGCTCGAAATCCTGGTGCCGATAGACGGTGCGCAGCCGCTGCGCGGCTTCCGACCAGTGGCTCGCGATCCGGCCGCGGCGGACGATCTTGTTCGACTTCACCTCGAAGATGTCGGCGAAGTCGGAACGGATGGCGAGTTCCAGGTTGAAGCGGACCGGCTTGCCGCCATGGTTGGTGATGTCGATGTCCTCGTGCACGCCGCCGGCGACCGCGCGCGCCAGCACGAGGCCGAGGGTCCGCTCGGCGATCGGGCCGTCCTCGCTCAGCAGGGCGTGATTGGTGAGGTGGATGCGGGCGGCGTCGTGGGTGACCGCGCCGCCGTTCAGCAACTGCCAGGGTTCGCCGTTGGCATAGAGCGCCCAGGCGCTGATCACCCGCGTGTCGAAGAAATAGAGCCCACGGTCGGATGGCCAGGAAATCTCGCCGTTCGGCTCGGTGACCAGGACCGTATGGCCCTGGTGGATGGAGATCTGCGGGGGGCCGACCTCGACCTTGAAGGGCATGGGCACGCTCCGGACTGAGAGATCGGCGAAGGCTACACGGTCGCGGCGGGGAAGGCGAAGGGTCGCATCACCTTGCCTTGCACGAGAGTAGATTCGTCTCGTATTCTCGCGAATTGGGGGTATGGTTTGCTTCTGACTTCCGATGAGGGGATCATGTCTCTCTCTCGTCCACAGGTCGACGGCTTCCACGACCCGGACACCGGCACCATCACCTACCTGGTGACGGACCCGGAGACGCAGCGTGCCGCCGTGATCGACCCGGTGCTCGACTTCGACGCGAAATCGGCGCGCACGACCACCCGCAGCGCCGATGCGGTGATCGGGCGCATCCGCGAACGCCGGGTCACCGTGGACTGGCTGCTGGAGACCCATGTCCATGCGGACCACCTTTCCGGAATGCCCACGGTCCGGCGCGCGGTGGGCGGCCAGAGCGGGATCGGCTGGCATATCGACGCGGTGCAGCAGGCGTTCCGCGACATCTTCGGCTTCGACCGCAGCTTCCACGCCGACGGCAGCCAGTTCGACCATCGCTTCGCCGACGGCGAACGCTTCGGGATCGGCAGCCTGCCGGCGCAGGTCCTGCACACGCCCGGCCACACGCCGGCCTGCGTGTCCTACCTGATCGGCGATGCGCTGTTCGTGGGCGACACGCTGTTCATGCCCGATTCGGGCACCGCGCGCTGCGACTTCCCCGGCGGCGACGCGGCGTGCCTGTACCGCTCGATCCGCCGGCTGCTGGCGCTGCCGGACGACACGCGCATGTTCATCTGCCACGACTACCGTCCGGGCGGCCGGCCGGCGGCGTGGGAGACCACGGTGGCCGCGCAGCGCGCCCACAACATCCATGTGCATGACGGGATCGACGAGGCGGCCTTCGTGGCCATGCGCACGGCGCGCGACCGGACCCTGTCGATGCCGACGCTGATCATCCCCGCGGTGCAGGTGAACATCCGCGCCGGCGAACTGCCGCCGCCGGCCGCCAACGGGACGCGCTACCTGCAGGTGCCGCTCGACGTGCTATGATCGCGTTCGCGTGAAAGCCGCCCCGGCCCGCGCGCGGGCCGCTGCCGGCACGCGGTTCGCCGCCTTCCTGCGCGAACACAGGGAACCGCCCGGCCATGGAGTGGGACGCGCCCGCCATCGTCCTCGAAGCGCGCCCGTTCGGAGAGAGCGACGCGCTGGCCACCGTGATGACCGCGGCGCACGGACTGCATCGCGGCCTGGCGCGCGGCGGCGCGGCGCGCGCGCAGGCCGGGCTCTGGCAGGCCGGCAATCTCGCGCAGGTGCGCTGGGTGGCGCGGCTCGCCGACCAGCTCGGCAGTTTTTCGGGCGAGCTCGTGCATCCCGGCGCCGCGCTGGCGATGGACGATCCGCTGGCGCTCGCCATGCTGAGCGCCGCCACCGCCGTCGCCGCCGGCGCCCTGCCGGAGCGGGAGCCGCATCCCAGGGTGTTCCACGGATTGCTGTCGCTGCTCGCCCATCTGGCCGCCGAACCCGCCAGCGTGCTGCCCGACCTCGTGCGGTGGGAGGCAGCGCTCCTGGCCGAGCTCGGCTACGGGCTCGACCTCGCCGCCTGCGCGGTCAGCGGGGAGACCACCGGCCTCGCCTATGTTTCCCCCCGCACCGGCAGGGCCGTCACCGCAGCCGCCGCGGCGAACTGGAAGACGCGCCTGTTGCCGCTGCCCGGCTTCCTCGGCGCCGGGTCGAACGCCGCCGCCGCACGCCAGATCCCGCTGGCGGTCCCGCTGGCGGCCTGCCGCGACGGGCTGGCGCTGACCGGGCACTTCCTTGCGCGCGACGCCTTCGGGCTGCATCACAAGCCGCTGCCCCGGGCGCGGCAGATGCTGTACGACCGCGTCGTTGCCCTTGCCGAGACGGAGTCGCTGCCGGATGCCGGATGACGTCGGCCATATCGAACCTGCCCCGCTCGCCGAAGCGCTGTCGGAGCGCTACCTCGCCTATGCGCTCTCGACCATCATGTCCCGCTCGCTGCCGGATGTGCGCGACGGGCTGAAGCCGGTCCACCGGCGGCTGATCTACGCGATGCACCTGCTGCGGCTCGATCCCGCGTCGGGGTTCAAGAAATGCGCCCGCGTGGTGGGCGACGTGATCGGCAAGTTCCACCCGCACGGCGACGCCTCGGTCTACGAGGCGCTGGTGCGGCTCGCGCAGGAATTCGCCGCGCGCTACCCGCTGGTGGAAGGCCAGGGGAATTTCGGCAATATCGACGGCGATAACCCGGCGGCGATGCGCTACACCGAAGCGCGCCTCACCGCGGTCGCGCAGGCGCTGCTGGCCGGCATCGACGAGGACGCGGTCGATTTCCGCCCGACCTATGACGGGGAAGAGTCGGAACCCCTGGTCCTGCCGGGCGCCTTCCCCAACCTGCTCGCCAACGGCGCCGCCGGCATCGCGGTCGGCATGGCGACCTCCATCCCGCCGCACAACGCCGGCGAGGTCTGCGCCGCGGCGATCCATCTGATCCGCCACCCCGAGGCCCCGGTGGCCGACCTGCTCGCCCATATGCCCGGCCCCGACTTCCCCACCGGCGGCGTGATGGTGGAAGACGCCGACGCGCGCCGCGTCGCCTACGAGACGGGCCGCGGCGGCTTCCGCGTGCGCGCCAAATGGGCGGTCGAGCCGGGCAAACACGGCGCCTGGCGCATCGTGGTGACCGAAATCCCGTACCAGGTGCAGAAATCCCGCCTGATCGAGCAGATCGCGGCCTTGCTGGAGGAGCGCAAGCTGCCGCTGCTGGGCGACGTGCGCGACGAAAGCGCCGAGGACATCCGCCTGGTGCTGGAACCGAAGACGCGCGGCGTGGAACCCGACGTGCTGATGGAGACTCTGTTCCGCGCCACCGCGCTGGAATCCCGGTTCCCGCTCAACATGAACGTGCTGGACGCGACCCGCACGCCGCGGGTGATGTCGCTGCGCGACGTGCTGGGCGAATGGCTCGCGCATCGCCAGGAGGTGCTGCTGCGCCGCTCCCGCCACCGCCTGGCGGCGATCGAGCGGCGGATGGAGGTGCTGGCCGGCTACCTGATCGTCTACCTCAACCTCGACGAGGTGATCCGCATCATCCGCGAGGAGGATCATCCCAAGCCGCCGTTGATGCAGCGCTTCGACCTCACCGACACCCAGGCCGAGGCGATCCTGAACATGCGGCTGCGATCCTTGCGCAAGCTGGAGGAGATGGAGCTGCGCAAGGAACACACGGCGCTCGGGCGGGGAGCGAAGGGGCTGCGCGCGCTGCTCGCCGATCCGAAGCTGCAGCGCGAGCGGATCGCGACGGAGCTGGAGGAGACCCGCACGAAGTTCGGCTCCGGCCCGCTCGGGGCCCGGCGTACCGCGTTGGGCGCGCCGCCGCCGGCGATCGACATCGGCACCGAAGCCTTCGTGGAGCGCGAGGCGATCACCGTGATCCTGTCCGACAAGGGCTGGATCCGGGCGCTGAAAGGCAGCGTCGCCGATCCGGCCGAGCTGCGCTTCAAGGAAGGCGACAAGCTGAAGCTGCTGGTGCCGTGCCAGACCACCGACCGGCTGGTGCTGTTCGCCACCAACGGCCGCGCCTACACGCTGAAAGCGGCCGACCTGCCGCGCGGGCGCGGCGACGGGCAGGCGGTGCGGCTGGCGGCCGACCTCAGCAACGAGGACGACGTGGTGGCGCTGTTCGTGCCGGTGGAGGGCACGCGCTACCTGGTGGCCTCGGCCGGCGGGCGCGGCTTCCTGGTGCCGGCGGCGGACCTGCTGGCGGAGAAGCGCACCGGCAAGCAGGTGCTGCACCTGCGCCCGGGCGAGGAGGCGGCGCTCTGCGTCCCCGCCGATGGCGACATGGTCGCGGTGGTCAGCAGCGCCCGCAAGCTGCTGGTGTTCCCGCTGGAGCAGGTGCCGGAAATGGCCCGCGGCGCCGGCGTGATCCTGCAACGGGCGAAGGACGGCACCCTGCTCGATGCCCGCGTGTTCGCGCGCGCCGAGGGGCTCACCTGGCGGCTGGGCGAAAAGACGCGGACCGAGACGGATATCCGCCCCTGGCTCGGGGAGCGCGGGCAATCGGGCCGGGCGCCGCCCAGCGGGTTCCCGCGGTCGGGGCGGCTCGGGTGAGGCCGGGCGTCCGGCGCCAGGGGCCGCTGGTATGCGCGTGACGGCGCGCGCCGCCGCCCGCCCGGCCGGCGCGCGTCAGCCGCCCGGCCATACCACCAGCGCTTCGGCCGGCAGGCCAAGGCTCACCGCCTCCCCCACCGCCGCCGCCGCGCCGGGCGGGACCGAGACGGCGACCTCCGCCGTGCCGCAGCGGACGACGCAGACCGAGCGGTCGCTCAGGACGTGCCGCGCCGTGACCAGCCCGGCCACCCGGTTCTCCCGCCCGGCGCCGCCGATCGGGCCGGGCGGCAGCAGGCGCACGTCCCCGGCGGAGATGCCCCAGCGGAGCGCGGCGCCGGGCAGC
>JAGWSV010000073.1 GCA_028869315.1 Rhodospirillales bacterium
CATCGGCCGCGTCACGCCGCTCTGGCTTCCCGGCGGGCGGACGCGATGACCGCACCGCGCACCTTCCCCGCCATCCTGCTGTTCGGCCCAGGGACGGCCTCCTGCCGTCCCGGCCAGCTTCCGCACCGCCGGCGCGCGCAGCGAAGGTCAAGGGCGGCGCAGCCGGCGCGCCTTGGCGCGCTTTACCCTTGACCGAAGCGAGCACGCTGGCAGCGTTTCGCCTGTCGGCCGCGTCGCGGTGCTTCGGCTCGTGGAGAGGTTGGTGATGGACCTGCTGACCCTGGTCGCGACCTGCGGTCTTGCCGCCCGCGCGGCGCTGTTCGTGCCGCTCAGCGGCGCGCCGGTGTGTGCAACTGCGGCGCCCCTATTGCGCGGCAACGGACACGAAGCGGTCGCGGTTTGGCAGCCCGACATCGCCGCCGCGGCACAGCGCTTCGACATCCCGGCGGCCTGGATTGCCGCCGTAATGCACGCGGAGAGCGGCGGCCAGGGGATCATAGACGGCGAACCGATCCGCTCTCCGGCGGGCGCGATAGGCCTGATGCAGGTGATGCCGCAGACCTACGCCGCGCTGCGCGCCCGCTACGGGTTGGGCGCCGATCCGTATGCGCCACGCGACAACATCCTCGCCGGTGCGGCGTATCTGCGCGAGATGCTCGACCGATATGGCGTGCCCTGGTTCCTCGCCGCCTACAACGCTGGGCCGGCGCGGCTTGACGCGTTCCTGCGTACCGGGCGCGCGCTGCCCGCCGAGACGCAGCGCTATCTCGCCGTGCTCGCGCCGCGGATCGGCGTCACGTCGGGCGCGTTGCAGACGGCAGCCAGGACGACGGCATTGAGCACAAAGTCGGCTTCGGAGTCGACGCTCCCGGGCCCGAGCGACGCCGTCAGCGCCGGCCTCTTCGCGACCGTTGTCGTGCATCCCGAGGCCCCTCCGGCGCGTGCAGTGCCGCCGATCATGAGTCCGAACATGGCGCCGATGCCTGCGCCGACGGACGTGACGGGCGGTCCGGCTACGGGCGGAGTTGAGCCGCAATCCGTCTCCGGATCTGCTCTGGATGCGCGCGGGAATGGTGCGCTGTTCGTCGCCCTCCAATGACCCGGGCGCGCCAGGGATGATCTGGCGGCGGCTTCTGTCGATGCCACGGCGTGGCGTGACGTCAGGCTGCCGAACTGCACGTCCGCTGCACCAATTCTGCGCCCGAGCGCGCCGTCAATTTGCGTGGCGGCGTTGGTCGATCCGACGTTCGTCGTGCGTCGCGGGAGATCGCATTCGGTCGCACCCATTGCGACAAGTTCTGGCGATTTGCGCTGGGGGAAGGGCGATCGGCAAAGGAACAAGGTCCGGATCAGAAGGGAGGGCAAGATAAAGGCGGGCGGCACCGCCTGGTCCGATCGGCCGCGATTTCAGTGTCTGCACATTGGGTTATCGACTGAGTTCACAGTGCCACCGTTTTTCGGCTAGGTACGGCAACGTCACGCACAACTGGCTCGTCCCCTCGCGTTTCCGCAGTGCCA
>JAGWSV010000074.1 GCA_028869315.1 Rhodospirillales bacterium
CGCGGCGGGCGGCGGCGGCACCCGGACCTTGCGGGAGACCGGGCCGCGCGGCAGCGGACCGCCGCCGTCGAGCGGCTGGCCGAGCGGATCGATGACCCGGCCGAGCCAGGCCTCGGCCGGGGCCAGCACGGCCCCCTCCCCCAGGACGAACCCGCGCACGTCCCGGCGTACCGGCAGGACGGCAGCACCGCCCGGGCCGATGCCGTCGAGCGCGCCGAACGCCATCATGCGCGCCGTGTCGCCGCGAAATCCCACCACCTCGGCCAGCACCGCGTCGCCGGACTCGGCGCCAAGACGATCGCCGGGACCGGCGCCAGGACGGTCCGCGGCCGCGGCGGCAGGCAGCGGCGGCAGGCCCCGGCTTGGGTGAAGCAGCAGGCGGCTGCCGATGCTGAGCAGTCCGGACAGGCCGGACACCTCCGCCATCAGTCCGGAGAGCCCGACGATCCGGCCCTGCAGGCGCAACGGCGCCAGCCGGTCAAGCCGGGCGGCGCCGAAAGGGCCCCCCAACGGGCGGCCGATCCGCGCATCCTGCCGGGCGCCCAAGGGCGTGCCATGCGGGGTGTCGGCCGGAATACCGGGCGGTGCGGTGGCGTCATCGATCGTCTCTCTTACCGATACGAACGCCATGTTATGATCCGACCCTATGCATATGTTCGTGTCATGTTCTTTATCGACTCGCGATATCCACGTTTTGCTACGCGATTCCGATGAAAAACCCGTAGCCGAGCACACGCCATGGTGGTATTACACACGCATCAGTTGTGGAGGCCGGCACCCATGCGCGTTCTGCTCGTCGAGGACGATCCGATCGCCGCCCGCGGCATCGCCATGGTCCTGAAATCAGGGTCCGCGGTGGTCGATCACGCCGATACCGGGGAGGAAGCGCTCGAACTGCTCCGCCACTACGACTATGACTTGGCGGTGCTCGACCTGATGCTGCCCGACATCGAAGGGTTCGAGGTCATGCGGCGCATGCGCCTGAGCCGCAACCACACCCCGGTCCTGGTGCTCTCCGGCCTCGCCCGGCCGGAGATGAAGGTGAAGGCGTTGGGAATGGGCGCGGATGATTTCCTCACCAAGCCGTTCGATCGGGCGGAACTGCTGGCGCGGGTGCAGGCGGTGGTCCGGCGCAGCAAGGGGTTCAGCCAGCCGATGCTGCGGCTCGGCCCGGTGGAACTCAGCCTCGACCGGCGGGAAGTCGCGGTGCACGGCCAGCCGGTGCATCTCACCGGCAAGGAATATGCGATCCTGGAACTCCTGGTCCTGCGCAAGGGCATGGTCCTCACCAAGGAAGCGTTCCTGAACCACCTCTATGGCGGGATGGACGAGCCGGAGATGAAGATCATCGACGTCTTCGTCTGCAAGCTGCGCAAGAAGCTGGCCCTGGCAGGGGCCGGCAACGTCATCGCCACCGTCTGGGGGCGCGGCTACACGATCCGCGAGGGCGCGGATGCCGCCGCCGCCACGGCCCCGCGCCTGGGCGAACTTACCGCGGCCTGAACCCGCCGCGAGCTGAACCTATCGCGGCCTGGCGCAAATCCCGGCGCGCCGCCGCCGGATCAGGAAGCGAAACCGGTCTTGGAGCGCAGGTATTCCAGCCGATACCGCCCGGCGATCATCGGTTCGCGGGCGCCGACCCGCATCAGCATCGTCTGCAGCTCCGCCAGCCCCAGCGCGTCGGCATCGGTCGCCTCCACCAGCACGAACCACGACGGCGGCGCGTCGGCATCGGTTCTGCTGCGCGCTTCGACGGTCGGCGCGCCCGACGCGGCCATATCGGTGCGGCACAGATGCGCACCCACCACCCGCGGCAGGGTCGCCGCGCTGCGCACCACGACGCGCAGCTCGGGCATCAGCCAGGTCTCCGCGTCGAAGCGCAGGGTGCCCAGCACGCCGCCGGTGCCGGGACCCCGGCTTTCCTCCACCGTCGCCAGCGCGCGGACGGTGCCGCGGAACTGCGGCATGATCGCCCGCGTGGCCGGGGTCGGCGCGTTCAGCCGGCGGGCGTAATCGGCCCCGGTCAGCACCGGCATCGTCTCCGCCTCGTACAAGGTGAAGAACTCCGGCGCCGTCGCCGGATCGAGCGCGGCCAGCCGCCGCCCGCGCCGGAAGCCCGGAATGCCCACCCGCTCCGGCATGTGCTCGTTGTCGTGCCAGTCGTAGAAATCGGCTCGCGCTTCCGTCGCGATCCCGTTCCAGATCGCCACCACCGCCTCGCCCGCCAGCATCCGTCCCTCCGCGCCCAGCTTCCGTCGTCATGCGTCGACCGTGCTTCATGGTCGCACGGTCCGGCGGAGAACGGGAAGCGGCGATCCGCAAAAGCCCGCGCCGCGCCCGCCGCGCCGCGCTCTCTGCCGCCGGCGCTCAGCGGCGGCCGAACAGCGCCAGCAGCCCGGCAAGCAGCCGCGCCGGCGGCGGCGGACAGCCCGGGATCGTCAGGTCCACCGGCACCACCTTGGCCACGGAGCCGAGGCAGGCCGGGCTGTCGGCGAACACCCCGCAGCCGGCGCCGCAATCGCCGACCGCGACGACCCATTTCGGCGCCGGCATGGCGGCATGGGTGCGCGCCAGCGCCGCGCGCATGTTCCGGCTCACCGGCCCGGTCACCATCAGCACGTCGGCATGGCGGGGCGAGGCGACGAAACGCAGGCCGAACCGCTCCAGGTCGTAGAACGGGTTGCCCAGCGCGTGCAGTTCCAGCTCGCAGCCGTTGCAGGAGCCGGCATCGACGGCGCGGATGGCGAGCCCGCGCCCCAGCCGCCGCCGCGCCGCGGCGTCCAGCGCGGCGCCCAGCGCCGCCAGCTCGGTGTCCGGCACCGGCGGCTCGGCGAGCGGCGGGCGGAGCCCGGAGAGCAAGGTGCGGAACATCAGAGATCGGGCCCCGAATAGGAGCAGTTGAAGGATTTGTTGCAGAGCGGGAAGTCGGCGACGATGTTGCCCTCGATCGCGGCTTCCAGCAGCGGCCACTGGAACCAGGACGGGTCGCGCAGATGCGCCCGCGCCACGGTCGTGCCCTCGATCCGCACCCAGGCGAGCACGTCGCCGCGGAAGCCCTCGGCCAGCGCGATCCCCTCCCCGGCGCCGGCCGCCATCTTCGCGTGCACCGGCCCTTCGGGCAGGCGGTCGAGGATCTGCTCGATCAGCCGCAGGCTTTCCGTCACCTCCTCGATGCGGATCCAGACGCGCGCGTTCACGTCGCCCTGCGCGCGGGTCGGAACCTCGAAGGCGAGGCTGTCATAGGGCGCGTAGCCGGGCGTGCGGCGGGCGTCGAACCCGCGGCCGGAGGCGCGGCCGACATAGCCGCCGGCGCCGAACCGCGCGGCCAGCCCGGCGCGCACGATTCCGGTGCCGACGGTCCTGTCCTGCAATGAAACGGTGCCGTCATATAGCCTCACGAGGCCGCGGAACCGCGCCCGCAATTCGGCGATCAGCGCGAGCAGGCGGACGGCGCCGCCGGTGTGCAGATCGACCGCGAGGCCGCCCGGAACCACGGCGTCCATCATCAGCCGGTGGCCGAAACAGGCGGCGGCCTCCCGCAGCACCCGCTCGCGGAGCGCGGCGCAATGCGCCTGCATCAGCGCGAAGGCGGCGTCGTTGCAGATGCCGCCGATATCGCCGAGATGGTTGGCGAGCCGTTCCAGCTCGGCCAGCAGCCCGCGCAGCCACGCCGCGCGCGGCGGCGGCGCGGTGCCAAGCGCGGCCTCCGCGGCACGGGCGAAGGCGATCGCGTAGGCAACGGTGCTGTCGCCCGAGATCCGCCCGACGATCCGCGCCGCGGCCGGCAGGTCGGCGCCGGCGAGCAGCGCCTCGACCCCCTTGTGCGCGTAGCCCAGCCGCGCCTCCAGCCGCACCACCGTCTCGCCGTCGCAGGTGAAGCGGAAATGCCCGGGCTCGATGATGCCGGCATGCACCGGACCGACCGGGATCTGGTGCAGGCCGGCGCCGGTAACGGGCAGGAACGGATAGGCGGTCGGCTCGGCGCCGTGATCGAGCCAGGGGCGCCGATCGGGCGCGCCCTCCGCCTCCAGCCCGTAAAGGTCGCGCGCCGCGCGTTCCAGGCGGATGGCGGCGGGATGCAGCCGGCCGATGGAGGGGTAGCGGCCGTCGGGGCAGTCACGGCTCAGATGGCGGATGGCGGGCGCGGCGTCCGCATCCTCCAGTGCCGCGAGATGCACCCGCCCCGGCTCCCCCCACAGCCCGAGCAGGGTCGCCTCCCCCGCCGCGAGGCGCGCGGCCATGGCCTCCCACTCGCTCATGCCTGCGGGCTCATCCGAGTTCCGCCGCCACGTGCCGGAACCAGGCCACCAGTGGTCCCGGCAGCCAGATCCCGGCGATCAGCACCAGCGCGAGATGCGCGAAGACCGGCAGGTAGGATGCGCGCACCGGCCCCAAGGCCCCGCGCGGCGGCCCGAACGCCACCTGCGTGAGCCGCATCAGCAGCGCGCCGAACGCCACCAGCAGGCCGAACACCAGCGCCACCGCCAGCAGCGGCGCCCGCGCGAAGGCGGAGCTCACCACCAGGAACTCGCTCATGAACACCCCGAACGGCGGCAGCCCGGCGATCGCCGCCACGCCGGCGACCAGGGACCAGCCGAGCAGCGGATGGCTTTCGGTCAACCCGCCGATCTCGGCCATGCGCTGGGTGCCCTTCACCTGGGAGACGTGGCCGACGGTGAAGAAGATCGCCGACTTGGTCAGGCTGTGCATCGTCATCTGCAACAGCCCGGCGAAGTTGCCGATCGGGCCCGCCATGCCGAAGGAGAACACGATGATGCCCATGTGCTCGATCGAGGAATAGGCGAACAGGCGCTTGATGTCCCGCCGCCGGTACAGCATGAACGCGGCGAAGATCAGTGACAGCAGGCCGAGCGCAATCATCAGCGGCCCCGGCGCGATCGCCCCCGGGCACGCCGCCAGCAGCAGCTTGAAGCGCAGCAGCGCATACAGCGCCACGTTCAGCAGCAGGCCGGACAGCACCGCCGAGATCGGCGTCGGGCCTTCGGCATGGGCATCCGGCAGCCAGGCGTGGAGCGGCGCGAGCCCGACTTTGGTGCCGTAGCCGAGCAACAGGAATACGAAGGCGACGTTAAGCAGCGCTGGATCGAATTCTCCCGCGCGTGTCACCAGCACGGTCCACACCATCGCCGGCAGGCCTTCACCGATCACCGGCCGCGCCGCCA
>JAGWSV010000075.1 GCA_028869315.1 Rhodospirillales bacterium
GCGCCCATCCAGCAATTGCGGCCCGAAGGTCACGCGCCGCTGCGCGAGCCGCCCGCGTTCCAGCGTCCAGACGGTGCCGCGGTTCTCGGCAAGGCCAGTCACCGCGGTCTCCGGCACAAGCACCGCGCGCGACAGAACGCCGGTGGTGATATAGGCGTAGGCCTGCTCGGCCAGGTGGATGTCGGGCGGTAAGCGGTCGAAGGCGACATCGACCAGCCGCTCCTCATTCACCGCGTCGCTCTGGATCTCTATGCGCGCAACGCGCCCAGGAAAACGCCGCCCCGGCTCGGAGCGCAGCATGATCTCCGCGGGCTGTCCAATGCGCAGCCGGCCGGCCAAGCGTTCGTCCACATAGGCCACCACCCAGATCGTGCGTGGATCGACCAGGGTGAACACCCCCTGGCCGGGCACCGGCATGGCGCCGAGGTTGAGCGTGCGCGCGACTACCCACGCGTCGTACGGCGTACGCAGGCTATAGTTGGAAAGCGTTGCCTCGGCGTAATCCTGCTGTGCCTGCGCTGCCGCCACCCCGGCCTCGGCGGTGTTTACCTCGGTCCGCGCGACCGCCAGGTTGGCAGTCGCCACCCGCATCGCCGTGACATTGATTTGCGTCTCCTCAACCGAGGCGAAGCCCTGCTTCACCAGCGCCTGCCTACGGCCAGCCATGGCCCGGGCGTTCGCGCGGCTTGCCTCCGCGCTGGCCACGTCGGCCTCCGCCTTGCCCACGGCGGCACGCGCCTGAAGCACGCCGGCGCGCGCCTGCTCGACCTGCGCGGCGACGTCGCGCGCGTTCAGCCGGGCCAGCACCGCCCCGGCCTTCACGTGGTCGCCCTCGTTGGCGTCGATTTCGTTGATCACGCCGGCGACCTTGAAGCCGACACTGGATTGCACGTCGGCGCCGACCGTGCCGAGCCCGTACACCTGCTCGGCCACCCCTGTTCCGACCGGAGCGAGCTGCACGGTCAGGGGCGTGATCGCAGCGCGCCACAGCCCTCCCGCCGCCGCCAACACCAGCAGAAATGCGGCGGTCCAGAGCAGCAGGTGCCGCCGGCGCGGCCGGCCGGGCGGCGCTGCCTCCTGCGGCCGGGGGGCGACAGCGGGCGGTGCGGTCGGCAGCGGGGTCGTGGGGGCCAGCGGGGCGACGGCCATGACCGTCACGCCCTGTGCCCGGCGGCGATCCGGCAGGTCCCGCCGCCGGCACGCGGCGGCAGCCTGCGACGGCGGCACGAGAGCCGTAACGAGTGGCGGACCATCGGCCCTGCCTCCAAAAGCTGCGACGAAACTAGTTCTCCGCAGGATTGTCCGTCGTTGACCTGGGTCAATCCCCGGTCGCGGCGCCCGCCGCGTTCAGTGCATCGGTTCGCCGCGCGCAATCTCCAGGTGGTGGCGCGGGTGGAAATCCCCGCTTGCCAGGATGCCGGCGAAGCCGAGGCCTCGGATCATCGCGACCTGTTTCGGATCGCTTGTGGTCACGGCTAGGATCACGCCGTCCCGGATATGGGTCGCCGCGAGGTGCCAGCCATGCATTCCGTTCAGGTGCATCGCTTCCTCCGGCAACAGGCGTTGGATCGCAACCAGCGTGCGGCCGGTTCCGGTGGCGGTAACGCGGATGCCGCCCGGAATGCGACGCACCACGGCGTGGGCATCCAGCGTGACGCGGTCCATGTCGATCAGGTGCTCGCGCAGCGCGTCGAGATTGACCTTCGACCAGTCGGTGTGCGGATCGGCTTCCAGGATCTGCACGATCTGCTGCAAGGCGCCGAAGGCCCCCTGGCCGGGCTCGGTCGGCACCTTCGGGGCGGCAGGACCCCCGGGCGCGGTCCCCATGGGCATCGCCGCCCCGTTCATCTCCATCCCGTGCATCATGCCCGGCGCGGGCGCCGGATCGGCCGCGCGCGCCGCCAGCGGAAGCGCCAGCAGCAGCGCCAGTCCAGTCGCCGAAAGGAAATGAGCGCGCCCCATGCCAAGCCTCCGCCAGTTGCACCAGGGCCAGGATACCGGGACGGCGGCACGGGACCGTATGACCGTGGTCATAGACCCCCGAGGGCCGACGGCGCGATCAAGACCGCCGAGCCAGGCCCGGTTGGGTCAGCCGGATGCCTCCCCCGCTCCGCTCGATCCGCCCCGCCCGCTCCAACGCGGCCAGGGTGCGATACAGCGCCTCGTGGCTCAGCCCGATCTCGGCCGCGAAATCCACGAGCGGGCCAGGCACGCGCACCGCCCCATCCTCCGGCCCAGCATGCAGCGCCAGCGCCGCCAGGACGCTCTCCGGCCGGACGCAGATCGCGCAGCGCAAGCCGGGCGCGCAGCCCCTGCACTTGGTGCGCCAGCGTCCTGGCAAGGCCCAGCGCCAGCGCCGGGTCCCGCCGCAGGGCGTCGCGCAGCGCCGGCGTCGGAATCACCCGCAGCTCGGCGGCGGTCGCGGCGATTGCGTCGCAGTGATACGACTCGGCGAACAAGGCCGCTTCGGCCAGCAATTCGCCCGGGCGCGCGTTGTGCAGCAGCACGCGCTGGCCGGCCGGAGTATGGCGCACCAGCAACACGCGGCCCGACAGGACGGCAAAGATGGCACGCGCCGGATCGCGCTGGCGGAACAGGGCCTCGCCGGCGACAAGCCGGCGGGTCGTGCCGGCGGCGCCGACCGCGGCGGCAAGCCGGTCGGCCGCGCTGCCAAGTTCGATCGGATCGGCCTGCGCGCGCATCTTCTCTCCCTACCGTGCCAGCATCCACCCAGGATACAATAGCGGGAAGGCGGCGAGACCGAATGTCGCGGCGATGCCCACCAACACAGCATTACCGATCCCGAACCCGATCAGTGCCCCCAAGTCCCCGGCCGCGATTAGCGCTGTCAGCCGGTCGCCGATCGCCGCACGCCCCAGCAGCACCGCCGCGCCCAGGATGGCGCCGATCGCCGTGCCGTACACCCGTTTGAGAAAACCTTGCACGCTCCGGCGCGCGCGATGGCGCAGCAGCGGCGGTGCGACCAGCCGCACGAGCAGGAAGGACGGCAGGAACACAGCGACGGTGCAGATGACCGCGCCCGGCAGCCCCGCGACCGGATACCCGGCGAAGGTTGCGACCGCCATCACCGGCCCCGGCGTGATCATCCCGGCGGCGACCGCCCCCAGGAAATCATGCGCGGTCAGCCAATGGCCGGGCTGGACCAGCTCGCTCTTCAGCAGGGGCAGCACCCTCCGGACCGCTGCCGAAGCTCGCCGGGCCACCTGCGACGACGAGCAGCGCCGCGTCTGCGCGATAGCACCATGAGTTTCCGGACACTTGCGCAGGCCGCCCCACGGGGCATGCCCACATAGCCATCACCCTA
>JAGWSV010000076.1 GCA_028869315.1 Rhodospirillales bacterium
CTCGATCCGCACCGTCCTGACCCAGGCGCTCGGCCGCTCGGGCTACCAGGTCCGCACCACCTCCTCCGCCGCCACACTCTGGCGCTGGGTCGAGGATGGCGAGGGCGACCTCGTGATCACCGACGTCGTCATGCCTGACGAGAACGGGCTCGACCTCGTCCCCCGCATCAAGCGCATCCGCCCCGAGCTGCCGGTCCTGGTGATGAGCGCGCAGTCGACCATCCTGACCGCCGTGCAGTCCACCCAGCGCGGCGCGTTCGAATACCTGCCCAAGCCGTTCGATTTGCAGGAGCTTCTGGCCGTGGTCGGCCGCGCGCTGATGGCCCCGGCGCCGCAGCCGGCGGCGGTCGCGGCGGCGCCGCGCGATGCCGAGGAGCGCCTGCCGCTGATCGGGCGCAGCCCGGCGATGCAGGAGATCTATCGCACCATCGCCCGGCTGACGACGGCCGATCTGACGGTGATGATCAATGGCGAGAGCGGCACCGGCAAGGAGCTGGTGGCGCGCGCCCTGCACGATTACGGGCGCCGGCGGGGCGGCGCGTTCGTTGCGATCAACATGGCGGCGATCCCGCGCGAGCTGATCGAGAGCGAGCTGTTCGGCCATGAGCGCGGCGCCTTCACCGGCGCGCTGAACCGCAGCCCCGGTCGGTTCGAGCAGGCCAACGGCGGCACCCTCTTTCTCGACGAGATCGGCGACATGCCGCCGGAGGCGCAGACTCGGTTGTTGCGCGTGCTGCAGGAGGGCGAGTTCACCTCGGTCGGCGGGCGCCAGCCGATCAAGGCCAATGTCCGCATCGTCGCGGCGACCCATCGCGACCTGCGCGCCGCGATCCGCCAGGGATTGTTCCGCGAGGACCTGTTCTACCGCCTCAACGTGGTGCCGATCCGCCTGCCGCCGCTGCGGGAGCGGCTGGAGGACATCCCGCCGCTGGCGCGCCACTTCCTCGACCGCGCGCGGGCCGACGGGCTGGCCGCCAAGTCGCTGGACGGCGGCGCGCTCGACCGGCTGAAGCGCCACCCCTGGCCCGGCAACGTGCGCGAGCTGGAAAACCTGATGCGCCGGCTGGCGGCGCTGCATCCGGCCGAGACGATCGGGGCCGAGGCGGTGGAGGCGGAGCTGGCGGAAGCCGCGCCCCCGCCCGAACCGGCCGCGCCCGGCGGCGGGCCGGAACCGCTGGCCCGGGCGGTGGAACGCCATATCCGTGCCTTTCTTGCCGCGCATGACGGCGGCGTCGGCCCGTCCGACATCTATGACCGGGTGATCGCCGAGGTGGAGCGTCCGCTGATCCGCCTCACGCTCGCGGCCACCCGCGGCAACCAGATCAAGGCGGCGGCCATGCTCGGTCTCAACCGCAACACCTTGCGCAAGAAGATCCGCGACCTCGAAATTCCGGTGGTGCGGGGGCTGATGTGAACCAGGTGCCGCCCCGCGCGGCGCTGACGGAGGCCACCGCGCCCCACCATCCGCACGCCGGGGCGCCCGGGCCGGGTGGCGCGGGCGCGCCCGGACCGGGTGGCGAGCCGGGGCCGGGTGGCGAGCCGGGCCGGGCGTGGGCGAGCCGCGTCGCCGATTTCCTGCTCGGCCGGGCGGTCACTATCGGCCTCGTCGTGCTGGCGGTGGCAACCGGCATCGCCACCTTTGCGATCCTCGCCCGCGGCGCGCCGTTCGCGGCGCGGTCCGGCGCCGGCGTCGGGCTCGTCCTGGCCAACCTGTCGGTGCTGCTGCTGCTTGGCCTCGTGCTGGCCGGGCGGCTCACCCGGGTGGTGACGGAGCGCCGGCGCGGCGCCGCCGGCTCGCGGCTGCATGTCCGGCTCGTGCTGCTGTACAGCGGGGTCGCGGTCGCGCCCTCCATCGTCGTGGCCGGCTTCGCCGTCGCGTTCTTCCATTTCGGCATCCAGGCCTGGTTCAACGATCCGGTGCGGACCGCCGTCACCGAGTCGCTGCAGGTCGCCCGCGGCTATCTGGAGGAGCATCGCGACAACATCCGCGCCGTCGCGCTGGAGATGGCGAACGACATCAACCGCTCCGGCCAGTTGCTGGCGATCGATCCGCGCGATTTCGCCCGCGCGCTCGCGCAGCAGGCGGCGCTGCGCGGCCTGACCGAGGCGGTGATCTACGACGCGGCGTCCGAGCAGGTCGTCGCCTCGGCCGGATTGTTCGGCGGGCTGGGGGTGATCCCGCCGGCGCGCTGGGCGATTTCCCAGGCGTTGCGCGGCGACGTCGTGGTGCTCGATTCCTCCCACGGATCGGGCGTGCGCGCGGTGGTTTCGCTGAATTCGGCCCCGGCGCTGGTGCTGATGATCGGCCGGCCGGTCGATCCGCAAATCCTGAACTACATGAAGCGCACCGAACAGGCGGTGGCGCAGTACAAGCGCCTCGACGCCAACCGCTCCTGGCTGCAGATCGCCTTTGCCTGGATCTTCGCGATGGTGGCGCTGCTCGTGCTGTCGGCGGCGGTGCTGATCGGGCTCGTGATGGCGAACCAGATCGCGCGGCCGATCGGCCGGCTGATCAACGCCGCCGAGCGGGTGCGCGGCGGCGATCTCGCGGTACGGGTGCCCGAAAAGCCCACCAACGACGAAATCGCCGGCCTGTCGCGCGCGTTCAACCGCATGACCGGCCAGCTTGCCGCGCAGCGGGCCGAACTGATGGCCGCCTATCGCCAGATCGACGAACGGCGGCGCTTCACCGAAACCGTGCTCTCCGGGGTCTCGGCCGGGGTGATCGGCCTAGACCCGCAGGGGCGGATCGAGCTGCCGAACCGGATCGCGGACCTGCTGCTCGGCTTGGACCTGCTGGCCGCGACCGGCCAGCGGCTGGCCGACCTGGTGCCGGAGTTCGCGCCCCTGCTGACCCAGGCGCTCGCCGCGCCGGAGCGGGCGCACGTGGCCGAAATCGAGCTTGGCCCGCCGGCGCGCCGGCGGACCCTTCTCGTGCGCATCGGCGCCGACCTGTCGGGCGAGCGGGCGGAGGGCTTCGTCGTCACCTTCGACGACATCACCGAGCTGCAGGCGGCGCAGCGCAAGGCGGCCTGGGCCGACGTGGCGCGGCGCATCGCCCATGAGATCAAGAACCCGCTGACCCCGATCCAGCTCGCCGCGGAGCGCCTCAAGCGCCGCTTCGGCCGGGAGATCACCTCCGATCCCGAGACCTTCGCGCAGTGTGCCGAGACGATCGTGCGCCATGTCGGCGATATCGGGCGCATGGTCGACGAGTTCTCGGCCTTCGCCCGCATGCCGCAACCGGTGATCAAGCCCGAGGATATCGGCCGCATTGCGCGCGAGGCGCTGGTGCTGCAGAAAACCGCGCGTCCCCAGATCGCGTGGCGCAGCGACATCCCCGAGCAGGGCCCGGTGGCGCCTTGCGACCGACGGATGCTGCGCCAGGCGCTGACCAACCTGCTCGCCAACGCCGCCGATGCGGTCGCGATGCGGCTCCGTGGCGAGGCCGAGGGGGCAGGGCGGATCGCGCTGGAGGTCGCCGCCGCGCCGGGCGAGGTCCGCCTGACCGTCACCGATGACGGGATCGGCCTGCCGCAGGAAGACCGCGGGCGGCTGACCGAGCCCTATGTCACGCACAAGCCCAAGGGGACCGGGCTCGGGCTCGCGATCGTCAAGAAGATCATGGAAGACCATGGCGGGCGGCTCGTGCTGGAGGACCGTGCGGATCAGCCCGGCGCGGTTGCAACTCTGATCCTGCCAATGGGCACGGGGGGAACCGCCGATGGCGCATGACGTCCTTGTTGTCGACGACGAGCCGGACATCCGCCTGCTGATCGAGGGAGTGCTGCGCGACGAAGGATACGAGACGAACGGCGCCGGTGATTCCGATGCCGCTCTGGCGGCGCTGCGTGCGCGCCGCCCCTCGCTCGTGATCCTCGACGTCTGGCTGCAGGGCTCCAAGCTCGACGGGCTCGGCATCCTGGCCACGCTGCACCGGGAGGAGCCGCAGGTGCCGGTGGTGATGATCTCCGGTCACGGCACGATCGAGATGGCGGTGCAGGCGATCCAGCAGGGCGCCTACGATTTCATCGAGAAGCCGTTCGAATCCGACCGCCTGCTGCTGGTGGTGCGCCGGGCGCTGGAGGCGGCGGCGCTGGCGCGGGAAAACGCGGAACTCCGTCTGCGCGCCGGCCCGGAGACCCAGCTCACCGGCACCAGCGCGGCCATCGCCGCGGTGCGGACCCAGGTCGAACGGGTGGCGCCGACCGGGTC
This sequence comes from Rhodospirillales bacterium, assembly GCA_028869315.1. Lineage (GTDB taxonomy): Bacteria > Pseudomonadota > Alphaproteobacteria > Acetobacterales > Acetobacteraceae > JAJZVS01. The sequence continues at coordinate 4,216 of JAGWSV010000076.1, forward strand.
GCGGGTGCTGATCCAGGGACCCGCCGGCGCCGGCAAGGAAGTCGCGGCGCGGATGATCCACGCCCGTTCCCGCCGCGCCGACGGTCCGTTCGTGGCGCTGAACTGCGCCACCCTGGCGCCGTCGCGGTTCGAGGAGGAGTTGTTCGGCGTCGAGGCCGGCCCCGACCCGATGGTGCAGCCGCGCCGTGCCGGCGTGCTGGAACGCGCGCATGGCGGGACCCTGCTGCTCGACGAAGTGTCCGACCTGCCGATGGAAACCCAGGGCAAGATCGTGCGGGTGCTGCAGGATCAGGCCTTCGAGCGGCTGGGCGGCTCGGCGCGGGTCCGGGTGGACGTGCGGGTGCTCGCCACGACCAATCGCGACCTGGCAAGCGAAATCGCCGCCGGGCGATTCCGCGAGGACCTCTATTACCGGCTTGCGGTCGTGCCGCTGCGGATGCCGGCGCTGCGGGAGCGGCGGGAGGATATCCCGGCGCTGGCGCTGCATTTCATGGCGCGCTCGGCCGAAGCGTCCGGCATGGTGGCGCGGGCGTTGTCAGCCGATGCGATGACCGCGCTGCAAGCCAATGATTGGCCAGGAAACGTGCGCCAGTTGCGCAACCTGATCGACTGGCTGCTGATCATGGCGCCGGGCGGCGCGGCCGATCCGATCCGGCCCGACATGCTGCCGCCGGAGCTTGCCGCCGGCGCCCCGGCGCTGCTCGCCACCGACCCCGACGCCGACGTGATGGGGCTGCCGCTGCGCGAGGCGCGCGACCTGTTCGAGAGCAAGTATCTGCACGCCCAGTTGCTGCGCTTCGGCGGCAATATCAGCCGCACCGCCCAGTTCGTCGGCATGGAGCGCAGCGCCCTGCACCGCAAGCTGAAGCAGCTCGGGGTCCACTCGGACGAACGCGAGCGGGTCGGCGGCTGAGGCCCCGCGCCCCAAGGGCCGGCGCGGCCTGGACCCGACGCCGGAGGCCGCGCGCCGGCTTGCGGCCCCGGCCGCAGGCGTGGCGGCGATCGCGATTTTCCCGCCGGCCGTTGCCGCCCTGACGGAAGCCGTCTATGGGTCCCCCACCCCCGACACGCACAAGGAATCAGGCCGCTTTGGCACATCGACCCGGATCCAGGCTGGCCGTGATGAAGCGCGCTGCGCACCAGGCCGGCGCGCTCCTGCTGTCCGTGCTGGTCACGTCCTGCGGTGCCTCCCCGCCGCATGCGCCCGCGGCCGCTGCCGGCCCGGCGGCCGGTGCCGCGGCGAGTGCCCCCCGCGTCGTCAGTGCGGCGAAGGGTTTCGGCGGGATGGTGGTGGCGCCCGAGCCCAACGCGGCGCAGGTCGGCCAGCAAATCCTCGCGGCCGGCGGCGACGCGGCGGATGCCGCGGTGGCCATGGGCTTTGCGCTCTCGGTGACCTTGCCGTCCCGGGCCGGGCTCGGTGCCGCCGGCGCCTGCCTGGCTTTCGAGGCCGGCGCCAAAGCCGCGAACGGCGGCACGCCGCGGGCGATCCTGTTCACCCCCCAGGCTGCGGCGGTTCCGCCTTCCGCCGCCGCCGCCGATCGGCCGGCTGCCCTGCCGTTGCTGCCGCGCGGCCTTTATCTGCTGCACCACATCTACGGGCACCTGCCGTTCGAGCAGCTGGTCGCGCCGGCGGCGGAGATGGCCCGGGCCGGGGTGCCGGCGTCCCGTCCCCTGGTGCGCGATCTCGACGTCGTGGCGCAGCCGCTGTTCGCCGATCCCGGAGCGCAGGCGGTGTTCGCGCCGGGCGGCCGCCGGCTGACGGTCGGCACCGTGCTCCGCCAGCCGGAACTGGCGGCGGTGCTGGCCCGGATCAAGCTCGCCGGCGTGGGGGATTTCTATCAGGGTGAACTGGCCAGGCTGATCGTCCAGGGTTCGGCTGCGGCCGGTGGGCCGATCGGCGAGCAGGCGCTGCGCCAGGCGCTGGCGTCGGTGGCAGCCCCGCTGGTGCTGCCGTACGGCACGGATCGCGTGGCTTTCCTGCCGCCGCCGGCTGATGGCGGCCTCGCCGCCGCCGCGGCCTTCGAGACCTTGGCGCAGCATCCCGCGGCGGTGCAGCAGGCCGCGGCCCGCGCGCTGGCGGTGGCCGCGGCGTGGCGGAACGGCGGCGGCTCGGCCGCGGCCTTGCTGCATGCCACCCCGCCCGCCGCTTCGCTGCCGCCGCTGCCGGCTTCGGCGACCTTCCTGGCCGTCGATCGCACCGGCGGCGCCGTGATCTGCGCCACCACGATGGACAATCTGTTCGGCACCGGGCGGATGGTGCCGGGGCTGGGCTTCCTGCTCGCCGCCTCGCCGGCGCGGACGCCGCCGCCGCTGCTGGCCGCGGCGCTGGCCTGGAACCCGAGGGCCCGCGCCTTCCGTGCCGCGGTGGGCGGCGCCGGCCAGGATGGCGCGGCGCTGGCGGCGGCGGTCGCGATGGCGAACACGCTGCGCACGGGGCAAGCGATGCCGGTCACGGTGCCGGAGCCCGGGCGGGCCAACGTGATCGCCTGCTCCCGCTACCTGCCGGGGGGCGGCGGTCGTTGTGCCGCCATCGCCGACCCGCGCGGCTTGGGGATGGCGGCGGGGGCCATCCCGCCGCCACCGCAGAATTCAGAAGTTCATCCCATAATAATCAGATAGAACGCGTCGCTCAGGTTTCGTTCGAGGATCGTCGGCTCGATCGGCGGTGCCGAGCGGGAACTGGGGCTTCGTTTTGTTCGGCATCTTTGTCGGCGTGCCGACGCGCTTATTGGCCGACGATGCCTTGTCGCCGCGCACGACCAGCGTCGTGCCGGATCGCGCAAGGTCGCGCCAAGGGACGATGGCCGCAGCCTCTTGACGCCGCCAGCCAGATTTCCCACTTCGATTTCTGTCCGGAATGCCCGATCGGGGTTCCGGGGTCTTGGTTGCGGGGCCGGCCCGTCCGGGCGGTCCATCCTATGAACCTTGCTCATTCCTGGAGGTTTCCATGACCACCATCGATTTTGCGCCCCTGTTCCGCACCGCGATCGGCTTCGACCGTCTCGCCCGGCTGATGGACACCGCCGCCGCCTCGGCCGAGGCCACCGGCTACCCGCCCTACAACATCGAGAAGCTTGGCGATGAAAGCTACCGCCTGACCATGGCGGTCGCCGGGTTCCGTCCGGACGATATCGAGCTCGTGGTGAAGGAGAACACGCTCACCGTGTCCGGCCGCGTGGCGCAGGACGGCAGCCAGGCCGAGATGCTCTATCGGGGCATCGCCGGCCGGGCGTTCGAGCGGCGCTTCGTGCTCGCCGACCACATCGTGGTCGAGGGCGCGGACCTGCAGAACGGCCTGCTGCATGTCGGCCTCAAGCGCGTCGTGCCGGAGTCGCTGAAGCCGCGCCGCATCCCGGTCGGCGGGGCCGCACCGGCCTCCGGGCAGATCGCCAACGATCCGGCGGCGGGCGTCCGCGCAGCCTGACCGCGGCGGGGCTTTCCCGCGCGCGGAGCACGATCGAAGGGGCCGGCGTCGTCCGGCCCCTTTTTTGCTTGGAGCCTGCTTTGCCTGGCGCCTGATGTTCCGGCCCGTGGTGGTTCAGGCCGCGGGCGCGTGCCGCAACGGGGCCGGTCGCGGCGCGGCGGGCTTTCGTCGCCTGCCGGTTCCTGCCAGACTTTCCCCCGCCAGCACCGCGTTCCGGGCGACCGGAGCCGGCGGCGCCGCCTGGGGGGAAGCCATGACCGATCTGCCGACCTACGAGCTCTTTGCCATCCGCTACGCCACGCGCGACGCCCGCCGCGCCGATCATTTCATCGGCGGGGACCCGCATGACGGGCCGATGCCGATGGATTACTTCGTCTGGGTGGCGAAGGGCGCCGGCCGGGCGGTGGTGATCGACGCCGGCTTCACCGAGCCGGTGGCGAAGAAGCGCGGACGCACCTTCCTGCGCTGCCCGGTGGAGGCGCTGGCCCTGGTCGGGGTCGATCCGGCCGAGGTGAAGGACGTGGTGCTGACCCATCTGCACTACGACCACGTCGGCAATTTCGACCGCTTCCCGAACGCCGAGTTCCATCTGCAGGAACCCGAACTGCACTACGCAGTCGGGCGCTACATGCGCTACGCCAAGCTGGCGCACTCCTTCGAGGTCGACGACGTGGTCGGCATCGTGCGGATGAACTACGCGCGGCGGGTGCGGCTCTATAACGGTCCGCAGGAGCTGGCGCCCGGCATCACCCTGCATCCCGCGCCGGGCCATTCCGCCGGGCTGCAGTTCCTGCGCGTGCACACCGCGCGCGGCTGGGTCGTCGTCGCCTCCGACGTGACTCATTATTATGAGCATATAGAAACGGAGCGGGTGTTCACCACCGCGCTTCATATCGGCCAGATGCTGGAAGGCTACGAACTGCTGCGCCAGGCGGCGCCGACGCCAGCGCACATCGTTCCCGGCCACGATCCGGAGGTGATGCGCCGCTACCCGGCGCCGACGCCGGAGCTGGAAGGGATCGTCGTGCGGCTGGACGTGCCGCCACGGCCGTAGCCGCCCCGGCGCCGGGCACGGCACCGCTACCGGCCGGGCACGCCCGAGGTGGTGGAATACTCGAAATGCAGCGCCTGGCCGGGGCGCACGAGCGGGAAGATGGCGTGCGCCGCCATCGCCGCCTCGCTGAAGCCCTGCAGGATGAGCTTCAGCTTGCCCGGATAGGTGGCGACGTCGCCGATCGCGAAGACGCCCCGGACGCTGGTTTCGCAGCTCGCCGGATCGATACGGACCCGATGCTGGTCGAGCGCCACGCCCCACTCCGCGATCGGCCCCAGCTCGGCGGCGAGACCGAAGAAGGCAAGCAGCACGTCGGCGGGAAGCCGGCGCGCCTCGCCGGCCAGGGTCGCGACCTCGACGGCGGCAAGCTGCCCGTCCGTCCCATGCAGCGCGGCGAGCTGGTAGGGAATGACAAGCTCGAGCTCGCCGCGCGCGGCGGCGGCCTCCAGCGCCGCGGCGCTCTCCGGCGCGGCGCGGAAACGCGGGCGTCGGTGCACCACCGAGACCTGGGCGATGTCGCGCAGGGCGAGCGCCCAGTCGACGGCGGAATCGCCGCCGCCGGCGATCACCACCCGCTTGCCGCGCAGCGCCTCCCGTCCGCGCACGAAGTAGCGCACTGCGCCGGTCGCCTCGAAGGCGTCCAGCCCGGAGATCGGCGGCCGGTTGGGGCCGAAGGCGCCGGCGCCGGCGGCGATGATCACCGCGCGGGCGAGCACCTCCGTGCCCTGGTCGGTGCGCAGGCGGAAGGCGCCCGCCGCGCCCTCCAGCGCCACCACGCGCTGGCCGAGCAGCCGCGGCGCGGCGAACGGTGCGATCTGGCGTTCCAGCGCCTCGATCAGGTCGCCGGCGTCGATCGCCGGATGGGCCGGGATGTCGTAGATCGGCTTTTCCGGATAGAGCGCCGCGCATTGTCCGCCCGGCTCGGCCAGCGCATCGATCAGCACCGACGACAGTTTGAGCATGCCGAGCTCGAACACGGCGAACAGCCCGGCGGGGCCGGCGCCGATGATGGCGACATCGGTTTCAAGCGGTGCGGTCATGCAGGCTCCGGTTCGGCGGGGCGGAAGCGGACGGTTCTACCCATGCGGCGCCAGGGTGGCAAAAGGGCTCCGGCGGTCGCGTCCGGCGCCGGCCTCAGCCCGGCGCGGCCCCGGCCAGCCACCAGCGCCGCACCGCCACCAGCGACCAGACCGCCTCCACCAGGCCGAACGGCCAGGCGCCCTGGAGGAATCCGTAGATCGAGCCAAGCACGCAGGCGCCGGCGAAGGCGAGGATGAACCAGGGGCTGCGGCGTTCGAGCGCGTAGCACACCAGCATCGCGGTGACCGCGAACAGGCCGAACAGGGTAAGCGGATCCATGCCAGGCCCTTGGATCGGGGTCCGCCCGTGCATCGGGCGCAGGCTCTCCGGGCGGCGCTATAAGCCGGGCGCCGTCACACATCCACCTCCGCCACCGTCTTCGCGTGCTCCTGGATGAACTGGAAGCGCAGTTCCGGCCGCTTGCCCATCAGGCTTTCCACCAGCGCGTTCGTCTTCGCCCGCTCCTCCGGTGGCGCGACCACCCTGAGCAGGGTACGCCTGCCGGGGTCCATGGTGGTCTCCTTCAACTGCGACGGCGGCATCTCGCCCAGACCCTTGAACCGGCTGACCTCGATCTTCGATCCGGCCTTGAACGCCTGCTTTTCCTTGCGCGCCCGATCGGCGTCGTCCATCGCATAGACCGACTTGCCGCCCTGGGTGAGCCGGTACAGCGGCGGTTGCGCCAGGTAGACATGCCCGTGGCGCACCAGCTCCGGCAGCTCCCGGTAAAAGAACGTCATCAGGAGGGAGGCGATGTGCGCCCCGTCCACGTCGGCGTCGGTCATGATGATGATCCGGCCATAGCGCAGGCGGGCGCGGTCGAACCGCTCGCCGACGCCGCAGCCCAGCGCCTCGATCAGGTCCTTGAGCTCCTGGTTGGCGCGCAGCTTGTCGGCCGAGGCGGAGGCGACGTTCAGGATTTTCCCGCGCAGCGGCAGCACCGCCTGGGTTTCCCGGTTGCGCGCCTGCTTGGCCGAGCCGCCGGCGGAATCGCCCTCGACCAGGAAAATCTCGGTTTCGGCCGCGTTCTCCCGCGTGCAGTCGGTCAGCTTGCCGGGCAGGCGCAGCCGGCGGGTCGGGGATTTGCGCGCGGTGTCCTTGCTTTCCTTGCGGCGCAGCCGTTCCTCCGCGCGCTCGATGGCGAAGGCGAGCAGATTGTCCGCCTGCGCCGGATCGCCGGCCAGGAAATGATCGAACCGGTCGCGCAGCGCGGTCTCCACCAGCTTCGCCGCATCGGGGCTGGTGAGCTTCTCCTTGGTCTGGCCCTGGAACTGCGGCTCGCGCAGGAACACCGAGAGCTTGGCGGCGAGCGGGCCCAGCACGTCCTCGGTGGTGAGCGAGGCGGCGCGGCGGTTGCCGCGCTGGTCGCCCCAGGCGCGCAGGCCTTTCAGCAGCGCGCCACGGAAGCCCGCTTCGTGCGTGCCGCCTTCCGGCGTGGGCACGGTGTTGCAGTAGGAATCCAGGAAGCCGTCCCCGGTTTCCAGCCAGGTCGCGGCCCATTCCAGCCTGCCGCTCGCCGCGCCGGGCAGCGCCGCTTCGCCGGACCAAATTGCGGGCAGCACGCGGGGCGCGTCGGCAATGTCCTCCTCCAGGCTGTCGCGCAGCCCGCCGGGGAAGTGCAGCACCGCGTCGGCCGGGATGTCCGGCTTGTCGTTGAGCAGGGCCGGATCGCAGGACCAGCGGATCTCGACGCCGCGGAACAGATAGGCCTTGGAGCGGCACAGCCGGTAGAGCCGGGCCGGGCTGAACGTCAGCGCGCCGAAGATCGCCGGGTCGGGCTTGCAGCGGAGCGTGGTGCCGCGGCGGTTGTGCACCGGCCCGGCATTGACCAGCGCCGTCACCGGCTTGCCGCGCGCATAGCTCTGCTTCCACAGCGTTTTCTCGCGGGCGACCTCCACCTCCAGCTGTTCGGAGAGCGCGTTCACCACCGAACTGCCCACCCCGTGCAGCCCGCCCGAAGTGGCATAGGCCTTGCCGCCGAACTTGCCCCCCGAGTGGAGCGTGGTGAGGATCACTTCCAGCGCGCTGAGATGCTTGAACTTCGGATGCGGATCGACCGGGATGCCGCGCCCGTTGTCGCGCACCGTCAGCCGGTTGCCGGTCTCCAATGCCATTTCGATGAAGCTGGCGTGGCCGGCCACCGCCTCGTCCATCGCGTTGTCCAGCAATTCGGCGGCGAGGTGGTGCAGCGCCGCCTCGTCGGTGCCGCCGACATACATGCCGGGGCGGCGGCGGACCGGCTCCAGCCCTTCCAGAACCTCGATATCCTTGGCGGAGTAGCTGTCCGGCCCGGGCTGCGCCGCCGCCTTCGGGGCGCCGGCGGCGGCCTTCGCCGCTGGTTTGCCGTCACGGGTGGGGCCGAACAGATCGTTCATGCTGTGTTCCTAATGCCGGACCCCTTCTATACAGGCCGGGTGCGAGTCAGGACAACGCTGGAGTCCCCGCGACTCCGGGGGACCCGCGCTCGGATAGCGGCGTGGCACGGGCGGGCGCTCGCGCGACCCGGCCCGCATGGAGCCAGCCGATGGGCGTGCGCACCGCGCCAGCGGCGGCATGCCTGGACCAGTGCGTGGCGCGGCGGGAGGAGATCCGGAAGTCCCGCACGGCAGCGATGCCAGCCTGCGCCACGCCGGCGACGCGCCGTTCATCGTCCTTTGCACGGGTCCTGTCGGGCGAAGGGAACGGGGTGGAGATGGCGGCGTTCGCGCGGGCCGAGGAAACGTTCCCGCGTCGGGCTCTCATCCCGGCATCCGACCTCCCCGGTGCTCCGCACAGGAAAAACGAGGGCGCTTCAGGGGCGGCGCACCCGTGCCCCCTCGCGTTCGGACGCTGCGGCATGTGCCCGGGCACGCGCTTGACGATGCGGGCCGCGTCAGCCGACGGGCGGGCGTGCCCGTCGGCACCGGAGCCCTAGCTGTTCGGCCCGCGCTCCATCGACACCGGCTGCCAGCGGCGCAGCTCGGACGTCATCAGCACCGCCGGGTTCACGCAGCTCATCGGCCAGCGCCCGGCCAGGACCAGCGCCAGTTCCCGGCCGACATGGCGCTTGCGCGCCGGATCGAACCGGGCCGACGCCGAGGCGTTGTGCGGGCTCAGGGTGACGTTGTTCATCGACAACAGCGGGTTGTTGTGCCCCGGCGGCTCGGTTTCCAGCACGTCGAGCGCGGCATGCGCGATCCAGCCTTCCTGCAGCGCCTTGATCAGCCCGGCTTCCTGCACCGTCGGGCCGCGGCCGGTGTTGATGAAGATCGCGGTCCGCTTCATCTGCCGGAAATGCGCCTCGGTCAGCATGCCCTCCACCTCCGGCCGCGCCGGGGCGTGCATCGAAACGAAGTCGGACTGGCTCAGCACTTCTTCCAGCGTCGCCGGCAGCACGCCGTATTCCGGCATCACCAGCTCCTCGATGAAGGGGTCGTAGGCCATCATGCGCAGCCCGAACGGGCGGGCGCGGCGCGCCACCGCGCGCGCCACATGGCCGAAGGAGATGAAGCCGAGGGTCTGGCCCATCAGGCGCGGGATCTGCAGCAGCGCCGGGCGGCCTTCGCGCCACCGGCCCTCGCGCACCATGCGGTCCTGCTCGATCACCCGGCGGAAGCCGGCGAGCAGCAGGGCCATCGCGTGGTCGGCCACCTCCTCGATGAAGGTGTCGGGGCAGTTGGTCACCGGGATGCCGCGTTCGGTGGCGGCGGCGACATCGACGCTGTCGACCCCGACCGAGCCGAGCACGATGGCGCGGCACTTCGCCGGCAGGCTGTCGATGATCGTTTTCGTGATCTTGATCCCCTTGGCATAGATCGCGTCGGCCTCGCGCGCGGCGGCGATGAAGCCGGCCTCGTCGGTCGGGCCCTCGACGATCTCGGCGTCCATGCCGGCGAGCGGCTCCATTTCGGTGTCGTAGCCACCGCCGGCGGTGGTGAAGCTGGCCCCCGCCGGGGTGACGATCCTGAACCTGGCCATGACGTTTCCCTTCGTTCCTTGAACTGCAAGCCGCGACCTTGGTGTCTCAACCTTGGGGGGGACGCGCCCGCACCGCCTTCTCGTTCACCTCCACGCCCCAGCCGGGCTTCGTCGGCAGCACGTATTCGCCGTTCTCGATCACCGGGACGCTGTCGTAGAACTCGTCGCGCCACGGCGCGCTGTCGAGGTCGATCTCCATGATGCGGAAATTCGGCACGATGGCGGAGAAATGCGCGCTGATCGCGCTGCACAGGTGGCCGTAGAAATTATGCGGCGCCACGTTCGTTTCGTAAACATCGGCCATCGCCGCCACCTTCAGCGATTCCGCCAGCCCGTTCCAGATCACGTCGACGATCGCGACGTCCATCGCGTAGGCCTCGAAATAGGGCCGGAACTCGCGTCGTGCATGCAAGGTCTCGCAGGAGGCGATGGGGCAGGGCGCGTCGCGGCGGATCAGCGCGAGCGAGGGGGCGTCATGGGTGTCGATCTCGAGCCAGGTGAGGTGCGCCGGCGCCACCGCCTCGGCGATGCGGCGGAAACCCTCGGTCTTGAAATGGAAATTGACGTCCAGCATCATGCCCATCTCGGGGCCGATCGCTTCGCGGATCGTCTGCAATTGCCGGGTCAGTCCGGCGGTCAGGCGGTTGTCCCAGTTCAGCTCCGGCCAGCCCGGGGTGCGGCCGAAGCCGGGGGTGAAGCTCACCGGCTTGCCGTCCACGATCGGCAGCATGTTGGTCTTGAGCGCCTTGAACCCGCGGGCCTTCACCTCCCCGGCATGGGCGGCGAGCGTGTCGTAGCTGTCGATCGCCGGCACGCCCATCAGCGCGGCGTTGCGTACCCGGTAGGTGCCGAAATGCGACCAGTAGACCGGGATGCGCTCGCGGATCGGTCCGCCGAACAAGGCCGAGACCGGCACGCCATAGGCCTTGCCGGTGATGTCCAGCAGCGCGTTTTCGATCGCCGCGATCGCCTGCTGGTTGATGCCGCCGCGGGACTGCCGGGTGAGCACGTGAAGATGCTGGGTGACCGCTTCGAACCGGCGCGGGTCCTTGCCGATCAGCACCGGAGACAGGCCGTCGATCACATCGGCGAGACCGGTGGACCCGAAGCTCTCGTTGAACTCCGACCAGCCGGTGATGCCGCAGGCGGTGGAGATCTTGAGGTAGGAGAACATCCGCCATCCGGCGTCGGCCCGCAGCGTCTCGATGCGTTCGATCTTCATGTTTTTCCCCCGGTCTGCGGTTTCCCCGGCGGCGCCGGGTGCGGTCGGGGGGCATCCTAGCCCAGTGGCGGCGGAGGGAAACCTCGTGCCCGTCGCGAGGCGGGTGCGCGCGGAGCGGGACGGTTGGCGCGGCGCCGTGCGAAGGCCCGCCGCCGTCACATGGCCGCCCCCAGCTCCGCCGGCCGGGCCGACCGCAGGATCATGCCGAACAGGTCGCGCGGCTCGTCGGGATCGGCCAGCATGTCGAGGTCCTGATAGAGCCCGGTGCCGGCGAGCACGTCGCGCAGGTAGCGCAGCGCCGAGAAATCCTCCGTCGCGAAGCCCACCGAATCGAACAAGGTAATCTGCTGCGCGTCGCGCCGCCGCCCAGCTGCGGCGCCGGTCATCACCTGCCACAGCTCCGTAACTTGGTGATCGGCGGGGAGCTGCTGGATTTCGCCCTCGATCCGGGTCTGCGGCGCGTATTCGACGAAGATGTCGGAGCGCAGCAGGATGTCGCGGTGCAGCTCGGTCTTGCCGGGGCAGTCGCCGCCCACCGCGTTGATGTGCAGTCCGGCGCCGACCATGTTGTCGGTCAGGATGGTGGCGCGTTGCTTGTCGGCGGTTGCCGTCGTGACGATCTGGGCCCCCGCCACCGCCTCCTCGGCCGAGCGGCAGGGCACGGTCTCGACGCCCTGGCCCGCCAGGTTGCGGACGCATTTGGCGGTGGCGGCGGGATCGATGTCATGCAGCCGGAACCGGCGGATGCCGAGCAGGGCCTTGAAGGCCAGCGCCTGGAACTCCGCCTGCGCGCCGTTGCCGATGATCGCCATGCAGCCGGCATCCCGCGGCGCCAGATGCCGCGCGGCGACGGCGGAGGTGGCGGCGGTGCGCAGCGCGGTCAGGATCGTCATTTCCGACATCAGGACCGGGTAGCCGGTGCCGACATCGGACAGAACGCCGAAGGCGGTGACGGTCTGGCGCCCCTCGCGCGCGTTCTTCGGGTGGCCGTTCACGTATTTGAAGCCGTAGGTGCGGCCGTCGCTCGTCGGCATCAACTCGATGACGCCCTCGGCGCTGTGGGAGGCGACGCGCGGCGTCTTGTCGAAGCAGGCCCAGCGGCGGAAGTCCGCTTCGACGTACTCCGCCAGCCCGGCGATGAAATTCTCCACGCCGACCCGCAGCACCAGCTTCATCATGTTGTCGACGCTGACGAAGGGAACGAGGTTCAGGTTCGGGATCATGATCGGAAGCTCCGCGTGGGGGTGTCGAGGACACGACGGCCGAGCAGGCTCGCGAGCAGATCCACCATCAGGATCGCGGTCCGGCCGCGCTCGTCGAGGAACGGGTTCAGCTCCACGAGATCGACGCTGCCGACGAGCATGCTGTCGTGCAGCATCTCCATCACGAGATGCGCTTCGCGGAAGGTGGCGCCGCCGGGCACCGTGGTGCCGACGCCCGGTGCGATCGTGGGGTCGAGAAAATCGACGTCCAGGCTGACATGGAGCCGGCCGCCGGCGTCCGCCACCCTTCGCAGGAAGGCGCGCAGCAGCGGCGCGATGCCGAATTCGTCGATCGCCCGCATGTCGTGGAGGGTGATCCCGGAGGTTTCGAGCAGCCGCCGCTCCGCCGGATCGACGCTGCGGATGCCCAGCATGCAGACGTTCTCCGGCCGGATGCGGGCGGGGGGCGGCGGGAAATAGCCCGCGAACCCGGCCCGGCCGGTGGCATAGGCCATGGGGACGCCATGCAGGTTGCCGCTTTCGGAACTGTCGAGCGTGTGGAAGTCCGGGTGGGCGTCCAGCCACAGGACGAAGAGCGGCCGGCCCGTCTCCTCGGCCCGGCGGGCGAGGCCGGTCAGCGTCCCCGCCGCCAGGCTGTGGTCGCCGCCCAGGCAGATCGGCAGCGCGTCCGCCCCCGCGCTCGCTTGGTAGGCGGCCTCGGCCAGGGACAGGGTCCAGCCCGCCACTTCCGGCAGGCATTTGAGCGCGGCGTTGCCATGGACCATCGGGCGCGCCGGCGCCGGGGCCAGGTTGCCCAGATCGGTGACGCGGTGGCCGAGCTCGGCGATCGCCGCGGCGATGCCGGCGGCGCGGAAGGCGCTCGGCCCCATCTCGCAGCCGCGACGCCCGGCGCCGTCCTCGACGGGCGCGCCGATCAACCGGCACTGCTTCGGCGTCATCATCGGCCCGCCCTCCTCTGCTCCCGCGATCTGAGCATGGTCGGGTGGCAGAATGGACGGGAAGGATTGACAAAACTGCCAGGAGTTCCTATCAGATTGCGCAATGCTTCCTGTCGAATTGGCGATCCCGGCGATGGCGACCCTCGATCCGTTGGACGAGAAGCTGATCACCCTGCTGCGCCATGACGGCCGCCGCAGCATCTCCGACCTTGCCGTGGCGCTCGGCGTGTCGCGGGCGACGGTGCGGGCGCGGATCGACCGGCTGGAGCGCGGCGGCGTCATCATCGGCTACACGGTGATCCTGCGCGCCGACACGGTGGCGGCGGCGGTGCGCGGCATCACGCTGATCGAGGTGGAGGGCCATGCCGCCGACCGGGTGATGCGGGCGCTGAGCGGCTTCCCCGAAGTGATCGAGATGCACACGACGAATGGCCGCTGGGACCTGATCGTGGAACTGGCGGCGCCTGGCCTGCCCGATCTGGACGCGATCCTGCGGCGCATCCGCCTGATCCCCGGCATCACCCGAAGCGAAACCAACCTGCTGCTGAACACCCCGCGCAGCGCGCGGGCGCGGCTTTAGCAGTCGGCCTGCGGCGGCACGTGCCGCGGGGCCGCGAGAAGTGCCATACTGGTGGCCTCACTGGCCGGTTGCCCTACTGGCTGGTTGCCCCATTGGCCCCCATCCACGGAACGGAGCCGCCACATGCTGCCCACCTTGTTCCTCAGCCACGGCTCGCCGATGACGGTGCTGACCGACACGCCCGGACACCGCTTTCTTGCGGGGCTCGGCGCCGCCGTGCCGCGGCCGAAGGCGATCCTGATGGCCTCGGCCCATTGGCTCACCATCGGCCCCGCGCTCAGCGCGCCCGCGGCGAACGAGACGATCCACGACTTCTCCGGCTTCCCGCCGCCGCTCTATGCGTGCCGCTATCCGGCCCCGCCGGCGCCGGACCTGGCCCGCCGCGCCGCCGGGCTGCTCGACGACGCCGGGCTGGGCGCGGCGATCGATCCCCGGCGCGGGCTCGACCACGGCGCCTGGGTGCCGCTGCTGCTCGCCTGGCCGAAGGCGGACATCCCGGTGGCGCAGCTGGCCATCCAGCCGCGCCGCGATCCCGCGCACCATCTGGCGGTGGGCCGCGCGCTCGCCCCGCTCGCCCAGGAAGGCGTTCTGGTGATCGGCTCCGGCAGCTTCACCCATAATCTTGGCCGCATCCGGCGGGAGGCGGCGGGCGCGACGGACGCGCCCGACGTCGCGGCGTTCTCGGAGTGGATGGACGCGGCGCTGGAACAGGGCCGCACCGAGGACCTGCTCGCCTACCGCACCCGTGCGCCCTACGCGGCGGAGCAGCACCCGACCGACGAGCATTTGCTACCCCTGTACGTCGCGCTGGGCGCCGCCGGGGAAGGGGCGAAGGCGGAGCGCCTGCACGCCAGCGTCGATTACGGCGTGCTGCGGATGGATGCCTTCGCGTTCCGGCAATGACGAGCGGGCGATGATGCCCTTGCCCCTCTGCTGTCCCTTGCTCCTCTGGCGTCCCTGGAAGGAATGCTGATGCTGCAACTGCCCCCCGCCGAGCCCGGCGCCCCGGAATCGGAGATCGACACCCCGGCGCTGGTCCTCGACCTCGACGCCTTCGAATATAATCTCGACCACATGGCCGCGCTGCTCGCGCCCACCGGCACCAAGCTGCGGGCGCACGCGAAGACGCATAAATCCCCGGTCATCGCGCATCTGCAGATGGCGCGCGGCGCGGTCGGGCAATGCGTGCAGAAGGTCGGCGAAGCGGAAGTGCTGGCCTGGGGCGGCGTGCCGGACATCCTGGTCAGCAACGAAGTGGTGGGCGCGGCGAAGCTCGCCCGCTTCGCCGCGCTGGCGCGGATCGCGAAGGTGGCGATCTGCGCCGACGATCCCGCGCAGATCGCCGCCATCGAGGCGGCGGCGGCCGCTGCCGCCCAGCGCCTGACGGTGCTGGTGGAGATCGACACCGGCGCCGGCCGCTGCGGCGTCGCGCCCGGTCCCGACGCCGTGGCGCTGGCCCGCCGCATCGCCGATTCCCGCTACCTGTGCTTCGGCGGCCTGCAGGCCTATCACGGCAGCGCCCAGCACAAGCGCACCCACGCGGAACGGCGGGCGCTGATCGACGGCGCGGTGGAGGGCGCGCGGCGCACGGTGGAGCAGTTGCATCAGCAAGGGATTTCCTGCCCGATCGTCGGCGGCGGCGGCACCGGCACGTTCATGCTGGAAGCGGCGTCCGGCGTCTACAACGAGATCCAGGCCGGCAGCTACGCCTTCATGGACGCCGACTACGCGCGCAATTTCGATGAAGCCGGGCAGCCGGTGGGCACGTTCCGCCACGCCCTGTTCGTGCTGGCAACCGTCATGAGCGCGCCGCAGCCCAGCGTCGCGGTGCTCGATGCCGGGCACAAGGCGGTGGCGGTCGACAGCGGCCTCCCCACCGTCTGGCAGCGGCCCGATATCCGCTACGTCGGCGCCTCCGACGAGCACGGCAAGCTGGAGGTGGGCTCCGAGACCACCATGCCGAAGCTTGGCGAGAAGTTGCGTCTGGTGCCGGGCCACTGCGACCCGACGATCGACCGCTATGATTGGTTCGTGGGCGTGCGCGACGGGCGGGTGGAATGCCTCTGGCCGGTGGCGGCGCGGGGCGCGATGGCGTGATCAGCCCGGCTGCCGCCGCGGCATCAGCACCGTGGTGGTGAACTCCTGCACCGGCGCATCCTCCTGGTTCAGGGTGGTGCAGCGGTAGGTCACCACCCCGGCGTCGGGGCGGGAGCGGGACGGGCGGGCGGCCAACACCTCGATCTTCACCCGCAGCGCGTCGCCGGGGCGGACCGGGCGGAGCCAGCGAAGCTGCTCGATGCCGGCGCCCATGCCGCCGCGGGCGATCCGCAGGGTCTCGAAGATCAGCCGCATGGTGGTGACGCCGGTCTGCCAGCCGCTGGCGCAGAACAGGCCGAACTGGCTGTCCTTCGCGGTTTCCTCGCCCAGATGGGCGGGCTGCGGGTCATATTGCCGGGCGAAGGCGATGATCGCGTCGCGATCGAGGGTGATCGCGCGCGCCGAGTGCAGCACCTGGCCGGCTGCCATGTCTTCGAACCAGAAAACGTCCTGCTGGGTCACCGGGAAGATCCGTCCTGCCGTGGTCGAAGCGACGATTCTAGCCGATAATCGGGACTTCGCATCCTTGGGGAGACGTGCGCATGCCGATCGATCCGGCCGTCGTGGTGGCGGGCCTCGCGTTGCTGGCCACGCTCGCCGCGCTGGCGGTGGCACTGCGTCAAGGCGGCGGCGCAGCACAGGCGGCGGCGTTGGAGCGGCTGCGCCTGCTGGTCGAGCAGGCCGTTGCGGGCGCGCGGGCCGAAGCGGAGACCACCCGCCGCGGCGTGACCGCGCTCGGCAGCGACCTGGCGGACCGCATCGCCCTGCTGCGCGGCGCGCAGGAAACCGGGCTGGAACAGGTGCGCACCGTGCTGACGCAGGAGCAGGGCGCGCTGCGGGCGGCGCTGGCCGAGGCGCAGGCGAAGGACGTGGCCGTGCTGACGGCGCAGTTCGAGACCGTGCGCGGCGCGCTCGACGCCCGGCTGCGCGAGGTGCGGGACGGCAACGAGGAGCGGCTGGAAGCGATCCGCCGCACCCTGAACGAGCAACTGCGCCTGGCGCAGGAGACGCAGACCCGCGAGCAGGCCGAACTGCGCGCCGCGCTCGCCGAATCCCAGCGCAAGGCGACCGAGGCGATGGGCACCCAGTTCGAGACCACCCGTTCCGTGCTGGACGCCAAGCTGCGTGAGTTGCGCGAGGGCAACGAAGCCAAGCTGGCCGAGATCCAGAAGACCGTGAACGAACAGCTTCACGCCGCGGTGGAGAAGCAGATGACCGAGAGCTTCGCCCGGGTCATCGACCAGTTCGCGGCGGTGCAGAAGGCGATGGGCGAGTTCGCCGTGCTGAACGCGCAGATGGGCGATCTCAAGCGGCTGTTCTCGAACGTGAAGACGCGCGGCGGCTGGGGCGAGGCCCAGGTGCGGGCGATGCTGGACGACATCCTGCCGGCCGGCGCCTACGAGACCAACTGCAAGGTGCGGCCCAACTCCGACGACGCGGTGGAGTTCGCGGTGCGCATGCCCGGCCGCGGCGCCGACCGCCCGCTGCTGCCGATCGACGCCAAGTTCCCGGTGGAGGATTACGAGCGGCTGCTGGCGGCGTCGGAGGCTGGAGACGTGGACGCCGAGCGCGCCGCGGCCCGCCGGCTGGAGGCGGCGGTGAAGCTGCAGGCGAAGAAGATCGCCGAGAAATACATCAACCCGCCGGTGACGGTGGAGTTCGCGGTGATGTACCTGCCGACCGACGCGCTGTTCGCCGAGGTGGCGCGGCTGCCGGGGCTGATCGACGCGATCGGGCGGGAGAGCCGGGTGCTCGTGCTGGGGCCGAGCCTGTTCCCGGCGCTGCTGCGGACCATCCATCTCGGCTTCATTACGCTGGCGCTGGAGCAGAAGGCGGACCAGGTGCGCAGCCTGCTCGGCGCCACCGTCACCGAGATGCGCAAGATGGACCAGGTGCTGGAGCGGCTGGCGAAGAACGCCGGCACCATGAGCAACACGATCGACGCCGCCCGGCGGCGCACCCGCGCCGTCAGCCGCGCGCTGCGCGGCGTCGAGGCGGTGGAGGACGCGGCGGCGGAGCAGTTGCTGGAACTGGAAGCGGAAACCGCCGCCGAGGAGGAGTGAAACCCGGCACGCCATGCCATTCCGCCGAAAAGGCGAAACGGTCGCCCGTTTGGCGCACTGGTGTCAGCCCGGCTTCATCGCGTCGAACACGATCGCGCCGGCGCCGATGATGCCGTAGCGCGGTTCGTGCAGCCGCAGCACCTGGGTCCGGAACCCGAGTTCTTCGAGCTTCCCGGTCATCTCCCGCCCGAAGATGGTCCATACCAGGATGCCGTCGCCGTCCGGGTTCACCGGGTCGCCGTGGTAGAGCCGCTCGGCCAGATAGGTGATCTTATCGTTCAGAACCTGGGCGCGGACATCATCGTGCGCCGCGCCGGCGTTGTACGGCACGGTGAAAATATGGCGCCCGCCCGGCCGGAGCACCCGCAGGATCTCCCGATGGGCGTCGTACGGGTTCGGCATGTGTTCGAGCACGTCGCTGGACAGGACGAGATCGAGCGCGCCGGCGGCGTAGGACAGGTTCCGGAGATCCTCGTGGCGGATTCCGCCGACCTGTTCCGCCGGCGCATGGTCCGGCCCGAAATATTCCGATCCGGCATATCCCGGATGCGCCGCCAGCGCGCGGTGCAGCGCGCCGTTCGCTTCCGCGTTGTGGATCCTGAAGCCTGCGGAGAAGCGGAAGCTGCCCCGCATCGGCAGGCGATGCAGGCGGCGGATCGCGCAGGCCATCTGCCGCTGTCGGTTGAACGATTGGCAGATCGCGCAACGCCCGGATTCGCGCGGGTTTTCGGTGAACCCGGAAAACGTGGTGCGCGCGCCGCAGACCGGGCAGACCGGCCGCGCGAGCGCGCGGTGCAGCCGCCCGCCCAGGCCGCGCGCCAGGCGCGCAAGCCCAGGGACACGTGAGTGGCCGGCGCTGCCCTGGCGCGGGCGCTCGGCCGGAGATTGAGCGACGGTGCCCGACTGGGCGGATGTCACGGCGGAGCGAGCCGCGTCCGATCGCAGGCCGGATCCTGACACGTACCCCATTTGGTCTACCCGTTTCGGCTGACGAAGGCGTAGCGGGCAAAGCCTAAGGTTGTGCTAATTCCGGCGCCGATGGGTCGCTGGCGGACGCGGCGGGAGACGACGGGGCCGCCGGGGAACGTCGCGCGGACAGCGCGGGAAGGCACCGGGCACGTCGTCTTCGCGGCCACGCCGCGGCGCAGGCACGGCCCCCTGTCCCGCGGGGAGCCCGCCGCGCCGTCGTGCACAGCTTCGTCCGATTGCTGAAAAATGCGACATGCGTATTCATTTCATGCTGCGGCCACCTGCCTGATACGACCGCCGGCGTCCGGTGGCGACAGGTTGGACATGGTTCCGCCATAAGCACTTGTCTACAACAAGTCTTGATGGAACCGACAGCTGATCCTGGTTGCCCGGCCGGAGGCGTGGCGCCACCTTGGCGCCGGTCCTCGCAACAGCCGGAGGCGCGTTTCCGCCTTGTCACCACGTCCGCCGAAACCGAAGAAGCAGGAATTCAACCGCTCGGTACATGGTGCCCGAGGCCTGTTCTCAAGCGCGGTTTATGTCTTCCATGTCGTGAACTCCGGACTGCCCACGTTTTCCCTGCTCGCGACCCCGCTCGCCCTCTTCGGCCTGCGCACGACCGAATTCGGGGTGGAGGCGTTCTTCTGCATCAGTGGCTTCGTGATCAGCGGCGCGCTGCGCCGGGCACGCAGCCCCGCCAGCTTCCTGACCGATCGCGCGATCCGCATTTTTCCCGTGCTGTGGGCGACGATCCTGACTATCGGCCTGCTCGGGTTCGTCACGCGCCTGGAAGGGTTCGCCGGCCGCTCGGTGGGATGGTTCCTGCTCTGGCTGCCGGCGAACCTGCTCGCCTTGCCGGGCTTCTTCCATCTGCCGCTCTATCATCCTGCGGCATGGTCGCTCAGCTACGAGGCGATGTTCTATCTTGCCTGCAGCGGCGGATGGTGGCTGGCCTCGCGGCGCGGAAGGGCAACGTTCTGGCTCGGCGTGCCGCTCGCGTGCCTGGTCCTCGCTTTGTATCCTCGCGCGATCTATTTCCTGGCCGGCGTGATCGTCGCCGAAGGCCTGATCGATGGCCGCTGGGCGGCGCCGTTCACCCGCTACCCTGTCGCGATGCTGCTGGCGTTCCTGGCCTGCTGGCGGGGGGTGCAACTGTTGTCGCGGCCGACGCCGCTCACCATGTCGACCATGTTCGAATGGACGCATGACATGCGTCTGCCGCTCGCGGTGCTGGCGTTCGCGGCGGCCACGTTCGGCCTCGCCGGGCTGGCATCCGGGCGTGGCCTGTTCGGGCGGTTCCTGCGCCTGCCGGTGATGCAGTATCTCGGCACCATCAGCTACAGCTTCTATCTCTGGCATCCGATCGTGATGGCGGGCGTCAAGCACGAGATGATGGTGACCGGGGTGGTCCGCGCGGTGGGCCCGGGGGCGCAGGCGGTGTTTTTCGTCCTGGCACTGCCCCCCTCGCTGATCGTCGCCCATTACAGCCAGATCGTGCTGGAACGCGGCGCCGGACGTTGGTTGCGCGCCCGGCTGCATCATCCCGCCCCGCTGGTCGTGCGCGCCCAGGCCGTCCACCCGACCTTGACCGGCGTGGCCCCGGCGGGGGCGGAACCGCTCGGGGCTGTCGCTGCCGTATCTGGCGGCGGGTTGGACGCCACCGCTGCTGCCGCTGCTGTTGCCGCTGCCGTCACCGGTGGGTCGGACACCGCCGCCGCGCCGTTCTCCGGTCGCTGAACCCGCGCCGCCGCCGACCCCGCGGCCGCCGGGATCAGGAGGCCTCTTTGACTTTGACCGGCTGGCGGCTGCGGTGGTAGCCGCCCCGCGCCGCCTTGCCGAGGATGATCGGCGCCTGGACCGCGCTTTCCAGCGCAATGTGGCGCAGGCTGTTGCCGCTTTCGCACAACAGGGTCAGGGCGTCCGAAAAAGCTTGCGCCTTCAGCGCGTCGGTGAACGCGCGGTAGTAATAGCGCCGTTCGATCCCGGCCTTGTGCCGGCGCAGCACGCGCGGCAGCGCCGGGTCGGGCCAGCGCCGGGTGCGCTCCAGCAGGTGCTGCTCGGCCAGGCGAATGCGGTTCAGGTCGGCGGCCGTCTGCACCTCGGTCAGCGATCCCGGCCGGATCGTGTAGCGATAGAGCGCAGCCGGAGTGATCCACCAGGCGGCGCCGCGCATCAACCCCGCCAGGTAGAACAGGAAATCCTCGCCGAACCGGTTGCGCGCGTCGTAGCGAAGCGCATGCATCGCCAGGAACTGGCGGCGGATCATCGGGTGCATGAAGCCGTAGCTGAACCGGGGCGCGCGTCGTCGGCCGATATTGCCGGCGACGAATTCGGAAGCCGTCATGCGGCGCGGCTCGGGCAGCGCGTCGCGCGGGATCATCGGGCTCGCCGGCGCGTCGTCGTCGGTCGCCAGCAGCAGATTGTCGGACACCATGTCGGCGCCACGGCGATCGCCCAGCGCCGCGAGGGTCTCGATCCGGTGCGGCGCGAAGCTGTCGTCGGCGTCGAGCAGCGCGATCCACTCCCCCCGTGCCTCGGCGATGGCGCGGTTGCGTGCCGCGCCCGGTCCGGAATTGACCTCCTGGCGCATCAGGCGGACCCGCGGGTCCCGGGCGGCGATGCCTGCCACAAGGGAAGCGGTGGCGTCGGTGGACGCGTCGTCGACGACCAGAACCTCCACCGCCGGCTCGGTCTGGCCGAGAACCGAGGCAATGGCCCGTTCGACGAAGGCTTCGGCATTGTAGGCCGGCAACACGACCGAGGCACGGATCATTGCGCAGGCACCCTCGTTCCGGTTCGCATGTATCGTATGTATGGATGCCCCGTACAAGGGCAGGACGGCCGGCGCTGCAAGCGACGGGGAAGGCACAAAGCCGTGTACGTCCGTAAACCAGGCGTGTGGCGATCAGCGCAGGATCGGGGTCAGCGCCGGGCCGGCGGCGACCCGACGGTGGAAGGGAGCGAGCCGGACCGGGCCGGCGCTTTGTCGGCCTCCGGGTGATCGGCATGCAGCCGCCCGTGCCGCACCACCCGCACCGCGACGGCATACAGCACGGCGATGGTCAGCGCGTAGTCGAGCGCGGCCGCAGTGAGCCCCACCTCGACCCATAGCACGGAGGCGCTGCCGGCGCCGAGCGCGCTCAGCAGCACGAGAAGCCGGGCGCCGCGTCGCGCCAACCCATCCGGCACCGCGCGGTCCGCTCGCGGCCGAGAGGTCTCCGACATCCTGGGCGTCCTACCCGCGTTTCTGTGCGGCCTAGTTTACGCCTGTTCCGCCGGGGGACAAGAAGAACCTGCCCGGTTTTCGCCACAATTCCCCGCTGCCGGGACAACACGCCGCGGGGGCAACATGTCACGGAGGCAGGAGATCGGAGCCTGGGCTCAGCCGCGCACGCGCCTTCGTGCCATCGGCGCCGGGCGCGACGCGGCCGTGGTGTCACGCAGCGCGGCGACCGTCGTGATCAGCACGACCGGAAACAAGATCGGCGGGAAATCCTGATAACCGCCGGTGAACATCAGCAGCACCATCAGCGGCGCGACCAGCAGGTTCTGCCGCGCGGTCCGCCGCGCCGCGAGCAGCAGGCCGAGATAGGTCGCCAGTCCGAACGCGCCGTATTCGATCACGATCTTTACTGGCGTATCGATATCATAATGGAACGGCAGCAGCATGCTCTGGCTGGCGCCGGGGCCAAGGCCGGTCAGGAGGCTCCATGGCGCATCGTGCAGCACCCAGCCGAGCGCCATGAAGGGCGTGACAAAGCGCGCATAGCCGCTGCTGCCGGTTTCCGAAAGTTCGTTCGTGCGGCTGAGCAGGACGCTGGTCGCATCGGGCAGGATCAGGCTTGCGGCGACCACGGCAAGCACGCAGACGGCGACCAGGATCAGGGCGCGGGTCACGTTGCGCGACGACGTCGTCAGCATCGAACGGACCAGGAATGCCGCCAGCACCAGCCATCCGGTGCCGGAGACCGATGCCAGCAGCCCCGCCGCGTACAGCGCCATCCGCCACGTCCGGCGGAAATACAGCAGCTCCACGATGATCCCGACCGCCATGAACTGGGAAAACACCGACGGTTCCACCAGGAAGAACCCGTTGGCGCGCAGGAATCCACTGCCGGGCAGCGGGATCACCACCGCGTATTGGTATTCGATCAGCAGCTTCGCCGGCACCAGGTGGCGGAACGTGAACAGCGTCAAGCCGACGAACTGTCCGACGAAGGCCAGCACCCCGGCGGCGGCCACCACTGTCAGCCAGCGCGATACCACGGCGAAGAACTGCTCCTCCGGCATCGGTTCGCGCAGGCGCAGCACCGCGAAGCCGGTGATCGCCAGCCAGTAGATCAACGAGTGGAAGCTGGTGCGCGGGGCGATCGCCACCGGAATGTTGGCATGCACGGCGGTGGCGACCAGCGCGATCGCGCAGAGCCCCAGGAAGCAGGCGGAGCGGCGCCGATCGATCGACAGCACGCCGGAGGCCAGCCCCCAGGCCCCCAGCAGCAGCCCGAGCGGCGCGGCGACGCTGAGCGCGAGGTCGCTCACCGGCAGGGCGAACCGCTGCAGCACCAGGCAGACGAAGAGGATCGCCGCGACGAACCGCTCGGGCGTCAGCAGGCGCGGTCGCCGGAACGGCCGGGCGGCGGGACCGGCCAAAGCGACCCGGGCAGGGCTCAGGGTTTGCGCCATAGGGCCAGTCTACCAGGTTTGATCGCGGCCTGAGGCACGCCAGACCTGCTGCTTGATCCGCTCGCCGGGACGCCTCGCCCACACGTGACTGCGGGACGCCGGTGCGGACGGTATGCAGGCGGGAACGCCGGTGCGGGGCTGTCCGTATCCCGGCCCTCCAGCCCGGGTGTCGCTCGTTCCATGACAAAGCGTGACGTTCCTGCGGAGCCGGCACGGCGTCGCTTCGGCCTGCTTGCCATTGCTGGCGTCGCCGGCCTTGCCGGCGCCACTTGGCCATATTCCGGCCTTGCCGGCGTCACTTGGCCATATTCCGGCCTTGCCGGCGCCTCCAGGCACCATTTCGGCCTTGCCGGCGCGCTCTCGCAGGATGGGGGCGGGCCGGCCGGCCGGCGCATCCCGCTCGGCGTCTACGGCGGCGCCGGCTGTACCGGGGTTCCCGCCGTCGAGGCGTTCCAGGCCTGGCTTGGCCGTCCCGTGCAGGTCGTGCTCGACTTCCTGCAGATGGACAGCTGGCCCGGCATGCTGAACGAGGCCGGGTGGATCACCGGCTGCTGGAAGCAGTTGCCGGGCCGCACCCTGGCGATTTCGGTGCCGATGCTGGTCGGTGCGGGGCATCCCACCCTGAACCAGGGCGCGGAGGGGCGGTTCGACGCGCATTTCCGTACTCTCGCGCACCGGCTGGTTTCTGGCGGCGACGCCGACGCTTTCGTTCGGATCGGTTGGGAATTCAACGGCGGCTGGTACCCCTGGACGGCGCGCGGCCATGCGGCGGCGTTTGCGCGCTACTGGCGCCGGATCGCGCTCGCGATGCGCAGCGTGCCTGGCGCGCGGTTCCGGTTCGACTGGTGTCCGGCGATGATCGACGGCCCGACGGCGGCGGCCTATCCGGGCGACGACGTCGTCGATGTGATCGGCCTCGACGTGTACAACCAGTCCTGGCCGCTGATCACCAGCCCGCTCCGGCGCTGGGACTATCTGTTGCATCATGCGGCAGGCCTGATCTGGCATCGCGATTTCGCCAAGGCGCACGGCAAGCCGCGCTCCTTTCCGGAATGGGGCACCGGGACCCGTCCGGACGGGCACGGCGCCGGGGACGACCCACTGTTCATCCGCAACATGATCGGCTGGATGCAGGAGGGCGGGCCGGTGGCTTATGAATGCTACTGGAATTATCGCGCTCCCGACTATGATGCCAAGGTTACGGATGGCCGCCTGCCGGCGGCGGCGGCGGCGCTTCGGCGCGGCCTGCGCGCGCTGTAGCCGCCGCAAGCGGCCCTGTGGCCCGGCTGCGCGCCGCCGCGTCATACACCGACGTCGTCAGGCGGGCGATGTCGGTCCAGTCGGGAACGTCGTTCGCCCTGGTGGCGATCGCGCGCGCGCAGGCAGCGGCAAACGCCGGCGCGGCCAGGAAGCGCGCCATCGCGTCGGTCAGCGCGGCCACGTCGTCGGGTGGCACGAGCAGGCCGTCCTCGCCGTGGCGGATCGTTTCGCCGAACCCGCCCAGCCGGCTCGCGAGCACCGGGCGCGCATGCGCGACCGCCAGCGACAGCACGCCGCTCGCCTCGATCTCGCGATAGGGGAATGCAGCGATGGTCCCCGGGCCGAACAGAGTGGGGATCTCCGCCTCCGGCACGAAGCGCGCGGCGATCGTCACCCGCTCGGCGACGCCGAGGCGCTGCGCCAACTGGTGCAGCGGGGCGAGGTCCATGTAGGGCTGGCCGATGATGTGGACGCGCGCCCGATTCCGCAGCTGCGGCGCCAGCCGGGCCAGGGCCGCGATCAGCAGGTCGGCGCCCTTGTACGGCTTGATCTTGCCGAACAGCAGGAAGGTGATCTCCCCGTCCATCGCCTCGCCGGCGGCCGGCCCGGCATGCGGGCGCGCCAGCAGGCCGTGCGGCACGACGGCGATCCGCTCGCCGGCCACGCCGTGCGCGCAGAGGCGCTGGCGCCCTTGCGCCGTGTGGACGATCAACCGATCGAAATGGCGAAAGCCGGCAAATGCGCCGCGGCGTTGCAGGCCGGCCGCCGGGTTGCCGTTGAACGGATTGGAATCATGCACGGTCAGCACCAATGGTGCTAGCGTGCGCAGCGTGGGCAGGAAATGGCGGTCGACCATCGGCAACGGCAGCCACTGGAAATGAATGACGTCCGGCCGCTCCTGGCGCAGCCGCCTGCCCAGGCGGTTCATCGACACGATGTGGTCCAGCCCCTTGATGCCGAGCCGCAACGCCCGCGGCAGCGCCTGCGCCGCCGCCAGGCTGGCGACCGGATAGAAGCTCGCGGTGACCGGCTGGCCCGCAGGGCCGGCATCCTCGGCGCGCGCGCGGCGGGCGTGCAGGCTTACCTCGTGGCCGACGCTGCGCAACCCGGCGGCGAGGGCCGCGTCATACGGCGCGGTGAACAAAGACGGGTCGATCAGGGCGATCCGCATCTAGTGTCCTGCCCGCGAAACGCTATCGCCGTTCGGGAACCCGCAGGTCACTGAAAGCAAAGGGATCGCGTTCCGGAACATGATGAAAACATTCCTGCGACGAGACATCACGCCACCTGCGGCAAGGTCGTGCGCCGTTCCTCGCCGCGCGGCGCGGAGACGCACCGTCCGTCCGCGCCGGCGATGGCGCGCGCCAGCGCCGGGGCGATGCGGTCGTCGACTGACGGATCAAACTTGCGGGCGTAGAAAGCCGGGCTTCGTTGCAGGTCGTCCCAGTCTGCCATGGTCATCACCCGCGGGCCGGGCCACACGATCTCGCGACCGAAATGGGGCGCGACCCGCTCGCGCCAGGGGCCGTTGCGCACCAGGGTCTGCATGAGCAGTTCGTCGGACAGGAACAGGCCGCTCAGATAGCGCCGGATCTCCTGCGCCACCGGCGCCTCGCGCTGCCAGGCGCAGAAGGCGCGCGGCAGGATGCACCATTGCGAGCCTTTGTAGTCCAGCTCGAAGCCGTCCGGCCGCCGGCGCGGGCCACGCAGCCGCACCGCGCGGTGCGGCAGTTCGATCATCGGGTTCCAGCGCAGGTGCCAGTCGTCGGCGGGCAGGCTGGAGAAATGACGCAATTCGACGAACGCCGCGTCGCCGGCCGCGCCGATCCCGGCACGGATGCTGTCCAGCGGCTTGATCGGAAAACATTGCCCGCTGAGGTTGACGAGATGCGTCCAGCCGGCATCCAGCGCGAGCGCCCGGTCAATTGCGTCAAGCATCACCTGGCACAGGCTCCAGCCTCCCCAATTGGTGAAGCGTGAGCGCAGCAGGTGTACGTTCGGATACGTCCGCGCGAGACGGCGCGCCATCGCCCAGGTGCCGTTGCGGTCCGCCCGCAGGCCAAGCCGTGATTTCAGGTCGACATGCAGGATCACGAAATCGCGCGGATCAGCGATCGTCTCCACCAGCAGGCGAAGCTGCTCCGGGTGCCGGTGCGCAAGGATGAAATA
Source organism: Rhodospirillales bacterium (assembly GCA_028869315.1). Lineage (GTDB taxonomy): Bacteria > Pseudomonadota > Alphaproteobacteria > Acetobacterales > Acetobacteraceae > JAJZVS01. The sequence continues at coordinate 30,935 of JAGWSV010000076.1, forward strand.
GGCGAGCCTCGCTTTCACACGCGCTTGCACTGGGGGCTTTCTCCATGATCCGTAGCTCTGTTGCCGTCGCCGGGTGCCGCCCTCGAACGGTTCCCCTCGACATCGGCCCCCCTCGACATCGGTGTCGGAACGCTTCTGCGGCATGCTTGCCTGGCTCCCGTTGGCCCCTATCTACGATCGCGCCGCGGGGAATGCATGGCGTCGTGTGCGTCGATACGGGGTCCTCACGGCATCGTGGCCGGGCGAACCGGTCCTGTCCTGATAATGTCGTTCCCAGGGAATGGTCGCGCCGCCATCGTGCGCGACCACGGAGGTGCCGCGACGAATGCCGGATTGGACGATTGCCCCGCGGCTGGAGGCGGCGGACCGGGAACCCCAGGTGGCCGAAGCCATCGGCCCGGCACAGGTGCTCAAGGCGCTGCGCCGGCGGTGGCGCCTGCTGCTCGTCTGCGGCCTGGTCGTCGGCGGTGCTGGTTACATCGGTGCCAAGACGTTGCTGGCCGAGCAGTTCACGGCGACGGGAACCGTGGCGGTCGACAACCGCAGCGTGGCCATTCCGGCGCTGGAGGGCGCGCTCAAGAGCCCGGTGCTGGCCGATCCGATGCCGGTGGTTCGCAGCGAAATGGCGATGCTGCAATCGCCGACGCTGATCCGCAAGGTGGTGCGCGACCTGAAGCTCGCACGCTATCCAGACTTCAATCCTACCTTGCGGCCGGCTTCGCTGTCGTCGCGGGTGAAGCTTTTTCTCGCGCGTCACCTGCCGGCGGCGCTTGGCCGCGTCGCGATCGGACTCAAGCTGCTGCCAGATCCGGCGTTGGCGGGGCCGCCGACCCCGGCGCTCGTCGATGCGCTCGTGGTCGGGACGATCGAGCATCGTCTCGCGGTCTCCAATTACGGCCAGAGCATGGTGATCACGGTCGACTTCCGCGCCGCCTCGGCGGGCATGGCGGCAGCCGTGGTGAACGACCTGCTGCATCATTACATCGAAGACAAGCAGGCCGCTGTCGACGCCGCCAACACGGCGGCGAACGCAACCTTGACCAATCGCCTGAAGCGGGTCTCCGACCAGATCCACAGGCTCGCGCAGAAGATCGATCGCACCCGCCAGGCCTATGAAATCGTGCGCACCCAGTCGGGCACGGTCGGCCAGCAGCAGTTGCAGGAATTGTCGGCCGCGCTGACCCGGGCGCAGACGGAACGATCGGCGCTGGAAGCCCAGTATGCGCGCGCCGCCATCCTGGCCCCGCTCGGCGGCGGCGTGCCCGGCGGCGCGGAAGGGTTGAACACCGGCACGATCTCCGTGCTGCGCGAGCGCGAGGCGGACGCCGCCCGCCGGGTCGCCGACCTGTCGCAGACCTATGGCCCGCGCTACCCGGCGCTGCGCGCGGCGGAGGCGCGGCTTGCCTCGGCCCGCGCGGCCGTGGCGCGGGAGACCCATCGCGCGGTGGCCGGCCTCGCGGCGCAGGTGCAGGCCGCGGGCCAGCGGGAAAGGGCGCTGGCGAAGCAGTTCGCCACCGCCCAGGCCAAGGCGAGCCGGCTGGCAACCGTGCAGGCGCAGCTCGACCAGTACCAGAAGGACATGAAGGCGCAGCAGAGCCTCTATCAGTCGCTGCTGGTCAGCGCCGACCAGACGCAGAGCGACCGCAGCGGCCTTGATGCGGTGAACGCGCGGATCGTCAGCCTGGCGACGCCGCCGGCGTTTCCGTCCAGCCCCCGGCCCAAGCTTGCAGGGGCGCTTGGTCTGCTGGGCGGCGTGGCGTTCGGCGGCTTCGTGACCCTGCTCCGACGCCGCAACCATGGCGCCTTCGTCGACCCCGAGGACCTTGCCGAGGAAGTCGGCGTGCGGCCGATGGCCGGGATTCCGCGGCTGCAGGGTCATGGCCGCGCCGCCTCGCTTGCCTTGGAGGTCGCGGATGCGCCCTGGGGAGAATTGACCGAATCGCTGCGGCTGCTGCGAACCCAGCTACAGGCGGCCGGCCGCGGCGCCATGCCGCGCACCCTGCTGTTCGTCTCGACCGCCGGCGGCGAGGGGTGCTCCAGCGTCGCCGCCGCGTTTGCCCGGCTGGCGGCGCTCGACGGGCTGCGCACCCTGCTGATCGAAGGCGATCTCGCGCATCCCTCGCTCTCCGAGCTGCTTGGGATACCGGACAGCAACGGACTGGTCGATGCGCTGCTGGGCCAGGAGCACTGGATGGAGGTGATCCGGACCGACGCCCGGTCCGCCCTCGATTGCCTGCTGGTGGCAGATCCGGCGGTGGCCGCCAGCCGGTTGTTGCAGACGACCCATCTGCAGAACCTGCTCGCCGAGGCGCGCGAGGAATACAACCTCGTGGTGCTGGACGCGCCGCCACTCGACGTGTCCGCCAACGCACTGACCCTCGCCTGTGCGGTCGATGCGATCCTGCTCGTGCTGGCGGCCGGGGAATCGACGTCCGCGCATCTGCACCGGGCGCTCGATGCCATTACCAACGCCGCGGCGCGGCCTCTCGTCCTGGTGCTCAACAAGGTCTGACGATGGCGTCCGCCGCACGGCCTCATCCGCGCGCGCGGGCGGAGGCCGGCGGCGTCCAGACCTGGAAACGATCGCCGCGCAGCGAGCGCAGCACGCCGAGCGAGGTGGCGGCGAAGGCGCCGGCGATGTCGAGCAGCTTGCCCGCGGCGCTCGCCGGGCGCGCCAGCCCGAGCGCCAGCACCCCGGCGCCGGCCGCGGCGCTGAGCGCCAGCAGGATCCAGTCTCCCATGGCCGCCAAGCCGGCGGCGTAGCACAGCGCGGCTCCCGCCAGCAGCCAGCCCGACAGCCAGCGCAGCAGCTTGTGCGAGGCGTATTTGTAGCGGTTCCAAAGCGACAGCCGGCGCAGCCGGGGCCACAACAGACGGTGCACGTTGAACGCCTGGCAGGCGATGCGGGTCTTGCGGCGGAACTCCTCGCCGGGGCGCGACACGGTCGCCTCGTACGCCAGCGCGTCTGCCGCCCGCACCACGCGCCAGCCGTCACATAATATTGACATAGACACGAACATGTCGTCGATGATGTCGGGCGGGGGAGGGCGGTGCAGGCGGCGGCGGATCGCGAAGATCGAGCCGTCGGCGCCCATCGTCGATCCGGTCCGGCTCTCCAGATCCTTGATCCGCTCCTCCAGCCGCCAGTAGATCGATCCGGTCTCGGCGGTCGCGCTGGCTGCCTCGCTCGTGTAGATCAGGTGTCCGCAGACGCATCCCACCGCGGGGTCGGCGAAGCGGGCGAGCAGGCGCGGGATCGCATCCGGCGCGAAACGTACATTGGCGTCGGAGAACACGACGAACTCCGCCTCGGTCAGCGACACCAGCGTGTTCATGCCATGGGTCTTGCCGTGCCGGGCGGTGCCGACGACGACGGTGACGCGGTCCTGGTATTCGCCCGCGATCTCGGCGGTGCGGTCGCTCGCGGCATCGACATAGACCAGCAGTTCCAGCTGCGGCAGCGTGGCGCGCAACGCCAGCATGTTCTCGATGCGGGCGCGGATCGCATGCTCCTCGTTGTAGGCCGAGACGCACAGCGCAACCCGCGCCTCGGGCCCGGGGGCCGCGCTCGGTGTCATCCCCTGGGGCGGCCACGGCGCCTCGCGCGCCGCCCTGCCGCGCGCCGCCAGAAACAGGCTCGCGGGGTAGGTCGTGAAGGGATGGGCAGCCAATACGGCGAGCACGCCGCTCGCGGCCAGCAGGTCAGGTCCCATGCAGCACCTCGGTTGTACCGGCGCGTCGGGGTCGCGATCCGGGGGGGGCGCGCCACACCTCCCCGGCATCCTCCGGAATGGCTTGGCCCGCCGCGGCGGCGCGCAGCACGGCCTCGTACTGGGCGGCGATGCGCTCGGCGTCGTAGGCGGAGGCCGCGGCGCGGCAGCGCGCGCGCATCGCTGCCCGGTCCCATCCTTGCGCCAGCAGGGCGGCGAGCCCGGCGCGCAGCCCGGCCGCATCGGCGCCGGGGGCGACGAACCCCGTCTCGGCGACGCGGATGACTTCGCGGAGGCCGCCGAGCGGGGTCACCAGGCTGGGGACGCCGTAGGCCAGGGCCTCGTGGAACACGCGCGGGAACGGGTCCTCCCACACCGAGGGGATGACCAGCACGTCGATGGTCGGGAAGAAGTCAGCGGGCCGGGCATGGCCAAGGAAGGCGATGGCGCCGCAACCGGCCGCACGGAGCTTGAGGCGGGCGACGTAGTCGCTGCGGCCGGTTCCCGCGACCGCAAGGCTTGCCGCGCCGGCGGGCGCCGCGCGCACCGCGTCGAGCAGGTTTTCCAGCCCCTTGGTCGGTTCCAGCCGGCCCATGAAGCCGATCCTGAGCGGCACGGCGGGGTGCTCCGGCGCCGTCGGCGGGACGATGGCGGCGTTGTTGCCGCGGATGATGCGCACCGGCTGCGCGCCCGCGGCCGCGGCCGGAAACGCTCCCGCCGCCGCCAGCCGGTCGAACAGGCGGTGGCTGACGGCGGTCACCGCGGCCGGGATCGACGACAGCCGTCGCCGCGGCAGCGAGAAGAGGCGGCATTCGGGGCACGGGCTCCGGCAGTTTCCCGCCTCCGGTTTCCACATCGCGCTGCGTGGGCAGGCCGGATAGTAGTCGTGGACGGTCTGCACCACCGGAATGTCCTGCCGCGCTGCGGCGAGCCAGGCCGCGGCGGAGAACCCCTGCAGGTTGTGACAATTGACGACATCGGGCTTCCGTTCCGCGAGCATTGCGGACATCCGCCGCAGCATGAACGGATTGAACGCATCCAGGAGCTGGAACGCCGGCCGCAGCGCGCGGGGCCGATGTCCGCCATGCGGCCAATAGACATTTGCCAAGGGCAGATAATCGACCGGAATGCCGTCCACTTCGCCGTGTTCCGGCCGTGCCGACGGGGTCAGGGTGACCACCGAACAGGCGTGCCCGCGGGCCTGGAGGCTGCCGGCGAGGAGGCGCAGGCTGTTCTCCGCCCCGGCGTTGCCGTGCGGTGGATACAGACCATTCAAGAATGTGATGCGCATTCTGGTGTCAGTGCGCGGCGCTGCCGCGATATAGACACGCGCGGGAGATGCCGCCGACGGTGCAACGCCCTCCCGCGTGCCTCGACCCCGCATCAACCACGGAACGATCGTAACGATGTTCAGGCTGTTCAGCCATCGCAAGCGCGCCCCGATCCGTCGCCGGAGCCCCCGCCAGATGCCGCCGCTCGTCTCCCGGCCGGCGACGCCGCCGGGCCCGCCGCCCGCGGCGGATTTCGGCCATCGGGGCCACGCCGCCCTGCGCGAGGCGTTCACGCCGACGCAACCGCAACGTAACCCCCGGCGCCTCGCCGGGCGCACGTCCGAGCTGGCGTTGATCGTGCAGGCGGTTTCCTACAACCGTGCCCATGTGGTGCTGTACGGAGACCGGGGCCGGGGCAAGACGTCGCTCGTCAATCTCGTTGCCGCCGCCGCACGGACCGCGGGCTACATGGTCGGACGTTACGCCTGTTCCCACGGCAGCGACTTCGACGAAATCATCCGTGGCCTGGTGCGCGATCTGCCGAAACCGTTCCTGAGCCTGCCGGCGGTGGACGACCCGGGGCTGGAGGGGTGCGAGGCGGCGCTGCCGCAGCGTCCGCTGCACCCGCGCGACGTCGCGCTGCTGCCCGGACGCCTGTCCGGCCGGCGGCTCGTGCTGATCGTCGACGAATTCGACCGCGTGGCCGATTCCGACACGCGCACCCGCCTCGCCGATACGATCAAGCAAGTGTCCGACCGCGGCGCGCGGCTGAGCATCGTCGTGGTCGGCGTGTCGGACAGCCTGGAGGAATTGCTCGGGCGGCATCCGTCGATTCAGCGCAACATCATCGGCGTCCATCTGCCGTTGCTCTCCGATTACGAGGTGAAAGAGATCCTGGCGGCCGGCGCGCGGCACGCCGGCATCGAGTATCCCGCCCATATTCAGGAGGGGATTGCCGCCCTGGCGCGGGGCGTGCCCTACATCGCCCATCTGCTGGGCCTGCACGCCGGGGAGAACGCGCTGCAGCGGCGTGCGGCGGTGGTGACCAATGCCGACCTGCGCGCCGCGATAGCCCGCGCACGGCTGGAGATCGATCCGCGCGTCGCCGTGACGTTTGCGGAACTGACCCGCGATGGGCAGGATCGACAGGTCCAAGCCCTGCTGGAGGCGATCGCCGCAGCCGGTCACGATCTTTTCGGCCGCTTCGCGGTGCAGGAGGTGGATGGCGCGGTGCGGATCGGCGGGCGGGTGATCGAGCCGGAGCCGTGGGCCCGCCTGGGCGCCGCCGGCGTGGTGCGCCGGTGCCACCATGCGGGCTTCGGGCTTTACACCTTCGCGGAGCCGATGCTGCTTCATTACATCCTGCTGAATGTTGCGGCCAGCGCGGAGCCGGCGGTCCTGCGCGCCACGGAGCCCGTCGCCTGAGATTCCCATCGCCGGCCGGTGGGCCGACCGGTCGGCCCACCGGTGGTTGCCGCGTTCTGCGGTTCCGAGCCGGCGGTGGGACCTGACCTGCCTGCCTACACGGCGCCATCGCGGCGCAGCACGGCGGGGATCGTCTTCAGCAGGATCGCGACGTCGTGCCACAGGGTCCAGTTGCGCGCGTACCACCGGTCGAGCCGCACCCGTTGCGCGTAGGCCGTGTTGCTGCGGCCGCTGACCTGCCAGAGGCCGGTGATCCCGGGCTTCGTGCTGTAGTAGTCGGCGATATCGAGGCCGTAGCGCGCGATTTCCGCCTCTACGATCGGGCGTGGGCCGACCAGGCTCATTTCCCCGCGCAGCACGTTGATGAGCTGGGGCAGTTCGTCGAGGCTGGTCTTGCGCAGGAAGCGGCCGATCGGGGTCACCCGCGGGTCGTCGTGCAGCTTCTGGGTCTCCTGCCATTCCCGCGCCGCCGCCGGGTCCCGCGCCAGCAGATCGCAGAGCAGCGCGTCGGCATCGGTCGCCATGGTGCGGAACTTCAGGCAGCCGAAGCTCTGCCCGCCGGCGCCCACCCGGCGCTGGCGATAGAACGCCGGGCCGCCGTCGCGGCGCACCAGCGAGGCGAGCACCAGGAACAGCGGCGCCAGGAGAAACAGCAGGATGGCGGCCCCTGTCTGGTCCAGCACGAGCTTGACGAGCCGAGCCGCGGGCCGGCCTATCCCCCGGCTGCAGGTCAACATCAGAACGTCGTGGCTGATGAAATAATACGGGTTGAAGCCGTGCACCGGGAGCCCGTCCATGGCCGGCACGACGGCGAGCGGCACCCGGGCCTGCGCCAGGGTGGCCGCGATGGCGCGCATCTCCCGCGCCTGCGCGCCGCCCAGCAGCATCACCACCAGCTGTACCCGGCGTGCGGCCAGCAGCCGCGACCAGCCCGATGCGTCGTCGGCCCGCGGCGCGGCCCCGGGCGAAAGCCGTCCGATCAGTTCATAGCCGAGCGCCGGTTCGGAGCGAAGTGCGGCTTCGACCTCGTTGGCAAGTTCGTGATCGCCGACCACCAGGGTCCGCAGGCTGCCGAAACCATACATGCCGAGCAACGAGCGCACTGTCTGGCGAAGCGCCAGCGCGGCCGGAACGAATATCAGCCAGCGCAACATGCACTCGACGCCGAACTGGGCGTGGTAGAGGGCGACGCTGGTCAATCCATCCGCAACGAACGCGAATGCCGTGCTGCACAGTACCGTTCTCGACTCGATCCAGAACGGGATGCGCGAGGTGTAGTGCCCGCGGCCGCCGAAATAGGCGAGCAGGCAGGCCAGCACGAGCAAGGTCGCCCAACCGTGCCAGGCGACGCCGGCCTCGGTGATCTCGGCGTAGGCGCGCAGGAACGGTCCGGGTTCGACGGCCAGGGTCAGCGAGAACGCCACCACGGCGGCGATGGCGAAGGCCGAGAAGTCGGCCGCCACCAGGGTCACGGGCCGCAGCGCCCGGCACGGACTGGCCGGGGACGGGCCGGTCGGCGACGGGATCGCCTCCCGCGTTACGGCCTGCCTGGTCGGCGCCAAGGTTTCGTACATGGTCGATATCATCCGCGGAGTTTCCATCAAGACCGTCCTCTGTGGCATGGCCCGGCGGCGTTCGGCCGCGTTGTCGCGACCACGCGCCACCGGAGCGGCGCTCTGCCTGGGCAGAGCGCGCTCGACCCCTGACGTCACGGTCCTGGTAATACGGGATGTCGGCCGCACGCAGACTCACGTTCACTCGACTGCCCGCTGAAGATACCGCGAGCGGATGACCGATCGCGGTGGCGACGGCTGTCACACGGACATGGCCCCGCCGCACGCGGGAAGGCCGGCGCGGCGCCGGCGAGATTCGGATCTCGATCGGCTCAAGCTGGCCTGATCATGGTCCGCAACGCATTGGCCGCATTGTCGGATCCCGCCATTCGCGCCTTAGAAGTGGCGCTCGAACACGGTGATCACGTCACCGGGTTGCAACAGCGTCTGCCGCACGGCATGGCCCTCGATCGTCTTGTTATTTTCCGTACGGACGATGGAGAAGGAATCCTCCACTGCGCGATACGTGAAGCCACCCGCGATGGCGGCGGCGGTCAGGACGGTCATTCCCGGTTGATACGGGTACTGGCCGGGCTTCTTGACCTCGCCAAGGATGAAGATGGGGCGGTATCTGACGACCTCGATCGCCACGCTGGGCTGCTTGAACATCCCGGTATGCATCAGGGCTGCCGTCATCTTCGCCTGCAGCTGCCGGGCGGTCAGGCCGACGGCCTGCACGTTGCCCAACAGGGGAACGGCAACGTCGCCGCTGTCGCCGACCGTGAACTCCCCGGTCAGTTGTTCCGCCCCGAACGTGATGACCCGGATGGTGTCGCCGGGGCCGAGGACGTATCGCCCGGTCGACACCGGCGGCAAGGGGGGCAGATCAGCGCCGGGTGTGGTGCAGCCGGCGAGGACGGTCGCGGCCAGCGCCAGGGGCGCATAGATGCGCCAGCGCATGCCCGGCGCGGGAGCTTCAGCCGGGGATCTGCGATCTGTTGTCATAGTGGACTCACCTGCTACTGGGCGGATGCATCTGGGTCTGGAAGTCGAGTCGCCGGACGTCGTTCGGTTGATTGTCGGGCCACAACGGCGCTATCTCTCATTTCCGAAGAGATCACAGCACGATATACTTGCGGGCAACAGTCCTGTCGCGTAAATGTGATCCTGAAGTATCAACTTCAAGATGCCGGTTGCGGCGTACAGCGCTTGCGGCGGTTCCCGGCGTGCTAGATTGGCTCTCCGGTGTTGACGGAACCAGAACAGGTCGGGAACTGCACCAGATGGAGGCGCAGCTTTGGCGGACAATGTTGACAGGTGGAGACCGATCGTAATGTCTCGACCGAGATGGCTCCGGGCAGGCGTCGTCGGCGCGATCGTCGGCTGCGCCGGCGTGGCACCGTTGCGTGCCCATGCGCAATACGTTCCGGGAGAGTTTCCCGTAGGCGTGCCCGGCTACGGGGAGGAGCTGGGGGTCACCGTCGTCTCGCGCGTCCGGCCCCTGTACGAGCAGCCGGGCGCGCGGATCGGCGATTTCATCGTTCGCGCCAACCTCGACGAGTCGGTGGGATACAACAGTAACGTGCTCGGCCTGAGCGGCGGGAAAGGCAGCCCGGTGATCGAGACCCGCCCGAGCCTCGAAGTGAACTCCGACTGGGCGCGGGATACCATTGGCGCCAGCGTGAGCGCCGACAACTACCAGTACCCTTCGGTCTCCGACCAGAACCGCACGGACTGGACCGCGGCGATCGGCGGCGGCTACACGATCGGGCGGACCGATCTCACCCTGTCCTATGCGCATTTGCAGCAGCATCAGAGCCCCACCGCGGTCGGCGCCCCGCCGACCTCGACCCCGATCCCCTTCACCGTGGACGACATGCGGGTGTCCTACCCGTTCGAGCTCGGCCGGTTGCAGATAACCCCGAATTTCGAGGTGTCCCTGTGGCGTTACGGCGAGACCACGATCGGCGGCGTCACCTCCGACCAGAGCTTCCGCAACACCAACGAGTACCGCGGCGGCGCGGCGTTTCGTTATGCCTTGAGCGGCGCGACGTCGCTGATCTTCACCGCGCAGGGGATCCGCTCGGAGTTCAACAACCAGCCGGCGGGCACCGCCTCGCTCAGTTCGACCAGCGTCCTCGCGCTGGGCGGAATCGACTATCAATACGACGGCATCTGGCGGTACCAGGCGCTGGTCGGCCTGGAAGTGCGGAGCTTCGATGCCGCGCAGTTCAATACCCAGGTCGCGCCGATCGCCCGGGCGGCGGTCATCTGGACCCCGACCGAACTGACGACCGTGACGGCCACCCTGCTGCGGGCGATCGAGGACCCGACCCAGGCGGGCACCAGCGGCTACACCTATACGGCGGCGGAACTCAGGGTCGATCACGAATATGCCCGGAACCTGCTCCTGCGCGCCAGGACCGGGGTGGACGTTGCGTCCTATCTCCAGAACGGCGGCACGCAGACGGCGGTCTATGCCGGCGTGGGTGCCACCTGGCTGATCAACCGCCATCTGCGGCTGAGCGCCGATTACACCTATACCACCCAGAACAGATTCACCAGCCAGGCGCCGATCGATGGCGGGCCGGCAGCGGGAACGGTCACGCCGGGATACAGCCAGAACTTGTTTCTGGTAACCTTGCATATCGGCCTTTGAGGTGGAGTGCCATGTGCCAGCCGCGCAATCATCCGCTACCTCGGCGTCGTCATCGGCACCGCCTGCAGCCGCATCGGCGCCGGGGCTGGCGGTCTGGCGCCGCCGCGCTTCTGCTGCTCGGGCTTGCGAGTGCTCCATCCTATGCCCAAGGTGGCGGGAACCAGAACGGCGGGACCCTTCCGGTCGGGCGCGGCGCGGCGGTGCAGCGGGCCTGCCGGCCGGAACTGGCCAACTACTGCCCGGGCGTCGGCGACATCGGGGCCGTGGTCAAGGCTTGCCTGCGCCAATACTACGTCAACCTCTCCCTGGCGTGCCGGGCCGCGATCGAACAGGGCGCTCAGCCGTCCGGGGAAGCCGCCGGGGCAGGGGAAGCAGCCGGGGCAGGGGACGAGGGTCAGGCCCGATAGCGCCGCCCGGCTGGCCCGCAGGCTACCTGCCGGGCCGAGCTCTCGCAGCGTAGCGCGCCATGCCTCTCGCCATGCCTCGGAGGCAACCGGCGACATTGTCGCGAAACGTCAGGCCGAGGGACCGATCCATCGGCGCGCCGCCGCAGAGTTCACGCACGCAGCCTTTCAGGTCCCAATAGAGATGGCGCAGCAACTTCCGGTCGCGAAGATATTTCGCATAGAGCGCACCGTTGCCCTCGGCGTAGGTGCGCGCCAGCTTCAGGATCTCCTCCCGCCGCCGGCGGCCGTGATGGTGATGCACGACACAGTCCGGGTCATAGGTGACGCGGAGGCCCGCGCGATGGGCGCGGTAGATGTATTCGGTATCCTCGGCCGCCTTGAAGCGCGCGCCGGCGCCGAATTCGGGGTCGAAGGGGCCGATCCGGCCAACAACCTCGCGGTGCATCGCCATGTTGCAGCCATGGATGAAGCCGCCGGGATGTGACGAGCCGTCATAGACTTTCGGTTCGGGATCGGTCTTGATCGTGTAGGGCAGGTCCTGCGGATCGCCCAGCTCGATGCGTCCGCCGCGGATCACCGGCGCATCGTCGTCGCGGTAATGGGCCAGCAGCCGGGCGGCATAGGCCCGGTCGAGCCGGCAGTCGTCGTCGGTAAACGCCAGGATCGTCCCGCTCGCGACCGCAAGGGCCGCGTTGCGTGCGGCGGCGAGGCCCGGGCGCGGCTCGTGCAGCAAGGTCACCGGCAGGGCGGCCTGCGCGGCCCAGGCGGCGACGACCGCGGTCGTGGCGTCACGCGATCCGTTGTCCACGACGACCAGGTCGCACGCCGTCTCGGGCGTTTCGCGGGCTGCCGCCGCGATCGAGCGCAGGGTCGGCGTGATGCGCGCCGCGCCGTTGCGGGTGCACAGGATGAATGTCAGCGACGGCGTCTCCACATCACCTCCAACCAGCGCGTCACACATCGAAGCGCGCGTCGCCCTCGCCCCGTTACGTCCGTACCGCCGATCTGGAGCAGGCGGCGCCGGGACACCAGCGGCATCAAGCAGGATTGATGCGGCTCGCCTGCCATTGCGACCGGCTTTTTGCCGCGCTCCGTGAGCATAACCGCCCGCGGCAGCAACCCGGAGAGAGAGTGCGGATGGCGGAAGCGAAGTGGGACCGGCACGGCGACGGGCCGCAGGACGACGCTCCGGTGGTGGACGTCGATCGCAGCGAGTGGCGCCGCCGCTCGGTCCATGGGGCCGCCGCGTCCATGGTCTCGCAGGGCATCCGCCTTGTCGTGCAGACCGGCACGCAGGTCATGCTCGCCCGGCTGCTGACCCCGAGCGCCTTCGGTCTGGTGGCGATGGCCGCGCCGGTCATCGGGTTCGCGCAGCTGTTCGGCCGCCTCGGGCTGCTGGAGGCGGTGGTCCAGCGGCCGAAGATTTCGCAGGCCGAACTGTCGGGCCTGTTCTGGATCAATGTCGGCGCCGGCGCGGTGCTGGCGGCGCTGCTGTTCGCCGCCTCGCCCCTGGTGGCCTGGGTCTACGCCGAGCCGCGTACGGCAACGATCACGCAATGTCTCGGCGGGCTGCTGATCGTCGGCGGGTTTTCCGCCCTGCCGATGGCGCTGATGAACCGCCGTCTGCGCTTCGTTTCCTTGGCGGCGATCGACGTCGGTTCCGCGGTGGTGACCGCCGCGGTCGGTATCGGCGCGGCGCTCGCCGGGTGGGGCTACTGGTCGCTGGTGTGGATGCAGATCGCCAATGCGTTCGTCACCTTGACGATGTCCTGGTGGTTCGCCGGCTGGCGGCCGTCCTGGCCGCGGCGGGTCGCCGGCATCGCTTCCCTGTTGCGGTTCGGCTCCCAGGTCACCGCGTCCTCGCTGGTGCTGTCGCTGTCCTATACGCTGGACGACGTGCTGGTCGGCATGGCCTGGGGCACCGTGCCGCTCGGCCTGTACGACCGCGGCTTCCGGCTGATGCTGCGCCCGGTCATGCAGATCGCGACGCCGTTCCAGCGGGTGGCGGTGCCGCTGCTGTCGCGGCTGCAGGGTGAGCCGGATGGCTACCGGGCCGCCTATACCCGCCTGCTGCAAGCGGTGCTGTTCGCCACCACGCCGGTGATCCTGTTCGCCATCTGCATGGCGCACCGCCTGGTGCCGCTGGTGCTCGGCCAGCGCTGGGACGCGGCGGTGCCGTTCTTCGTCTGGTTCGGGCTGGGCGCGCTGCTCACCCCGGTGAACGCCAGCACGAACTGGCTCTTCATCAGCCAGAACCGGACCCATCACGAGGTCCGGTGGAATGCGATCGGCGCGACCATCTCGCTCCTCGCGTTGCTGTCGGGGCTGCCCTGGGGGGCGACCAGCGCGGCGGCGACCAAGGTCACTGTCGGCGCGTTGCTCTGGACGCCCTTGCTGTGGCGCGCGGTCACGCGGGAGGGGCCGGTCCGGCTGACCCACCTCGTCCGCGCGCTCTACCCCACCGCACTCGCCGGCACGGCGGTCGCCGTGGCCCTGTCGGTCACCGCGCCGTTGCTGGCGCGACAGGGGCTGGTGGGGTTGGCCGGGGCGCTGGCGCTGTCCTACGCGGTCTATGCGCTGTGCTACGCCTGCGTCCCGGAGGGCAACCGCGCCCTGCATGCCTTGTTGCCGCTGTGGCGCCGCGCCCAGGCGTAAGGCCTGGGAGGCCATCTACCTACCGGCTGGGCCATCTACCGGTTGGGGGCGTCCTTCGCCCGATTGGGCGCGACCCGTGCCAGCACCCGCGGCGCCGCCCGCAGGCCCTCCCCGAGGATGTGGGTGATGGTGCCCGGGTCGCGGACCATCTGCACGGCCGCCGCCGCGGGCCCCTGCCGCTTGAGCGCTTCGGCGAACCGGAACCAGGCCAGCGCAAGCTCTACCGTTCGGAGATGGCGGCGCAGCGCGCGGCGGAGCGCGGCCTGCTCCGCCCCGCTGGCCGCGTCGAGCAGGGCGCGCTCGCGCGCGATCAGGCGCGCGAGATCGCCGGCGCTATGGGTCGTGGTTCCCGAGCCGTCGCGCACCGTGTAGTCGTACAGCGCCTCCGGCGTTAGCACCCAGCGCGCGCCGCGGAGCAGGCAGCGCAGGGAGAACATGAAGTCCTCGGCGAAACGATCGTCGTCGTAGCGCAGGCCGGTCTCTTGCAGGAAGCCGCGGCGGATCAGCGGCTTGAGGTAGCCGAACCCGCGCCGGCCGCGACCCTGGCGCGACGTGTTGCCGGCGAGGAACGCGGTCGGGTCCAGGAGCGTCTCCGCCGGCAGCCAGGTGGACGAAAACATCACCGTCCCATCGGGCCGACCGTTGGGGCACAGGCGCTGGTTGTCGGCGACGATGTCGGAGCCGTGTCTTCCGGCGAGGTCGAGCAATCGTTCCAGGCGCTGCGGATGGAAGCGGTCGTCGGCGTCCAGGATGGCGATCCAGTCGCCTCGCGCAGCCGCCAACCCGAGATTGCGCGCCGCGCCCGGGCCGGCGTTGACCGGCGCGCGCACCAGGCGGATGCGCGGGTCGCGGGCCGCGCGTGCCGCAACGATCTCGGCGGTCGCGTCGGTGGAGGCATCGTCGACCACCAGGACCTCCAGGTCCCGCTCAGTCTGTGCCGATATCGAATCGACGGCGACGTTGAGGTACTGCGCCGCGTTGTAGGCGGCGACGATGACGGATACGCGCATGGCAGGGATGTTCGGACCATTCTGTGGCGCAACCACGGCGCGCCCGGTCAGGAATACGTGAGCGAACGATGCGACAACGGAACACCGAATGGACGTGCCCCGGCCGATCGACGTTGCGTCGCAGGTTGTATTCCGGTCGTGTCCAGCCGCGCGCTGGGGCCCGGCGGTCGCTCCCGTCACGATGGGTTTTGCTGCGCGGCCTGGCCGAGCGCGGTAGCCGGGAGGGGCGGCTTCGCTCATGTTTGCGCGAGCGGCGGTCAGTTGCCGTCATGCGTCATGCGTCATGCGTAGGTGCCGGGCCACTCGGCGGCCGCGGCGCGCGCGAGCCGGACCCGCAAGCGCAGAATCGACCGGCCGGATGCGTCGGACCGGGCAACCGCCGACGCCAATGCTGCCCCCTCCCTCGCGCCGACCCATGGCCGCGCCGCGTCGCCGCCGTGTCGTTCAGTCGCGAAGACGCCCGCGCTCGGGGCGTGGCCATCGTTTGATTCAGATCAAGGAAGCGGCGAGGCATGTCCCGTAGCGTTCGTCTCGGCCTTCCCTGGCCCCCTCCGCTTTCTGACGCCGGAGGGTGGGCCGCTCCTTCGCCCATCCCGGGAGCGGCCCTCTTTCGGGGGTAGCTGGCCTACGACCTGGCCAGCAGGTGCATTCCCAGCCAGATCGCCACGACCACGGTTCCCCAGAAGGGGAGGACGATCAGCAGCCCGCGCGCGATGCCGCGGGGAGCGCGGAGGAATTCCGGGATCGGCGGACCGGAGGAGATTTGCTGCGGCGACCGCTGCGTGCCCGGGGGCGTCGGCAACACGCTGTTCATGGTTGCTTATAGCAACTTTGTTCCTGCAAACTGGTTTCGCGCCGCTTGCCCCGCCGCTTGCCCTGTGACGTCCCCTGGAATGCCCCCTGGAATGCCCCCTGGAATTCCCCCTGGAATTCCCCCTGGGGCGTGCCCGACCGCCTGCGGGCCGTACGAAAGTGCCCGCAAGCCGGCCCGCAGCCGGTCGGAAGCGTCGGGTTGCAGCAGTTGCTCGATCTCCGCATGGGTGCGCCGCCATACCGGGGCTGCGGCTGCCAGTGCCAGCCGGCCAGGCTCCGTCAGGCGCAAGCGGCGGGCACGTCGGTCAGCCGGATCGACGCTGATCTCCACCAGGCCCCGGCGCCGCAGCGGCTTCAGGTTTGCGGTCAGCGTAGTACGGTCCATCGCGAGCAGGGACGACACGCTGGCGATTGCCGGCGGTTCCGGCCGGTTGAGCGACATCAGCAGGGAGAACTGGCCGTTGGTCAGCCCCAGCGGGCGCAAGGCGGCGTCGAACCGCCGGCCCACCGCCCGCGCCGCGCGCTGCAGGTGCAGACAGAGGCAGGTATCGCGAACCTCAAGCGTAAGTGAAAACGGAATCGCGTCTTGCGTTGACATGCGGGGATATATGTTGATATCAATGTATTGCGTCAAGGGTGGAACCGCCATGCCGACGGTCGCTTTCACCACGGTCCTGCAGCGATTTCTTCCGGCGCCGGACATGCGGGTAGCGGGCGCCACGGTGAGGGAGGCGCTGGATGCCGTGTTCGCCGCGCATCCCGCGTTGCGCGGCTACGTGCTGGACGACCAGGGCGCCGTGCGGCGGCACGTCATCGTCTACGTCAACGGCGTGCCGGCCCGCGACCGCACCCGCCTGACCGACCGCGTCGGGCCGGCGGACGAGATTTACGTCTTCCAGGCGCTGACGGGTGGTTGAGGGAAGCGGCCGATGGACGAACATCTGCATGTCGGAACCCGCAAGGGTCTGTTCGAGCTTTCCCGCCGCGGCGGCGGGTGGGAGGTGACGGACGCGTGGTTCCTCGGCGATCCGGTTTCGGCGGTGCTCGCCGATCCGGAGGGCGGTCTCCTCGCGGCGCTCGATCTAGGGCATTTCGGTGCCAAGCTGTGGCGGCGCGCGCCCGGCGAGGACTGGCAGGAGGTCGCCGCGCCGGCATTCCCGTCGAAGCCGGACGGCGTCGGAGACGACCCGCATCCCTGGTCTCTCGGCAAGGTCTGGGCGCTGGAACCGGGCGGCGTGCCGGGGCGGATCTGGGCCGGCACCATGCCGGGCGGCCTGTTCCGTTCCGACGACGGCGGCGCGACCTGGGAATTGAACGCGCCCTTGTGGCACATGCCGGTACGGCGCGAATGGACCGGCGTGGCCGGCGGCGAGCAACCGGGCTTGCATTCGGTGCTGGTCGATCCCCGCGACCCGGCCGATCTCCGCATCGGGGTTTCCACCGCCGGCGTCTGGGCGAGCACCGATACCGGCGCGTCCTGGCGCCTGATCAATCGCGGCATGTACGCCGAGTACATGCCGCCGGAGCGGCGGGAGGACCCGATCGTTCAGGATGTGCATCGCCTTGCGCGCTGCGTGGCGCGGCCGGAGGTGATGTGGTGCCAGCACCATAACGGCGTGTTCCGCTCGATCGACGCCGGCGCCACGTGGCGCGAGGTGAC
Source organism: Rhodospirillales bacterium (assembly GCA_028869315.1). Taxonomy (GTDB): domain Bacteria; phylum Pseudomonadota; class Alphaproteobacteria; order Acetobacterales; family Acetobacteraceae; genus JAJZVS01. The sequence continues at coordinate 48,098 of JAGWSV010000076.1, forward strand.
GGCGATCCGGCCGTCCAAATTCGGCTTCGCGGTGGCCGCCCACCCGCATGATCCCGACACCGCCTGGTTCGTGCCCGCAATCAAGGACGAGCGGCGGATCCCGGTGGACGGCCAGGTGGTGGTGGCGCGCACCCGCGACGGCGGGCGTAGCTTCGACGTGCTGCGCCACGGCCTGCCGCAACGCCACGCCTACGATCTGGTCTGGCGTCACGCCCTCGCGGTGGACGCGAGCGGGGCGCGCCTCGCCTTCGGCTCGACCAGCGGCGGGGTGTGGACGTCGGAAGACGGCGGCGAGGACTGGAGCATGCTGGACGCGCGGCTGCCGCCGGTCGCGGTGGTGCGGTTCGCGCCGGCGTAAGGGCTGGTTCGGAGAGGGCGGAACGATGGATGGGAGCGGGTTGTCCACACCACGGCTCGCGCGCCTGCACGACGTTATGGCTGGGTATGTCGCGCGCGGCGAGGTGCCCGGACTTGTCGCCCTGGTCTGCCGGCGGGGCATGGTGCATGTCGACGTGATCGGCGCCCAGGCGTTCGGCGGACCGCCGATGCGGCGCGACACGATCTTCCGCGTCAGTTCGATGACAAAGCCCATCGTCGCCGCCGTGGCGATGATCCTGGTGGAGGAAGGGCGGCTGCGGCTTGACGACCCGGTGCACGACCTGCTGCCGGAACTGGCCGACCGCCAGGTGCTGGTCCGGCCCGACGCGCCGCTGGACGAGACCGTTCCGGCGGCACGGCCGATGACCCTGCGCGACCTGCTGACCTTCCGCCTGGGCATCGGCATCGTCATGGCACCGCCCGACACCACCTCGATCCAGCGCGCGATGGGCGAGCAACGCCTCGGCCAGGGAGCGCCGTCGCCCCAGCTGCCGCCGCCGCCGGACGAGTGGATCCGCCGCCTCGGCACTCTGCCGCTGATCCACCAGCCCGGCGAGCGGGGCGGCTTCGGTCTACGACCCGGCGGTGGACGGGCAATGGAACCGACCGTCGGCGTTTCCTTCGGGCGGGGCCGGGCTGGTCTCGACCGTCGATGACGTTCTGGCGTTCGGGCGGATGATGCTGGGATCAGGCCGCCACGGCAGCGCCCGCATCCTGTCGCGCCCGGCGGTCGAAACCATGACGAGCGATCACCTGACCGACGCGCAGAAGGCCGTTTTCGGGCTGGTGCCCGGCTATTTCGACAGCAACGGCTGGGGCTTCGGCCTTTGCCGTGGCGACGCGGCGCACCGACCTCGCGACCACGCCCGGCCGATTTGGCTGGGACGGCGGGCTGGGTACCTCGTGGTACGCGGACCCGCGGGAGGACGTGCCCGGCATCCTGATGACCCAGCGCGCCTGGACCTCTCCGATGCCGCCGCCGGTGTGCCGCGATTTCTGGACTCTGGCCTACCAGGCGATCGACGACTGACGAAGCCTGACCGCACCATTCATCCTGCTTCGAAGGAGACCTGACCCATGCAGATCCAGCCCTATCTGTTCTTCAACGGCACCTGCGAGGAGGCGATCGCCTTCTACCGCATGGCGCTGGGGGCCGAGGTGACGATGCTGATGCGTTTCAAGGATTCCCCCGAGCCGCTCGATCCCGCCCGGGTCCCGCCGGGCATGGAGAACAAGGTGATGCACGCAAACCTGCGCATCGGAGACTCGGCGGTGCTGATGTCCGACGGCGGCTGCATGGGGGGCGCGGACGTCCGGGGCGTCCACCTCTCGCTCACCGTGCGTGACGCGGCGGAGGCCGATCGCAGCTTCGCTGCGCTGGCCGACGGCGGGGCGGTGGAGATGCCGCTGGCGAAGACGTTCTTCTCGCCGCGCTTCGGGATGGTCCGGGATCGTTTCGGTATTGGCTGGATGGTCTACGTCGCCGCCTGAGTGCGCGTCGCGGACGGAGCGCTGGAGAGACGCCGCCGTGCTAGGCTGCGGTCTCCCCGGCTGATCGTCCCGATCCCATCGGCGGCGATCACCCCATCGCGAAGGCCCCGGCCGCCATGCTGCACAG
>JAGWSV010000012.1 GCA_028869315.1 Rhodospirillales bacterium
CGCCTGGGCAAGAAGCCGCTGCATGTCGCGCTGATCGATGGCGCCCTCGTGTTCGCCTCCGAGCTCAAGGCGTTTCACGCGGTTCCGGGGTTCCGGCCGAGCATCGACCCGCGCGCGATTGCCATGGTGATGCGGCAGGGCTGGGTTCCCGACTCGCTCTGCGTGTGGCGGGAGGTCGTCAAGCTGCCGCCGGGTGCGATGCTCTCGATCCGGGCCGAGGAGCTGGACGGGATGGATATCGCCGGGTTGGCGGGACGGGTGCGGCGCTGGTGGTCGCTCGCCGACATCGCCGGGCCAGGGCAGTCCGCGCCGCTGGCCGCCGATCCCTGCCGGCTCGAAGACGAGCTTCACGACCTGCTGCGCGTCGCGGTCGGCGAACGCATGCTGGCCGACGTCCCTCTGGGGGCGTTTCTGTCCGGCGGCATCGACAGCGCGACGGTGGTTGCCCTGATGCAGGCGCAATCCACGCGCCCCGTCCGCACCTTCACGATCGGCTTCGCCGAGGCGGGCTTTGACGAGGCCGGACCGGCGGAGGCGGTGGCCGCCCATCTCGGCACCGAGCACACGACGTTTCGGGTGACCGCCAAGGACGCCCTCGACGTCGTTCCTTTGCTGCCCGCGATCTGGGACGAGCCGTTCGCGGACGAATCGCAAATTCCGACGTATCTGGTGGCGCGCCTGGCCCGTCAGCACGTCACCGTGGCCTTGTCCGGCGACGGCGGCGACGAGAGCTTTGGCGGCTACGCCCGCCACGCGGCGGCTGCGCGACTGGAAGCAGCACTCAGGCTGCCCCTGTGGCTGCGTCGCGCCGGAGCGGCAACGTTGCTCGGGCTGGGCCCCGACCGCCTGGACGGCCTGTTGGCGCGGATACAGGACCACGCCGGCGCAGGCCGGGTGGAGACCCCGGGGCGTCTGCGCAAGATGGCGGGCGCGCTCGCCGCCGCGGACGAGGCGAGGCTCTATCAGCAGTTGCTGTCTCTGGCGCCCGATCCTTTGGCGCGGGACCGTTCCGATATCGGCTCGTCCGGATGCGACACGAACCGGATGGCGGCGCTGCCGGATCTGGCCAGCCGCCTGATGTATCGCGACACCGTCGGATACCTGCCGGGCGATATCCTGGTGAAACTGGACCGGGCGAGCATGGCCGTGAGCCTCGAAGCCCGATGCCCGCTGCTGGATCATCGGCTGATCGCCTTTGCCTGGCAGCTTCCCATGGCGGTCAAGCTGCGCGACGGAAAGGGCAAGTGGCTGCTGCGCCGGGTGCTGCGCCGCTACGTCCCGGATGCGCTGTTCGAGCGGCCGAAGCACGGTTTCAACCTGCCGATCGGATCGTGGCTTGCCGGCCCGTTGCGCGACTGGGCGGAGGACCTGCTGGCACCGCAACGGCTGCGCGAGCAGGGCCTGCTCGATCCCGAGCGGGTCCAGCTCAGTTGGCGCCGGCATCTGCGCGGACGCGGCGATCATGCCCACGCGCTCTGGGCCGCGCTCATGGTTTCGGCATGGGTCTCCAACCGGCCTGCGCTGCCCGCCGCGGCCCATCGCGCCCCGGCCCATCCCACCCCGGCCCATCTCGCCGCGGCACACGTCTCCGCGAGGCCGGCCGCGTTCGCGCCCGCCGGCGCCGACGCGCCGGGGGTCGGCCGGGCATGAACAGCGAGCTGCAGTTTCGTGACCTGATCTCGGCGCTGATGCGCCGGCGCGGCATGGTGCTCTGCGTTGCGCTGGGCGGAACCGTTCTGATCCTGCTGGCGGCGATGCTGATCCCGGCGCGGTACACCGCTACGGCGGAGATCGTGCTGGCCCTGCAGTCGGACGGCCATGCAGGGACGCCGCAGCTCAACGAGCAACTGATCCTGACCAAGGTGACCGAGTTGAAGTCGGACGCGCTGCTGCGCCGTGCCGCCGACGCATTGACGCGCGACCCCAGGTTTCAGGCGGCGGAAAGCGGCGGTCCGGTCGCGGCGCGCACGGCGGGCGATCTGGTTCGGCGGACGTTGTATGAGCTGCTGCCGGCGTGGGTGCTCCCCGGGCGCGGGGTCCGGGCCTGCCGGCGCCTGCGGGTCGCGGCGCTGCGTCGGCATCTGAAGGTTGCTCAGGAAGCCGGGTCCCATGTGATCGGGGTCCACTACACCTCCACCGATCCCGAGCTGGCGGCGCTGGTCGCAAACCGGATCACCGCGCTCTACATGAAAAGCCAGACCGAGGAGAGGCAGGCCGATGCCGGCAGGACGCTTGCGTGGCTCCGCAAGCGCATTCCGGCGACGAAGACGCATCTGAGCGCGCTCGAAGCCGAGATCCGCGCGTATCGCGGCGCGCACGGTTTCGCCGCCGTCACGCCGGGCGCGGTCACCAGCCAGGAGTTCGCCGATCTCAACGGCAGGCTCATCGGCGCCGAGTCGCGCCTCGCCGCCGACCGGGCAAGGCTGGCAGGCCTGCGAACCAGGCGCGGCGCGGCGGGAGCGGCCAACACGCTCGACACGCCGGCACTCGATGCGCTGCGCGCCCGGGAAACCGAACTGGCGCAGGCAGAGGCGAGCCTGGGTGTCACCATGGGCCCGAACAATCCGCTGATGCAGCAAACCCGGAGCGCCATGCGCGCGGTCCGCAGCAAGGTCGGCCAGGAGATCGCCCGGGAGGAGGCCGGGCTGCGCGCAGCGATCCGGGTCCAGGCGGCCCAGGTGCAGATGCTCCGGCATAACCTGGGGCGGATCCAGGACGTCAGCGGCGACGTGTGGCTCGACGATCTCATGCGTCGGGCGAGCTCCGACCGCCAGCACTACGAAGATCTGCTGCAGCGCCGGCAAGCCGCGGTCGAGCAGCTGCAGACGGTGTCGTCGGGCTTCGACCTGCTGTCCTGGGCGGTGCCCCCCGAGCGGCCGAGCACGCCCAATCCGCTGCTGTTCGGTCCCCCCGCGCTGATCTTTCTCCTGGCCTGCGGCAGCCTTGCGGCGGTCGCGATGGATCGGCTGGACGGGACGATGCGCTCGGAAGCCGATGTGACCGAAGCGCTCGGCATCCCCTGCATCGGCCTGCTGCCGCGGCTGCGCCGGGTCCGTCGCCTGCGGCCGCACCAGAGCCTGCTCCGCGACGATTACGGGCCCTATGTCGAGGCGGTCCGCTCGATCGCGGCGACCTCGCTGCTGGCCGCCGGCAATCGGCCGCAATTCGTGCTTGTCACCTCGAGCGTGCCGGGCGAGGGCAAGACCACGCTGGCGGTCAGCTTCGCGACCTACGCAGCCAGGCTGGGCAAGCGCACCATCCTCCTGGACCTGGATTTTCGGCATCCGGCCACCGCGCGGGAATTCGGACCGGTGGCGGACACGGCGACCCTGGCGCGCCTGCTGGACAAGCGGCCGGTCGGCGAGACCGTGCAACGCCTTCCCATGCTGCATCTCGATTACGTGCCGATGGGCGGCATCGCGGATCCGTTGCAGCTGTTCGCGAACAACCAGATCGCCGAGCTGCTGGAGACCTTGCGGGAAAGC
>JAGWSV010000077.1 GCA_028869315.1 Rhodospirillales bacterium
AACCAGATCCAGAAGGCCTACGGCGAGCACGACGCGATCCTGGACAACTGCCATGTCCGGATCTGTTTCGCGACCAACGACGAGCGGACGGCCAAGCGCATCTCGGATGCGCTCGGCACTGCGACCGAACTCCGGGCGATGAAGAACTACGCCGGTCATCGGCTGGCGCCGTGGCTGTCGCATCTGATGGTCAGCCGCCAGGAGACCGCCCGCCCGCTGTTGACCCCCGGCGAGGTCATGCAGCTGCCGCCGACCGACGAGATCGTCATGGTCGCCGGCCTGCCGCCGATCCGCGCCAAGAAGCTGCGCTACTATGAAGAGCCGGCATTCCGGGACCGGGTGTTGCCGGCGCCGACGCTGTCGGAGCGCGGCTACCCGGACTCCCCACCGGCCCGAGGCGACGACTGGACCGGCGCGGCGCCGATCGGCGCCCAGGCTGCGGATGCCGCCGAAGCGGCGCGCCCGGACCCCGCCAATGGTGGCATTCGCCAGGAGCCGGAACTGCCGGAGCACGAAGCCATCGTGCCTGTCCGCGAGCCGGCCGGTGAGTTCGCCATCCTGGAGGACGAGCCCGACGACGAGCCGCAGCGCCAGCGCGCCCTGGCCGCGGTGCAACGGCAGACCGTGCGCAATGCGGCGATCGACCGCGGCGACGGCATGGCGATGGGGATGTAGCCGATGAAGAGCCGGCTCAACTGCTATTTCGAACCCAAGCTCGCCGACCAGCTCACCGCTTTCGCGCTGCGGCAGGGCGTGCACCGCTCGCAGTTGGTCGAGGCGGCCGTCACCTCTTTCCTCTCACCCGACGCGCTGGATCGCCGCGAGGCCGCCTTCGTCCGCCGGCTCGACCGGCTGTCGCGGCAGATGGAACGGATCGAGCGCGACCTGACGATTGCCATCGAGGTGCAGGCCCTGTTCGTGCGGTTCTGGCTGTCGGCCTCGCCGCCGATCCCGGCGGCCCAGCAGGACGCAGCGAAGGCACAGGGCGCCAGCCGCTACCAGGGTTTCATCGAGACCCTCGGCCGGCGGCTTCAGCGCGGCGATTCCCTGGTCCGCGAGATCAGCCGGGAGATCACCCCCGAACACCATAGCCGTGCCGGCACATCAACAGGTAGCGGCGACAAGACGGACGAAGACGTCGCAAGCGCCGACGCGGACATGGCCGGGAAGGAGGGTGTCCATGCCGGTCTCTGACGGCACCGGCGTGATGCTGGCCCGCTCGGTGCGCATGCTGCGCACCGCGCTGGGCCCGGCGATCGCGGCCCTGCTGGGTCAGCCCGATATCGTCGAGGTGATGCTCAACCCGGACGGAAAGCTATGGGTGGACCGGCTCGGCGCCGGCCTCGCCGACACCGGGCTGCGCATGCTGCCCGCCGACGGCGAACGCATCATCCGCCTGGTCGCCCACCATGTCGGGGTGGAGGCGCACGCGCTTAACCCTCGCATTTCGGCGGAACTGCCGGAGACCGGGGAGCGCTTCGAAGGTCTCCTGCCGCCGGTGGTGATCGGCCCCACCTTTGCCATCCGCAAGCCCGCCATCGCCGTGTTCTCCCTCGACGACTACGTCGCGGCCGGAATCATGCTGCCCGGCCAGGCGGGCCTGCTGCGCACGGGAATCATCGACCGCTGGAACATCCTGGTCGCCGGCGGCACCTCGACCGGCAAGACCACGCTCGTCAACGCGCTGCTCAAGGAGGTCGCGGCCACCGGCGACCGGATCGTGGTCATCGAGGACACGCGCGAGCTCCAGGTCGAGGCGCCGAACCTCGTTTCGCTGCGCACCAAGGACGGCGTCTGTTCGCTCGCCGACCTGGTCCGCT
>JAGWSV010000078.1 GCA_028869315.1 Rhodospirillales bacterium
GGTCGGCGGAAGCGGCGGCGCTCCCGACCGACCGGTGAGGCAGCTGCGACAGTGTCGCACGCCAGGCTGTCGCAGCTGCGCCACCCGGCGGCCGCGGCCCTTTTTCGTCATCGTGCGCTGTGCGACAGTGCCCCGCCGCGTCGCGCCGGAGGAGGGCCGCGCCAGGACGTCGCTGCTGTCGCGAGCGGGTATGGCTGCGCGAGGAACTGCGGCGGCGGGGGCGCTGGCCGGGGCCGTGGCACCGAAAAAGGGGGGGGCCTGGACGATGTCGGAAAGCGGACATATCGATCGGGTTCTGGCCGCCGCCCGCGGGTCGGCTTCCACCCGCGAGGCAAGCGGCGATTCAGCGGTGGTGGTCCGCTCCTGGCAGCGCTGCGTCGCCACCTACGGGCTGGAGCCGCACCACACGCCGCCACCCTCCATCCTGACCCAGACCGAGCTCAAGAGCTTTCGGTCCCAGAGCGACGAGCTGATCGCCGTGGCAAGCGGCGAGGTGGAGCGGCTGTTCTCCCGCATCGTGCCCGGCGACTACATCGTGCTGCTGACCGACGCGGCCGGAATCACGATCGATTTCCGCTGCCCGGCCGGCCAGCGGGAAGCGGCGCGCCGCGACGGCCTGTATCTTGGTGCCATCTGGGCCGAGGCGGAGCAGGGCACCAACGGCGTCGGCACCTGTCTTCACGAGTACCGGCCGCTGTCGATCGTGATGGACGATCACTTCTCCACCCGGAACACCGGGCTGACCTGCACGGTGGCCCCCATCCTTGGCGCCGGCGGCAAGGTCGTCGGCATCCTGGACGTCTCGACCGCGCGGCCAACCGACCATCGCGGCCAGGCCGTGCTGCGCCAGATGGTGACCGCGGCGGCGCAGCGAATCGAGAATCTGGCATTCGCCCGCCGTCATGCCGGCCGGCTGCTGGTCCGGCTCTCCCCCGATGCCGGCTTTGCCGACGCCGCTACCGAGCTGCGCCTTGCGCTCAATCCCGATGGACGGGTGGCGGAGGCCGCGGGCGCCGCTGCCCGCTTGCTGTCGCCTGACGGCGGCACCCTGCTGGGACACCAGATCGAGGACCTGCTCGGCCACAAGTTGGCCCGGCTGCTTGCTGCCGGTTCCCCCCTGACCACGAAGGATGCGAACGGGCGGCCGCTGCACGTCCGCATCGAGGAGCCGCGCAAACCTGTCCATCCGTCAGGGGCGCCGCTGCGGCCGGTGCCCCGCAGGCCGGCCGTGCCGCTGGCCTATGATCTCGACGCGCTGGCCGGGGACGATCCGGAGATGCGCGCCCAGGTCGCGATCGGCCGGCGCATCATCGACCGGGGTCTGCCGATCGTCCTGCGTGGCGAGACGGGGTCTGGCAAAGGGCTGTTCGCCCGGGCCCTGCACGCCGCGAGCGCCCGTGCCGCGCGCCCGTTCGTCGCCGTCAACTGCGCGGCTATCCCGCAGGAGCTGGTCGAGAGCGAACTGTTCGGCTACCGGCCCGGCGCGTTCACCGGCGCCGCGAGGGAAGGGTTCAAGGGGCGCCTGCTGGAAGCCAACGAAGGGACCTTGTTTCTCGATGAGGTGGGCGACATGCCGCTGCAGTTGCAGACGCGGCTGTTGCAGGTGCTCTCGGATCGCGAATTCACGCCGGTGGGCGGCAGCCAGCCGATTTGCCTCGATGTCAGCGTGATTTCGGCGACCCTGCACGACCTGCCGCAACAGGTTCGGAAAGGCTTGTTCCGTGAGGATTTGTTCTTCCGTCTTGGTGGGGCGACGCTGGAACTGCCGCCGTTGCGTGAGCGCGCGGATCGCCACCAGCTGATCCTGCGCGTTTTCGAGGAGGAGGCGGCGGCGGCGGATGTGCGCATGGTCCCGGCGCCGGAGACGTTGCATATCTGCCTGCACTACGCCTGGCCCGGCAATCTGCGGGAACTGCGCCACGCAGCGCGCTTCGCGATCGCCGTGGCCGGCGAGGGCGAGGGGACGGTGTTGCCGCATCATCTGCCTTCGCCCCTTGGCTCCTCCGCCGGCCGGACCGCGGGAGGCGACGGCGATCGTGTGCCGCGAGAGGGCCGGATGATCCGGCTTGCCTTGAAGCGGGCGGGCTGGAACGTCACCGCTGCCGCCGCGTCGCTTGGGATATCCCGGGCAACGCTGCACCGAAAGATCCGGCGGCTCGGCCTGGCTCGGGAAACCGGGGGATCGCGGGAAGCCGGTGGCGGGTTCCCATGCGACGGTGGATGACGGGGCGACTTCCGGTTGATCGGCGGTTGCCCGGTGACGCGACGCGGCAGCAGCTTCCAGCGACCGGGTCTTCCGCGCCGTCGCCTGGATCGAATCCATTTCGAACCATTTTGCGCCCCCGCCTGGCCCGGATTCCTCGTGCCGGCCCTGCGTGACGGATTGGGGGTTTGCTGCCCGCGGGCGGAGCTGTCGCGCGATTGACGGGCTCGGTCGGCGCTCCGGACACGACGTGGATTCAGCGCTTGCGCCGGCTGTCACGCACGCCTTCACCCGATTGCCCGTGCGCCGGACAAGCCGGCAAGGAGTAGTGGATGCAAGTTCCATACGGTGAAGGCGTAGCCTGCCGCACCGGCCCCGTGCCATGCGCCGCTGATCGCGAGGTCAGCGGTGAAGCGTTGGTGAGGGGAGTCGTGGGCCGGGTATTGAGCCGCGAAAGCGGACTTTCGGGCGCCGACCGGGTGGGTAAACCGGGAAGGCAACACGGCTGCGGACGTCATGGCGAGTCCGCATACCGGCCCGGCGTGGTCAGAGACCCCAGGCACGCGATGACGCTTCTTGCACGGAAACCGGGAGATCTCCTGTCCGCCCGTGCCCCCAGGGGCTCGGGCCGCATTGGGAAGGCGCAAGCCGCACGCCAGTGATGCACGGAGGGGAGAAGTCGGACCCCGCTGTAGTAGCTGTGAAGTTGCCGAACAAAGCCGGGCGACCGGTGGCGGAGGCGACGGAGCCAAGAGCGGGGGCCAAGGAGAATGCGGCACAGCGAAACACGCGCCGGACCCAGAGCCGGGAAAGCGTGCTCCAGTCGCTGGGCCGCATACGTCAGGCAGCGATGCGAGACAAGGGGACCGTGTTCACCGCGCTGCTGCATCATGTCACACCGGAACTCCTGGACTGGGCCTTCTTCCAATTGAAGAAGACCGCGGCTCCGGGCGTCGATGGCGTGACATGGGATCAATACGAGGCAGGTCTGCCGGACAAGCTGGCGGACCTGCACGGACGGGTCCAGCGGGGCGCATACCGGGCACTTCCGTCCCGGCGTCAGTATATCCCCAAACCGGATGGGCGCCTGCGCCCGCTCGGCATAGCCGCGCTGGAGGACAAGATCGTCCAAAGAGCGGTGGTGGCGGTGCTGAACGCCATCTTTGAGACGGATTTCGTCGGGTTCTCCTACGGGTTCCGCCCCGGACGCAGCCAGCACGATGCGCTGGATGCGCTGGCGGTGGGCCTCCACAGGCGAAAGGTGGGCATCGTACTGGACGCCGATATCCGGGCATTCTTCGACACGATCAGCCATCGGTGGCTGATGCGTTTCCTGGAACACCGGATTGGTGACCAGCGCGTCCTGCGTCTCATCGGCAAGTGGCTGAAGGCTGGCGTCCTGGAGGACGGCACATGGACCGAGGGCAGGATCGGCACACCGCAAGGGGCGGTCATCTCACCACTGCTGGCGAATGTCTTCCTGCATTACGTCTATGACCTATGGGTGCAACAGTGGCGAAGCCGCCATGCCCGTGGGGACATGATCGTGATCCGCTACGCGGACGACACGGTTGTCGGCTTCCAGCATGAAGACGACGCCCGCCGCTTCCTCGACGATCTACGGGCGAGGCTGGCAAAGTTTGAGCTGGAACTGCACCCCGAGAAAACCCGCCTGATCCCGTTCGGACGACACGCGAAAGCCGATCGGCCGGACGCCGCACCAGAAGGGTTGGGGACTTTCGACTTCCTTGGCTTCACGCACATCTGCGCGAAGAGCCAGGGCGGCAAGTTCCTGCTCAAGCGGCAGACCATGCGCAAACGGATGCGGGCCAAGCTCGCGGAGATCAAGGAGGAGATGCGCCGCCGTCTGCACCAGCGCATCGCCGAACAGGGAGAATGGCTGAAAAGCGTCGTGGCAGGCTACTTCGCCTACCACGCCGTGCCGACGAATGCGCGCAGTATCTCAGCGTTCCGGTATCATGTGATCCACATGTGGCTGAAGTCGCTCCGGCGGCGCAGCCAGCGGCAGAATATGCCGTGGGAGCGGATGAACCGGATCATCGACGCCTGGATACCGCCCGCGGTCATCCGCCACCCCTGGCCCAATCAACGCTTCGACGTCAAACATCCAAGGCAAGAGCCGAGTGCGTTAGCAGCGCACGCTCGGATCTGTGCGGGGGGCGCGGCGTGAGCCGCGTCCCTACCGCGACTGATACCCTGGCCACTTCCCCTTCCGCCACGCTCCTCTATGGTGCCGCCATGCGCATCCTGTTCCTCGGCGACATCGTCGGCCGCTCCGGCCGCGACACGGTCGCCGCCCGCCTGCCCGCCTTACGCACGACGCTCGGCCTCGATCTCGTGGTGGTGAACGCAGAAAACGCCTCGCACGGCTTCGGCCTCGCTCCCGACATGGCCGAGGCGCTGTTCGCCGCCGGCGCCGACGTGCTGACCCTCGGCAACCACGCCTGGGACCGCCGGGAGATCATCCCCTACCTCGCCCAGCATCCGCGCCTGTTGCGCCCGCTCAACTTTCCGCCCGGCACGCCCGGCGCCGGCTCGGTGATCGCGGAGCTGCGCGACGGACGGCGGGTGCTCGTGCTGCAGGCGATGGGGCGGTTGTTCATGGACCCGCTCGACTGCCCGTTCCGTGCCACCGCCGAACTCCTGGCCAACTACCGCCTCGGCGGCACGGTGGCGGCGATCGTCGCCGACTTCCACGCCGAAGCGACCAGCGAGAAGATGGCCTATGCCCATTCGTTCGACGGGCAGGTCTCGCTGGTGGTCGGCACCCACACCCATTGTCCGTCGGCCGACCATCAGATCCTGCCAGGGGGCACCGCCTTCCAGTCCGACGCCGGCATGTCGGGCGACTATGACAGCGTGATCGGCATGCAGAAGGAGGGGGCGGCGATCCGCTTCTGGCGCAAACTGCCGGGCGAGCGGCTGGCGCCGGCGGAAGGCCCCGCCACCGTGTGCGGCGTGTTCGTGGAAACCGACGATGCCACCGGGCTCGCTCGGCGGATCGAGCCGCTACGCCAGGGCGGGCGCCTGGCCCAGGCGATGCCGTCGGCCTGACCCCGCGCCGACCGGCGATCCTCCTGCGATCCCCTGGGCGATCCCCTGGGCGATTCCCTGGGCGATTCCCTGGGCGATCCCCCGGCGACTTCCTCGGGTCAGCTCCCTCGGGTCGGGGCCCCCGGGTCGGCTTCCCGGGCTGGCACTGTCTCGCTCCGCAGCTCCGCTGCCCGGTTGTGCCGCAGCTGGCGCAATTCCAGACTTTGCCACACCAGCAGGATGGGCACGCCGATGCTCAGGTCCCGCGCCCGTCGCAGGAGCGAAACCGAGAGGGACACGTCGACCGGAAGGCCGAAGATCGCCCCGAGTCCGGCATAGCTGGCCTCCTGCACGCCGATCCCGGCGGGCACCAGGAAGGTGGCCGCGGCGATCGCGCTCAACAGCGCCTCGATCGCCAGCGCGACCTTGAACGGAACCTGCGCACCCAGCGCGCGATAGGCGATGAAGGTGCCGACGCCGCTCATCATCCAGCCGACCAGATGCAGGATGAAGCTCAGCGCCAGCCGGCCGGTGCTCCGATGCAGCGCCGTCAGCTCCTGGCCCAGCATATCGAGCCGCTCTTGCGCGCCGCCGAACCGCCCGCCGGCGATTCGACCGCTGATCCGCGCCATCAAGGAATTGGCGCCGCGCTGCATCCAGATGAAGACCGCCGCAGCGGCGACCGCGGCGCCCAGCCCGAGCTCGATCGGGATCCGCAGCTCGGACTGCGGGTCGTGCAGCACGACGATGCCGAGGCCGATCGCGGCGAAAGCCACCTCGGCCAGGAACTCCGCCGTCACGTCGAGCACCGTGGAGGCGGCCGCAAGCGGCCAGCCGACGCCGCCCAGCATCACCGCCCGCGCGCCGGCGAAGAACCCCCCGAGCTGGGAGAACGGTAGCGCGTTGCTGGCGGCATCCCGCACCATCCTCCCGCCGACGAACACCCTCAGCCGCTGCATGCCGCGGCCCCGCGCGAGAGTGTCCCAGGCCAGCCCGAGCGGGAGGAACATCAGGCATTGCCAGCCATAATAGAGTCCGAAGCCGCGCCAGCCGACGGACAGCACCCCGCGGATCACCGCGCCGGCGCCGGTCCAGCCGATCAGCGCGGTGCCAAGCAGCAGGCCGAGCAGCGCCAGGACCAGGGGAAGCTTCTTCAAACCGCGAACCGTTCCATCTGAACCCAGTTGCACTGCCCGGCTGCGCCGGCCCGGCCTGACCGGCGCCATCGCAGCATCGGGTCGCCCCGTAACGCCGGCCCGACCGGCGCGGCTCTACACCAGACGGGCCCTCCGGGCTATAGAACCGGCCCGGCGGCTGCGCGGGGCCCGCATCCTGTGCGGTTTCCGGTTGCGGCGCCTCGTCCGCTCGCGTGCGTTCATCCCCGTTTTGTCCATCCCGGTTTTGGCCATCCCCCGGGTCCCACCCTCTTCGCTTCATCGAGGTCCGCCATCGTGGCGACAGCAGCACCCACCCTTCTGACCGGCGCCACCGGCTTTGTCGGGTCGGCGGTGGCGCGCGCCCTCATCGCGCGCGGGCACAGGTTGCGCGTGCTGGTGCGGCCAAGCAGCGACCGGGCCAACATCGCCGGGCTGGACGCCGAGCCGGTGCTGGGTGATCTCACCGAACCCGCCTCGCTGACCCGCGCGGCGGCCGGCTGCCGCTACGTCGTGCACGTGGCCGCCGACTACCGCATCTGGGTGCCCGACCCGGCGGCGATGCTGCGCGCCAACATCGACGGCACGGTGGCGATGCTGCGCGCCGCTGCGGCGTCCGGGGCGGAACGGATCGTGTACTGCAGCTCGGTGGCCGCGCTCGGTCTCACCGGGGACGGCACGCCCGCCGACGAGGCGACGCCAATCGATCCAGACACGATCGTGAGTACCTACAAGCAGTCGAAATACCAGGCCGAACGGGCCGCACGCGGGCTTGCCCGCGAAGGCGTCCCGGTGGTGATCGTCAACCCCGCGGCCCCGGTCGGTCCGCGCGACATCAAGCCCACGCCGACCGGTCGGATGATCCTGGACGCCGCCGCGGGTCGCACGCCGGCCTATGTCGATACCGGCCTCAACGTGGTCCATGTCGACGACGTCGCCGAGGGTCATCTGCTGGCGCTGGAACGTGGCCGCGTCGGCGAATCCTATATTCTGGGCGGCGAGAATCTGAGCCTGCAGGCCCTGCTCGCGCTGGTGGCCGAGGCCGCCGGCCGCGCGCCCCCGCGCATCCGCCTGCCGATCGGCGCGGTCTGGCCGGCCGCGCTGGCGATGGAGGTCGGCGCCCGGCTGTTCGGGATCGAGCCGCGGGTGACGCGGGACTATCTGCGCATGGCGCGCAAGAAGATGTTCTACTCATCGGCCAAGGCCGAGGCCGAACTGGGCTACGCCCCGCGTCCGGTGCGCGCCGCGATCGCCGACGCGCTCGCCTGGTTCCGCGCCACGGGACGGCTGGCCGGACCCGCGCCGCGGCGGGCGGCATGAGCGGCCTCGCCGTCCTCGCGCTGCTCGCGTGGGTCTGGCTGCTGGTCGGGCACGGGCGGTTCTGGCAGGCTGGGCCGGTGCTCGATCCGGCGCCGGCGGGGACGCTCGCCGACGCTCCTCCTGTCGTCGTGGTGGTGCCGGCGCGCGACGAGGCGACGCATGTCGCGGCATGCCTCGGGTCGTTGCTGACGCAGGACTATTCAGGGCCGCTCCGGGTGGTGCTGGTCGATGACGGCAGCCGCGACGGCACCGGCGCGATCGCACGGGGCATCGCCGACCCAAGGCTGCAGGTGCTCACCGGCGCCCCTCGCCCGGCGGGCTGGAGCGGAAAGCTCTGGGCGGTGGCACAGGGAATCGATACGGCGGCGGACGCCGAATTGATCCTGCTGACCGACGCCGACATTGTCCACGACCGGCGGCACCTGACGGCGTTGGTCGCGAAGGCCGAACGGGACGGCCTCGATCTGGTTTCCGAGATGGTGGCGCTCGCCTGCGACAGCCCGGCAGAACGGGCGCTGGTACCGGCGTTCGTGTTCTTCTTCCAGCTGCTGTACCCGTTTGTATGGGTTAACGATCCGCTGCGCGCGACGGCGGCGGCGGCGGGCGGTACGATCTTGCTGCGCCGGCGGGCGCTGCGGCGGATCGGCGGCATCGGCGCGGTGCGCGCCGCGCTGATCGACGACGTGGCGCTGGCGCGCGCGGTGAAGCGCGGCGGGCGGATCTGGCTCGGCCATTCCGCCCTGGCGCGCTCGGAACGGCGCTATCCGGGATTTGCCGACATCTGGCAGATGATCGCGCGCACCGCTTATGTGCAGCTCGGCTTTTCGCCGCTGCTGCTGGCCGGCACGGTGGCCGCGATGGGAGTTGTCTGGCTGGTGCCGCCCCTCGCCACCCTGGCCGGCGAGGGGGGCGCGCGCGTGGTGGGGTTGCTCGCCTGGGCCGCCATGGCCTGGTCCTACCTGCCCAGCCTGCGCCGGTTCGGCCTGTCAGGCGTCTGGGCGCCGCTGCTGCCGCTGGTCGCGGCCTTCTATCTCGCCGCCACGCTGGGCTCGGCATGGAACCATTATTCCGGCCGCGGTGTCGCCTGGAAGGGCCGCGCCTATCGCGGCAGCGGCGCATGAGCGTGGTGTCCGAGCCGATGGCGGGGCCGTCCGTCGAAGCCTGGTCCGGCAAGGATCGCGCGGACGAAAACTTCCCCGTCGGGTCGGCGTTGATCCGCCGGGACCTGCGTGAGCACGTGCACGCCTTCTATGCCTTCGCCCGCAACGCCGACGACATCGCCGACAGCCCCGTGCTGGCGCCGGAGGACAAGCTCGCCCGGCTCGACCGCATGGAGGACGTGCTGCTCGGCCGCGCCGATACTGGCGCCCCCAGCGCGGCGCGGCTGCAGGCGAGCCTGGCCGAAACCGCAACGTCTCCGGTCCACGCGACGGAGCTTTTGATCGCCTTCCGCCGCGATGCCGTCAAGCGGCGCTATGCCAGCTGGGACGAGCTGTATGACTACTGCCGCTATTCGGCGATGCCGGTCGGACGGCACGTGCTCGACCTGCATGGCGAGGATCGCGCCACCTGGGCACCGTCCGACGCGCTCTGTGCCGCGTTGCAGGTGCTGAACCACCTGCAGGACGTCGCCAAGGATCTTGCGGCGCTGGATCGGTGCTACCTGCCGCAGGACCTGCTGGACCGCCACGGCGCCAGCATCGAGGACGTCCACGGCTCGGCCGAAACCCCTGCGCTCCGCGCGGTGTTCACGACATTGCTGGAGCGGACCGGACGCCTGAACGCCGCAGCCGCCGACCTGCCGCGGCAGGTGCGCGATCGGCGGCTGCGTCTGGAGACCGGCGTGATCGTCGGCCTCGCCCGGCGGCTCACCCGCCGGCTGAACCGGGAGGACCCCTTGGCCGGACGGGTGAAACTGCATCGCACGGATGTCGCCGGCGCGCTTCTCGCTGCGCTCAGGTTCCTGCCGTGAGCGGCGCGCTGGACGCCGAGCCTGCCGATCTCGCGGCGGTGGAGGCGATCGTACGTCGCGCCGGCACGTCGTTCTATCGCGGTATGAAGCTGCTGC
Organism: Rhodospirillales bacterium; assembly: GCA_028869315.1. Classification (GTDB taxonomy): domain Bacteria; phylum Pseudomonadota; class Alphaproteobacteria; order Acetobacterales; family Acetobacteraceae; genus JAJZVS01. Next base: position 9,800 of record JAGWSV010000078.1, read on the forward strand.
CGCCGGATCGGCGGGCGGCGATGTACGCGATCTACGCGTTCTGCCGCGAGGTCGACGACATCGTGGACGAGCCTGGCGCGCTCGGCGACAAGCTGCCGCAACTCGATGCCTGGCGGACCCGCATCGCCGGGCTCGCACGCAACGAGACCGATGGCCCGGTGACCCGGGTGCTCGCCGCCGCCACGTCCCGCTTCGCGCTCCGCCAGGAGGACTTCCTGGCGGTGATCGAGGGCATGCAGATGGACGCCGGCGCGCCGATCGTGGCGCCCGACCTCGCCACCCTCGATCTCTACTGCGACCGGGTTGCCGCCGCGGTCGGGCGTCTCTCCGTCCGCGCGTTCGGCGATGGCTCGCCGGAGGCCGACCAGGTGGCGCATGCGCTCGGGCGGGCGTTGCAGCTGACCAACATTCTGCGCGACGTGGCCGAGGACGCGGCGCTCGGCCGCCTCTATTTGCCGCGCGAGTGGCTGGACGAGGCCGGGGTCCCGCCCGACCCCGCCGCGGCGCTGTCGGCCCCGGGACTTGCACGCGTCTGTGAACGGATGGCCGCCTGGGCGCATGCGGAGTTCGCCGCGTCCGCCGCGGCGATGGGGCAGTGCGACCGCCGGGCGATGAAGCCGGCGCGCCTGATGGGCGCCACCTACGGCGCGATCCTGGCGGCGTTGGAACGCCGCGGCTGGGACCGGCCGACCGAGCCCGTGCACGTGCCGACCTGGCACAAGCTCTGGCTCGCGCTGCGCTACGGGCTCGGCTGAAGCGGCGACCGCCGGGCCGGCGCAGGCGGGCTTTCCCTCTCTGTTCGGCACAACACGATTGCAGTCCCCGCCCCGGCGGGTAATATGACCGGACCGTCCCGGGCGAGCGCCGGCCCAGGGAGCCTGAACGGATTGGCGCAGGAAACCGCCTCACCCGGCCGTGAAACAGCGCCAGGCGCTGGCTGCCAGACCGTGACCGCGCGGGAGCCCGCTACGCAGGCTCGTCCCGTCGTTCGCGAGCCAGGCAGGCGCGCCGGCCATGACAGAGGCAGGGTGGAACCGCCGGTGCAGACACCGGCGGGGCCAAAAAGATCACGCATGGACACAGGGACGGATTGGCCGATGACCCACACCAGCGCCCGCGTTGCGGGCTTCGGGGCGGCGCGCGTGCTGCCGCTCGCCCACCTCCGCGGCCGATGCCGATGCGACCGGCGTCGACCGGCCGTCGTGCCAACGGGCCGTTGAGCCGATGCTCGCCTATACCGCCCGGCGCATTCTCGCGACCATTCCGGTCATGCTGACCGTCGCCTTCGTGGTGTTCGGCCTGCTCTATCTGGCTCCCGGCGATCCGGCCGCCGTGATTGCCGGCGACCAGGCGACCCCGGCGCAGATCGCCGCGATCCGCGCCTCGCTCGGCCTCGACAAATCGTTCCTGGTCCGCTTCGGCACCTGGCTGTGGCAGATTGCGCACGGCGATCTCGGCAAGTCGATCTTCACCGGTCTGCCGGTCACCACCATGATCTCCCAGCGGCTGGAGCCCACCTTGTCGCTGATGGTGATGAGCACCCTGATCGCCGTCGTGGTGGCGATCCCGCTCGGCGTCGTGGCGGCGTCGAAGCAGGGATCCTGGATCGACCGCGGCGTGATGGCGATCGCGGTGTTCGGCTTTTCCACCCCCGTCTTCGTCGTCGGCTACCTGCTGGCCTGGGTGTTCGCGCTCAAGCTCGGCTGGCTGCCGGTGCAGGGGTTTCATTCGCTGCGCGACGGATTCGTGCCGTTCCTGCGGACCTTGATCCTGCCCTCGGTCGCGCTGGGGCTGATCTACATCGCGCTGATCGCACGCATCACCCGCGCGACCATGCTGGAAGTGCTCGGCCAGGACTATGTCCGTACCGCGCGGGCCAAGGGAGTAGGCCAGCGCAGCATCCTGTTCGTGCATGCGTTGAAGAACGCCGCGGTGCCAATCACAACCGTGGTCGGATCGGGGATAGCGCTGCTGATCGGCGGCGCCGTGGTGACCGAAAGCGTGTTCGCCATTCCCGGTCTCGGCCGATTGACGACCGACGCGATCCTGCAACGTGACTATCCCGTTATCCAGGGTGTCGTGCTGCTGTTCTCCTTCACCTATGTCGTGGTGAACCTGATCGTCGACCTACTCTACACCCTGTTCGACCCGAGGATCCGCTATTGAGCACCACCACCGTCGAGGCCGCCGCGGTCCCGCTCGCCGACGTTCTGCCGCCGGTGGTGCGGCGCGGCCGGGTGCGCACCTTCCTCCGTCGTCATCCCACTGCCGCACTGGGCGGGGTGCTGGTGGCACTGATGATCCTCATCGCGATCTTCGCGCCCTGGCTCGGTACCGTGAACCCGATCGCGATCGACCCGATCCATCGTCTTGCCGATCCGTCCGGTCTGCACTGGTTCGGCACCGACATGCTGGGACGGGACGTCTATTCGCGCACCATCTACGGCGCGCGGATCTCGCTGCTGGTGGGGTTCTCGGTCGCGATCTGCGCCTCGGCGGCCGGCACCGTCATCGGTGTGGCATCGGGGTTTTCCCGCCTGCTCGATGCCGTGCTGATGCGGATCATGGACGGGTTGATGTCGATCCCGCCGATCCTGCTCGCGATCGCGCTGATGGCGCTTACGCAAGCGTCGGTGAAGAACGTCATTTTCGCCATCTCCGTCTCGGAGTTTCCGCGCATCTCGCGCCTGGTGCGTGGCATCGTGTTGTCGCTGCGTGAGCAACCGTTCGTCGAGGCCGCCATCGCCTCCGGCACCCGAATGCCGAGGATCGTGTGGCGGCACATCCTGCCGAACACCATGGCCGCGCTCCTGGTGCAGGCGACCTTCACCTGCGCCTCGGCGATGATCGTCGAAGCGATCCTCTCCTTCATCGGCGCCGGCACGCCGCCGATCGTGCCAAGCTGGGGCAACATCATGGCCGAGGGCCGGGCCTTGTGGGAGATCAAGCCCTATATCGTGTTCTTCCCCGCCGTGTTCCTCTCGGTCACCGTGCTTGCCGTCAACCTGCTGGGGGATGGGCTGCGCGACGCGCTCGACCCGCGGCTGGCGAAGCGGCTGTGAGCGCGCTCCTCGAGGTTTCGTCCCTGCAGACGCATTTCGCCACGCCCGACGGCGTGGTGCGCGCGGTGGAGGGGCTGTCGTTCTCGGTCGACGCCGGGGAAACCCTGGCGATCGTCGGCGAATCCGGCTGCGGGAAATCGGTCACGTCGATGTCGATCCTGCGGCTGATCGCGGAGCCGCCCGGCAAGATCGCCGGTTCCATCCGCTTCAACGGGCGCGAACTGCTCGACCTGTCGGAACCGGAGATGCGGCAGATCCGCGGCAACGAGATCGCGATGATCTTCCAGGAGCCGATGACCAGCCTCAATCCGGTGCTGACCATCGGCCGGCAGATCGGCGAGAGCCTGCGCCTGCACCAGGGGCTCGGCGCCCGCGCCGCCGAGGCCCGCGCGATCGAAAGCCTCACCCTGGTCGGCATCCCGGCGCCGGAGCGGCGGGTGCGCGAGTACCCGCACCAGCTTTCCGGCGGCATGCGCCAGCGCGTCATGATCGCGATGGCGCTGGCGTGCAATCCGAAGCTGCTCATCGCCGACGAGCCGACCACCGCGCTCGACGTAACGATCCAGGCGCAGATCCTCGATCTCATGCGTGGGCTGAAGCAGCGGGTCGGCTCGGCGATCGTGCTGATTACGCATGATCTGGGCGTGGTGGCGGAAACTGCCGAGCGGGTGGTGGTGATGTACGCCGGACGCAAGGTGGAGGAGGCCTCGGTGGGCGAATTGTTCGCCCGGCCGCTGCACCCCTACACCCTGGGGCTGCTGGGCGCGGTGCCCAAGCTGAGGTCCTCGCTCGGCCACGAAGCTCGCAGCCGGCTGTCGGAAATCCCCGGGCTGGTGCCCAGCCTGCGCAAACGGATCGAAGGCTGCGCCTTCGCCGGACGCTGCCCACGGGTGAGCGAGCTTTGCCACCGGGTCGCCCCGCCGATCGAGACCAAGGCTCCCGGCCACCTTGTCGCCTGCCACCACGCCAGCGCTGCGGAGGCTGCGGCATGAGCCCGTTGCTGGAAGTCACCGACCTTCGCAAGCACTTCCCGGTGCAAGGCGGCGTGCTGGGACGCACCACCGGATTCGTCTACGCGGTCGACGGCGTGAGCTTCGACATCGCCCGTGGAGAGACCCTCTCGCTGGTCGGCGAATCCGGCTGCGGCAAGTCCACGGTCGGCCGCGCGGTGCTGCGGCTTTTCGCACCCACGTCGGGCGAGGTGCGGCTGGACGGCGAACGCATCGACAACCTCCCCGCCGCCCAGCTCCGCCGCTTGCGCCAGCGGATGCAGGTCGTGTTCCAGGACCCGTTCAGCAGCCTGAGCCCGCGCATGAAAGTGCGCGAGATCCTCGCCGAGCCGATCCGCAATTTCGACCTTGCGCGCGGCGCGGCGCTGGAGCAGCGGTTGATCTCGCTGCTCGACAAGGTGCGGCTGCCGCGCGATGCGCTTGATCGGTTTCCGCATGAATTCTCCGGCGGGCAGCGCCAGCGCATCGGCATCGCCCGGGCGCTGGCGCCGGAGCCGGAGCTGATCGTGTGCGACGAGGCGGTCTCGGCCCTCGACGTTTCGGTCAAGGCGCAGATCGTCAACCTGCTGGCGGAGCTGCAGGACGAGCTGGGCTTGGCGCTGCTGTTCATCAGCCACGACCTCGCGATCGTCGAACACCTCACGCATCGCGTGGCGGTGATGTATCTCGGCAAGCTGGTGGAGATCGCCGATCGGCGCAGCCTGTTCGCCGCCCCGCGGCACCCCTATACCCAGGCGCTGCTGTCGGCCGTTCCGGTGCCCGATCCAACGGCGAAACGCCAGCGGATGATCCTGACGGGCGACGTGCCGAGCCCGATCCACCCCCCCAGCGGCTGCCGCTTCCACACCCGCTGCCCGTTCGTCTTCGACCGCTGCCGGACCGAGGAGCCGGCGCTTCGCCCGGCGGGTGCCGGGCACCAGGCGGCGTGCCACCTGGAACAGCCTCCGTCCGCGGTGGCGGCCTGACCCGGCCCGCCGCGCCGGCCGGCGACCGATCCCGCCTCGGCAGTCGGTGGCGCCGGAAACCCGTACTCCAGGCTTGAGCCGCGACCGACAACCGCGCAGACTGCCCCGAAGTCAGGGAGGACGCGGCATGGCGATCGAATTCTGGACGTGGAATACGCCGAACGGACGCAAAATAAGTGTCGCTCTGGAGGAGATGGGCCTCGCCTACACGGTCCATCCGGTGAACATCTCCAAGGACGAGCAATTTGCCCCGGAGTTCCTGAAGATCAGCCCGAACAACAAGATTCCGGCGATCGTCGATCCCGACGGGCCGGGTGGGGCGCCGATCAGCGTGTTCGAATCGGGCGCCATTCTGTACTACCTCGCCATGAAGACCGGCCAGTTCTTTCCCACCGACCTGCGCGGCCAGGCGCGGGTGATGGAATGGCTGATGTGGCAGATGGGCGGTTTCGGTCCGATGCCCGGCCAGGTTCACCATTTCCTGCAAGTCGAGAACGAGGCCGACCGTCGCTACGGGCTGGAGCGCTACATGAAGGAAACCCGCCGGCTTTACGGCGTGTTGGACAAGCGGCTCGGCTTGGTGCCGTATGTCGCGGGTGAGGTGTCGATCGCGGATTTCGCCATCCTGGGCTGGGCCTGGCGGCACGAGCGGCACCAGGTCGATCTGGCGGATTTCCCGCACGTGCAGCGGTGGTACGGGACGATGATGGCTCGGCCGGGGACAGAGCGCGGCTTCGCCGTGGCCCTGAGCTGACACGGTTTGGTTTGACGCCATCATGCGCCGCGGGTAGATCGTGCTGGTGCGCGCGCCATGCGCGCCTGTTCAGGCTGGAGGGATGGCCGAGCGGCTGAAGGCGGCGGTTTGCTAAACCGTTGTGCAGGGTAAACCTGTACCGGGGGTTCGAATCCCCCTCCCTCCGCCAGTTCGGAACAGGGCCGGCCTCGCCGGCGGGTGCCGATTTTATGCCGGCTGATCCGGCAAGCGCCCGCAGCAATTCGCCCTTTGCCACCGTGATCCGCACCGCGCGATCCGCGACCTCGACGCGCCGGGCAAGTGCGCGCAGACGGTCGCAACGGTCTTGCGGGGTCATTAGTCCAGACCGGAATCGTCGCGGGAGAAGCGGCCGAAGGAACGGATCACCACGACGTCGAAGACGGGCCGCATCACGCAGCCGTCTTGATGACCCGGAGATGCCCCCGCGCATGGCCCTTCGCCCCGGAGCGGACCACGATGTCCACATCCCGGCCGAGCGCGGTCAGGCAGCGGAGCAGCCGGTCACTGGAGAAGCCGGTCAGCCTGCCGTTCATCAGCGCGGAGATTTTCGGCTGGTCGAGCCCGACCAGCCGGGCGGCCTCGGCCTGGGTGAGCCGCCGGCGCTTGATCGCGTCGCGGATGTGGACGGCAAGCTGCGCCTTGGCCAGTTCCTCCTCGGGCTCGGCGACGCCGAGATCGGCGAACACGTTGCCGGAGCCCGGGGTCACCGCGATGTCGTCTTCGTGCTGGCCAGCCATTGCTCGTGATCCTCTCTCGCCCGCTTGAGCCGCTGCTCGATCAGCGCGATCTCGTGGCGCGGCGTGGCGATGCCGCTTTTGGATTTCTTCTCGAAAACGTGGAGGACATAGACCGCGCCCGCGAAGCGCACCGTATAGACGGCGCGGTAGGTGTCGCCGTCGTGGTCATCCACCACCTCCAGCACGCCTGCGCCGCCGAAGCCCCGGAGCGGCTTGGCCCACGGTGCCTTGCGGCCGAGTTGCGCCTCCCACAGGGCGCCGCCGACCCGGAGGCGCACGGGTTCCGGGAACGCACGCATGTCGTCGCGGCTCGACCCGATCCAGCGCACCGGCTTGGGCTGCGGTTCATCCTCGGCCACCATGTCACCTCGCCATGCCATAAATAGCATGGACGCGATCTCAATGCCAGGGGGGCGAAGGTGGGAGCCCCCTGCTCCTGATCAGCCTTACGCACCTCAAGCGGCTGCCGGGCCGGGGTCGCGCGGTCAAGGGTGCGCCGCTCGCGGCGCATCGCCTCCGGCGACGGCGAAGCCGCCCTTGGCGGCGTGGTCCCGGTCCGGCCGTTTGCGATGAGGCGCGTACGGCTGATGCCGGCCGTGTCGGCCCGTCTTCGGACGCCGAACCCTGGTGGCCGTCGGCGCTGATTCGGCCGAGAAGCCGTGGTGGCACTGCGGAAAGGCGAGGTGAGAGGCCGATCAGCAGAAGTTCCACCGTGCCATGCCGAAATTCGGCGGCACGGTGGGCGCGGTCGATAACCCAATGTGCAGACAGGGAAATCGCCGCCGGTCGGGACCAATGGTGCCGGCCGGCTTTATCTTGCCCTCGTAATCGGGCCACTCAGGTTCTTCTTTCGTACCATAGTATCATACCTCCTCCATTGCTCTTTCTACTACGACAGACGGCGTTCCGCCACGCTTTCCTGCGATCGTCTGCGCCTGGTGGTCCATGCACTCGTGCGTGCTCTGATCCCGCAGCGGTTGCGATGGCCGCAGGGGCACATGTCGGCGTCGGGAAGGTGGCGTGGCGCATTCACTCCCGCGCGTTCCGGCGGTCGTTGGACCGCTTGACAGCAGGCAAGATATCGCGCTCTCCACCCTCATCAGACCCACCAGTCGCAGCTCCGCCCGCAGGCGGATCTCGTGTTGTCCCGTTGCTCTCAGCGTGCTCTCGTCATGCCGGCGCCAGCGCAGTCGCCGGCGCCTCCGGCTGCACGGTCGGCGCAGCCGCGAAGCGGAAGTCGGTGCCGTCACGCCACATCGCGTGCATGATGACGGCGAGTTTGCGCGCCACCGCGGTGACCGCCCGCTTGTGGCCGCGATGCCGGGCCAGCTTCATTCCCCACACCTTGAGGCTGGTCCACACCTTGCTGCGGGTCAGCAGACAGCTCGCCGCCTCATAGAGCAATGTGCGCATCTCCTTGTCCCCCTGGCGCGAGATGTGGCCGTCAAAATCGATCGACGTGCCGGAC
>JAGWSV010000079.1 GCA_028869315.1 Rhodospirillales bacterium
CGGGCCGCGCCGGCGGCGTGCCGAAGCCCTGGCGCTACTGGTCCAACCGGGTCTCGTGGTCCAACCGGGTCTCGCGCGGCCGGACCCGCCGCCGCTTGTCACGCCCTCCGACTCGCAGCGGCCCGGGTCCCGCAACGTCCGGTTCCACCGGCCCGCGGTCCAGGACGGGCGGCACCCCATGGCGGTTGCGCCGGGGTGGTTGCGCGGGGGCGGTCCGCCTGGCGTCGTCGCGCGCGATGCACAGCACCCGTGGCGCCCGGCGGTCCGAACGCGGCCGCGTGCTGCGGCGGTCGCGCTCCGTTACCGCTGGCGTGCCGGCACCGCCGGTGGGCCGAGCCGGTCCCGCACCGCCTGCGGCGTCAGCCGGCGCAGCCCGTCTTCCGCCCGCCGGCGCAGCCCGCCGATGCGTTTCACGCCGGCCAGCCGCCGATCGAGGAAGGCCAGGGTGGCGGCGTCGTCCTCCCCGGCGTCGCTCAGCCAGAACAGGACGGTCGCGGTGTAGATCGCGGCAAGGATCGCCCGCTTCGTGTACCAGGAGAAATCCGCCGACCGGTCGCCGGCCGCCCGCCAGATGGCCTCGACCGTGCGGCCGGTGCAGGCCGCCGCCGTGGCCGCGTTGCCCGGCAGCGCCAGCACGGCGAGCGCCCGGCGAACGGCTTCCCGATGGGCCCGGTTCTGCGCCAGCCGCAGCGCGATCGCCGCGCGCACCCGCGCGGAGACGCGCAGGTCGGCGTAACCCGGCGCGGTCATTCCGGCCGCCATCCGCCGGTCCGCCAGGTCGCAGAATGCCGCGATCATGTCGGCCGCGCCGCCCGGGAACAGCAGCGCGGCGTCGCGCGGATCGGCGCCGGCATCGGTCAGGCCGCGGCGCAGCGCGCTCCGCGTCCAGCCGTCGAACGCGACGTGGGGCAGGACGGCGTCGATGGCCGCGTCCCGCTCCGCGCTGCGTTCGGGGGCGGCGATCACGACTGGCCCCGCGCCGCGGCCTCGGCGCGGGCAAGTTCCTCGTTGAAGCCGAACAGGCGGAAATCGGTCAGGCGCATGGGGTAGAGGATCCCGTCCAGATGGTCGTACTCATGCTGGACCACCCCGGCGTGGAACCCGCTCACCACCCGTTCCACCGGCTGGCCGTCCAGATCGACGCCACGATAGCGGATTCGCGGCGCCCGCGGCACCGCCGCGCGCAAGCCGGGAATCGACAGGCAGCCCTCCCAGCGCAGCACCCGGTCCTCGCTCAGCAGTTCGATCTCCGGGTTGACGAGAACGGTATTCCCGAGCGGCAGATCCTCGGGCTCGGCCCCGCGTCGCTCGCCGGGCACGCGGAAGACGAACAGGCGCAGCGGCACATGGACCTGCGGGGCCGCGAGCCCGACCCCGGGCGCGTCCTCCATCGTCTCGATCATGTCGGCGGCCAGCCGCCGGATTTCCGGCGCGCCGGGATCGGAGACCGGGGCGCAGCGCTGCAGCAGCACCGGGTGGCCCATGCGGGCGATTTTCAGAATGGCCATGCGACCTCGTGCGCGGGGGAAGGGAATGGAATTGGCGGAACCGATCGACCGTGATATAGGCCTGATCCCCGCGCCGGGGACCCGGCAGCGGAGGTTTTGGTGCGTCCCCGATCGGCGGGGACGACCGAGCGAAAGGAGCAGGCGGCCAAGTGCAAGTTCTCGTACGTGACAACAATGTCGATCAGGCGCTCAAGGCGCTCAAGAAGAAGATGCAGCGGGAGGGAATTTTCCGCGAGATGAAGCTGCGTCGCCACTACGAAAAACCATCCGAGCGCCGGGCCCGCGAAGCTGCGGAAGCCGTCCGCCGCGCCCGCAAGATGGAACGCAAGCGGCTGGAACGCGAAGGTTTCTAAGCTACGGGGAATCGGCCGCGCCGGGGCATCGCCCGGCAGCGGCCTGTTGGGGGCGGGGTGACGCCGTTTCCCCGATGCCGGCCACGCCTGTGGTCCGGCGAACACGTCAGCACAACAGCGAGAGACGGCAGCGCAGTCGCGCCGCTCGCCGAAAGGTGGGCACGTAGGGCGCGCGTCGCTCCCGGCCGCCCGTTTGGCGCCGTATCCTGTGCGGCAGCCTCCTGGCGCCTTCAGCTCACGCGATCCGTCATTCTGCGCGGGGCGGCGATCTCACCCGGGGCCGCCAGTTCGCCGCCGTAGGCGCAGGCGTCGAGCGTCGTCTCGTCCAGGCAGGCGAGGAAGGCCGCCGCGGCGCGATCCAGCTCTCCCCGCAGGCGACAATAGGGCGTGAGCCGGCAGGCGCCGCCATCGCTGCGATAACACTCCACCAGGGCCTGGTCGTGTTCCAGTGCCCGCACGACCTCGCCCAGCCGGATCTCGCTGGCCGGGCGCGCCAGGGTCAGCCCGCCGCCGGCGCCGCGGCGGGTGCGCAGGAACCCGGCTGCCGCAAGCTCCTGCACGACCTTCTGCAAATGATGGCGGGAAATGTCGAATTCCCGCGCCACCTGGTCGGTGTTCATCACCTCGCCCGGCCGGCCGGCCAGGCGCATCAGCACGCGTAGCCCGAAATCGGTGAAGCTGGTCAGCCGCATGGGTGTGACTCCGAATAGGTATTGCATATACCCATTATATCGACTAGAAATGGGAAGTCTAAATACCACTTACGCGATATCGGGCCAGGAGGCCATAGTGATGAGCGAAGCTGCGATCTTGAACGAAGTACCGGCCCAGGACAAAGCGCCGCCGGCCGCGCAGCCGGTCCGTGATCGGCTGCTGGCCGGCTGCTCCCTGGTGGCGCGACCGGTGGGCGAGCTTGCCGCTGCCCTGCCTGGCGCCACCGCGGTGTTCCGCCGCCACAAGCTGGATTTCTGCTGCGGCGGCGCCGCAACCCTGGCGGAAGCGGCGGCCGGACGCGGGCTCGACCCCGCCGCGATCGCCGCCGAACTGGCGGCGCTCGATCCCGCTCTGCCCGATGCCACGCCGTCGACGGCGGAGGGGCTGATCGACCTGATCCTGGCCCGCTACCATGCCGTGCACCGGCGCGATCTGCCGGAACTGGTCAAGCTCGCGCGCCGGGTGGAGGCGGTGCATCGCGGCAAGCCGGGTACGCCGGAAGGCCTCGCGGCGGTGCTGGAGCGGATGCAAGCGGAACTGGAGTCGCACATGGCGAAAGAAGAGGCGATCCTGTTCCCGCTGCTCAGAGCCGGGCCGGACTCGCCGATGGCCAGCATGGCGGCCGCGCCGATCGCCCGGATGCGCTTCGAGCATGACGAGCACGGCGCGGAGCTGCGCCAGATCGCCGTCCTGACCGGCGAGCTGACCCTGCCGGAGGGTGCCTGCGGCACGTTCCGTGCCCTTTATGCCAACCTGGCGCGGTTCCAGGACGACCTGACCACGCATATCCATCTGGAAAACAACGTGCTGTTCCCGCTGTTCGCGATCGGGGACATGCCGGACGGGTCGTGCCGCGCGATGACCGCGGGACACTGAACCGCGTTCCGGACGGGGTGACACGCGCGATCCGGGCAGGCCATCATCAGCCCGCGCGGATCGCGGGAGGAACCAGCCCGCGCGGATCGCGCGAGGAAACGCCCATGCCGGATGATGTCGTCGCCCCACCGCCGGGCCGAGGGAACGAGCATGGCCCGGCCCGATCCCGCGCCGGCGCCGGCGCGTGTGCCCCGGGCCCGGCGATCGCAACGGCGGGGAGCGCCCCTGCCGACGGCCCGCCGATCGGGCATGCGGCGGGGCCGGCGTCCTTCGAAGGCAGCGGGTCCTGGCGCGCCGCCGCCGTGAGCCTGGCCATCCTGTCGATGTCCTATGGCGGGCCGCTGCTGGTGGTGGTCGGGCTGGTCCCGATCCAGGCTGCGCTGCACACCGACCGTTCGGTGCTTGCCCTGGCCGGTGCACTGGTCTGGATCGGCACCGGGCTCGGCGGCGTGGTGATGGGGCGGGTGGCAGACCGGATCGGCATGCGCGCCACCGCCTGTTTCGGCGCGGTGATGATGGCGGCCGGCCTCGCGCTGTCCGCCACCGGGCGGATCTGGGCGATCTATGTCGGGCACGGCGTCCTGATGGGATTGTTCGGCAACGGCGCGATCTATCCGCCGCTCGTCATCTATGTCAGCCGCTGGTTTGATCGCCGTCGCGGCACCGCGATCGCGTTGATTTCGTCCGGGCAATACGTCGCCGGCGTGGTGTGGCCCTGGCTGTTCGAACGTGCGATCGCGCGGCTGGGCTGGCAGGCGACGACGCTCGGCTACGGGGTCGTGGTTCTGGCCGTGATCCTGCCGTTGGCCCTGTTGTTCCTGCGGCCGCCGCCCCAGCCGGTCGCCCTCGCCCGGCCTCGCGCGAAGGCGGGCGCGCCGGTTCGCCGGCCGACGCCCGTGCTCGGCATGCCGGCGGGCTGGGCGCAGGCGATGATCTGTCTCGCCGGGTTCTGTTGCTGCGTGCCGATGTCCATTCCGGCCGCGCATCTGGTGGCCTATTGCGGCAGCGTCGGGATCGGCGCGGGGCAGGGCGCGGCGATGCTCTCGGTGCTGCTGGGCTGCGCGTTCATCAGCCGCCAGCTCTGGGGGCTGTTCGCCGACCGCTATGGCGGGCTCCGGACCGTGTTCACGGGCTCGGCGCTGCAGGCCGCGGCGATCGTCGCCTTCCTGCTGACCCAGAACGAGGCCGGGCTGTTCGCCGTCTCCGCCGCGTTCGGACTCGGCTTCTCGGGCATCATCCCGGGCTACGTGCTGGCGATCCGCGAGCTGTTTCCGTCCGCCGAGGCGTCCTGGCGGGTGCCGCTGGTGCTGTTCACCTCGATGGGCGGCATGGCCTTCGGCAGCTGGTTCGCCGGCGCGCTGTATGACCATTTCGGCTACTACGCGCCGGCCTTCGGCGTCGGGGTTCTGTTCAACCTGGCGAACCTGTCGGTGGTGGGGTTCCTGCTGGTCCGCCAGGGCGGCCACCCGGGCAGCCACCCGCGCGCCCACCGGCAAGCCGAGCAGGACCCCGGCCGGGCGAAGCCGCTGGCGGCAGGATAGCGCGGGGCGGCGCCGGCCCTTCCCTTGCGCCGGCGCGGGGCCATGTCCCACTGCACTCACCGGCACGGACAATGGGAGGCACGGGCGATGGACGACGCAGGCAACGGCGTGGTGCGGCGGGCGGTGGCCGGGTTTCTGGCCGGCGCCGTCTCGGTTCTGGTGTTTCACCAGGGGGTCTGGGCCGGTTTTCACGCGATCGGGATCATGCCGCCGCCTTTCCCGACCGCGCCCGTGCCGCCCTATGGCGTGCCGCGCGTTTACGACCTGTGTTTCTGGGGCGGCGTGTACGGACTGATCTTCGGCCTGCTGCTGCCGGTGCTGCCGTCGCGGGGGATTTGGCTGCAGGGGATCGTGCTCGGGCTGGTCGCGGAGCTTGGCGCCCTGTTCCTGGTGCCCGAGATCAAGGGCCTGCCGATGGCGTTCGGCGGTTCGCTGCCGATCATCCTGATCTCCACCGCCATCAATGGGGCCTGGGGGCTCGGCGTCGGACTGTTCATCCCGCTGGTGGTGCCGGGCGGCGCCACCAGGCGGCTGCGCTCGGCGTGACCACCCCCGGGCGGCGGGCCAACCGGTCCCGCAGCCCGGGATCGGTCAGGATCAGCACGGTCCTTCCGTCCTCGCCGCGGGTCATGCTCAGGCGTGGCCACTCCGCCGGGCACGGCGCGCCCGGCGCGACCCCCGGGCACCAGAGCTGCCGGGCGGGCGGGGCGCCATGCGCTGCCGCTGCGCCCCGCGGCGGCGGGACGGTGCCCGCGCCGGTCGCGGCATCGATCGTCAGGCTGATCTGCCAGGCCAGGGCCCGTCCGCCGGCAGGACCTGGCGGGCTCTCGGCGAACCGCACCAGCAGCCGGCTATCCGGGGTTTCGGCGCGCAGCAGGTCGGGGCAGCTCGCCGCGGGGACCGCCCGGCAGCGATGGCTGTGGAGGGCGAGGCGCACCGGCCGCCAGCGGTCGGCCGGGCCGTGGGCGCCGGGGTGTCCGCCTGGCCGGTCCTGGGTCCGCAGGAGGGCCACCACCTGCCGCGCGGTCATGCCCAGGCTCAGCCCCATCAGCGCGACCGGCGCGCGGGCCGACGCGAGGCCGGGTGGCCCGGCGAGCGCGTCCGGCACCGCGACGCCCGTCATCAGGCTGCCCAGCACCAGGCTGGCCAGCATCGGGCCGATTGCCAGCAATAGCCGCGCGGAGGGGGCGGCGTGAGCCCCCGGCCGCGCCGGAACCCGCCACGCGCGGCGATGCCCGGGGGCCCCGATCTCCCGAGCTTGGGGCTGGCGGCTCGGGGCAGCGGGGACGCGAACGGCAGCATGCGGAGAGGGCAGGGGCAGGCGCATCGGCGTGTTCCTGGTTTGTCCTGGCGCAGTCTGCTCTCGGTCCTCTTAACGACAGGTTAAGCCGGGTGCCGTGCCGCGAGACCGTCGTCATCGCGTGGGGCGCCCCTGGATTTCGTCGCACGCGGCCGTCCGTCGGCCGAATCTGCTGCCGGCCCGCCGTTGCCGGGGGGCCGGCCGCGCCGGTTCAGCCGCCGTAGAAGACGTTCTCGCCCAGGTCCTTCATCTCCAGGATCGCGGCGTCGGGCCGGCCGGCCGGCGGGGCCGGAAGATGCGCCTCGGTCACTTCGCCGATCACGATGTGGTGGTCGCCCTCAGCGAGGATGGTCTTCACGGAGCACTCCACCGCGCCGATCGCGGCCTCCAGGATCGGCGCGCCGTTGGCGCCGGCGCGGAATGGATGGCCGGACAGCTTGCCGTCCGCCACGTCGGCCGGGCGGAAGAAGGTGAAGGCGGAGCCTTTGCCCTCCTTGCCCAGCATGTTGAGGGCGAAATGCCGGCCGGCCTGCACCGCCGCATAGACCCCGGAATCGGCCTTCACGCCCACGGCGACCAGCGGCGGGGCGAACGACGTCTGGGTGACGAAGTTCACCGTCGCGGCGGCGAGCCCGCCTTTTCCGTCCTCCACGGTGAGCACATAGATCCCGTAAGGGATCATCCGCAGCACGGTCTTCTTGGCGTCGGCATTCATGGCGCTTCTCCGTTGTTTGTCGGCGTGGCCGAGGTGTCGGCGGCCACGATCCCGGCAGCCAGGGCCGCCCATTCGGCCTCCAGCGGTCCGGTCGCCGGCGGGCGTCCGGCGCGCGCGTACCAGTATCGCGCGTTGTCGGGGTCGGGTTCCTTGCGGTGCAGATAGGCGTGCACCGCCGATCCCCACCGGCTGTCGTCGGCCTGCGCCGCCGCGTGCGCGCGGTCCCAGTCGCCGCGCGCGTCCCACCACAGCGCCGCGAGTGCGCCGGCGACCCCCGGCGGCGGCGCGGGGCCGGTCAGGCTGGCGCGGAAGCGGGCGAGGTCCATCGGCCGGCTCAGGGCAGCCGGTCGCCGTGGTCGTAGCGGCGCCAGGCGCTCATCTGCAGGGCGGAGGTGAGGCAATGAACCACGACCGGCTTCGTCTTCACCGCGAAGGCGCGGGCGATTGCGTCCGCCACCTCGGATTCGTCGCGGATGGTGATGCCCTCGGCGCCGAAGCTGCGCCCCCAGGCGGCGAAGTCGGGGTTGGTCAGGCGCATCGTGTTCATGAACGGCCGCCCCGGATAGCGCACATGGGTGTGCATGCCGATCGTTCCGTACATGCTGTTGTCGGAGATGATCATGATCGGATTGACGCCGTACTGGCAGGCGGTGGCGATCTCGTTGCCCATCATCAACGCACCGCCGTCGCCGAGGAACGCCACCACCTGCGCATGTGGCCGGCGCAGCGCCGCCGCCACCGCCATCGGCATGCCCGAGCCCATCGCGCCGACCACCGAGGACAGGAAGCCCTGGCCCGGTTTGAAGTCCATGTAACGGTGGATGAACGAGCCGAAATTGCCGGCGTCCGACGTCACCGTCGCATCGTCCGCCAGATGCTTGTTGACCTCGCAGACCACGGCGGCGAAGTTCACGCCGTCCGGCGCCGGCTCCCAGGTGGGTTCCAGCAGTTCGCGGTGGATCGCGTGCAGCCCGGCGACCCAGGCTTTCCGCTTGTCGGCGCCGGGCGGGACGCCGCGGGCAAGCAAGCCCTTGATCACTTCATGCGGCGGGCAGGCGAGGCCGAGATCGACCCGCCAGACCCGGCCGATCTCGCGCGGATCGGGCCAGACATGCACGAAGGGAAGCTGCGGCTGCGGCGCCTTCGGGAACCGGTAGGACTGGCTGACGGTGTCGGTCATCCGCTCGCCCAGCGCCACGATCAGGTCGGCCTTCTGCATCTCGGCGATCAGCTTCGGCGGCACGCGGATGCCCATGTAGCCGCCGTAGTTCGGATGTTGCGAGTCGAACAATTGCGGCCGGCGATGGGTGGGGGAGATCGGCAGCACCCAACTCTCCGCCAGCCGGCGCAGATCGCCGGTCGCGGCGTCGTCATGCAGTGAATCGCCGACCAGCGCGCCGCCGACCAGCACGAGCGGACGTTCCGCCTGCGACAGCATGCCGGCGAGCCGGTCGAGATCCTCCGCCCGGGGGGCGGACAGCACGCGCGGGCGCGGCTGGTCGACCGGGGCGTCGGTGGCTTCGTCGAAGATGTCCTCCGGCAGGATCACCGCGACCGGTCCCGGCGTGCCGGATTCGGCGAGGTGGAAGGCCCGCGCGATCGCTTCCGAGGCCTGCACCGGCTCGTTCACCTCGATCACCTCCCGGGTGACGTCGGCGAGCAGCTTGCTGTAGTTCTGTTCCTGCAACGCCTGCCGGCCGAAATCGGCCCGCTCCACCTGGCCCACCAGCAGCACGAGCGGCGTCGCGTCGTGATGGGCGGTGTGGATGGCGACCATCGCATTCGACAGGCCCGGCCCGCGGGAGACCATCGCCACCCCGGCGCGCGGGCGCAGCCTGCCGTCCGCCACCGCCATGAACGCCGCGCCGGCCTCGTGACGGCAGACGATCACCTGGATCGCGTTCATGTCCGCCAGCGCGTTGGTCAGGCCGATATAGCTTTCGCCCGGCACGCAGAAGATGCGATCGACGTCGTGCGCGTGGAGGCTCTCGGCGATCAGGCGGGCGACGGTCCTGGACATGCGGCGATCCTTCCTCGGGCGTTTCTCGCGCCACGTTAGGCCGGGAGCGGCGGATGGACCAAGGGCGGGGCACGACCCGCGCCGAGACGCGCGGGTCCGGATCGGTGCGAACGGGCGTAGGCGCCCCGATCCGGGCTCGGATCGGGGGTGCGCACTCCGGTCTGCCGGGCATCGGGCCACATCCGGCCCGCACGCCTCTGGCTGGCCTGCCCCGGGGGGAATCTTGGGCGGATTTGCCGGGTTCGCGGGTGAGCGACGGGGTCTCCGGCGCGGATCAGCGGGCCAGCCGGCTCCGGGAGCGGCGGCGGGTCGCGGTCGCGGCGGCGGCGCCGCCCATCCCGACCAGCAGCAGCGCCAGCGACATCGGTTCCGGCACCGCGGCGGTCTGATCGTTCACCTGCACCGCCGACAGGACGACGTCGTTCGTGTTGGTGGCGACATAGGGGTTCGAGATGGTCATGCTCACCAGCGAGGTGCCGCCCCAGGACGACGGCAGCACGAAGGTCTGCGCGTCCAGCCTGCTCGTCCCCGAGCCGGTGTAGTTCGACCAGGTCTGTGCCGTCACCTGGCCGTCGGATGGATTCGTGTTGGACCCCGACAGCCCGTTGACATAGATACCATTGTTGTAGTCCCGCACGGTCTGGTTCCCGACCAGAGAGAACTGCGCTTGGGCGCTGCTGCTGTTCTTGAACGTGATCGTGGCATCCACGGCAGGCTGGCCGAAGAACAAATTGATCAGGGTATTGACCACCGCGTCGTTGTTCAGCGCCACGGAGGACGCGAAGGTGATGGTCAACGGGCTGGTGTTCGTCGTGGCATCCGGACCGATCTCGACATAGTTGCCGTTGAAGTCTCCAAACGTAAGTCCGCTGCCGGCGTTACCGCTGGTCGCTGTGCCGGCAATCGCGGTGCCGTTGACTTGATTAGAACCCCAGGTACCCGTTGTATAGCTGGAGAGGCTCAGATCGGTTATCGTTCCGGCATGCGACAACGGGGCTGCGCCCCAGCTCAGGCCACCTGCGATGATGACCGCCATGATTCGGGATACCGAGCGCATTCCGAGC
>JAGWSV010000080.1 GCA_028869315.1 Rhodospirillales bacterium
CGCGCGGCGACGCCGGCGCCCACCGGCGCCGGAACTGCTCCGCCCGCCGCGGCAACGGGGGTAGGTGCCGAGCCGCCGGCGCCGCGTCCCATCGCAGCGCCGCTGCCCGCGCTCAGTGTTCCCGCCCCTGACTTTCCTGGCCATGTCCTGCCGCGAATCGGGCCTTCCGGGCGCATGCCGATGCAGGTCTACGCCGCGGCCTTCCATCGGGCCGACCCGCGCCCGCGCGTCGGGCTGGTGCTGTCCGGCGTCGGGCTCGACCGGGACGCGAGCCTCGAAGCCATCCACAGCCTGCCGGCCGGGATCACCTTGGCGGTCTCGCCCTATGCGCAGGATCCCGCCCCGCTGCTCGCCGCCATCCGCGCATCGGGACACGAATACCTGCTCTCGATCCCGATGGAACCCGAAAGCTTCCCGCTCAACGACCCCGGCAACCATGCGCTGCTGACCAGCCAGACCCCGGCGCAGAACCAGCGTCAACTCGAATGGGCCTTGTCGCGCTTCGCCGGCTATGTCGGCGCGACCGGAGCGCTGGGCCTGACCGACGGGGAGCGGTTCGCCGGCTCCGCCGAGGACATGGCGCCGGTGCTGCAGGACCTGGCGCGGCGCGGGCTGCTTTACGTCGATCCACGCCCGCACGCGACGCGCCTGCCGTTCGCCTGGGGGCGCACCGCCGACGTGGTGATCGACGATCCCGGCGACGCCGCCTCGGTCGATGCGGCTCTGCACCGGCTCGACCGGATCGCCGAGCGGCGCGGGCGGGCTCTGGGCGTGGTCGGCGCCGTGCGGCCGGTGGCGGTAGCGGTGGTGGCCGCCTGGGCCAACGGCCTCGCGTCGCAGGGCCTCGCCCTCGCTCCGGTGACCGCGCTGGCGCTGCCGCCGCCGCATGGAGCCAGACCCGACCAGCCTCAGCGATGAGCGCGATCATGCTGCCTTATCGGGACAATGTCGGTGCAGTTCTGTTCGATCGCGGCGGCCGGGTGTTCCTCGCCCGCCGCGCCGACCTGCCGAATGCCGAGGGCGCCGCCGGCGGCTGGCAACTGCCGCAAGGGGGGATCGACGGAAACGAGGACACGCGCGATGCGGTGCTGCGCGAGCTGTCCGAGGAGATCGGCACCGACCGCGCCGAGATCATCGGCGAGCATCCCGACTGGCTGACCTACGACCTGCCGCCGGACCTCGTCGGCGTGGCCCTGCACGGACGCTTTCGCGGCCAGCGTCAGCGCTGGTTCGCCCTGCGGTTCACCGGCACCGACGCCGATATCCGGCTCGATCGCGATCCGCATCCCGAATTCGACGCCTGGCGCTGGGGGCGGCTGGCCGAGCTGCCGGCATTGGCGGTGTCCTTCAAGCGGCCGATCTACGAGGTTCTGGCCCGGTCGTTCGCCCGTTTCGCGGCCGACTGACACCGGCGGTCTCCAGCGAGACCCTGCCCTTCATCGGAACCGGGGAGCGACGCGTTCCGTCTTCCCCATGCGTCCGGGTGGCCCGGCAGGCTGGGTCATGCGGCCCGCTGGATCGCCGCGAGGAAGGTCTCCGCCTCCTGGGTCAGCCGGTCGGACTGGGCGGCAAGCCCATCAGCCGCCGAGAGCACGAGACCCGCTTCGCTGCCGGTCTGCCGCACCGCGTCGGCGACATGGCCGAGATGGCCGGTCACCTGCGTCGTGCCGGAAGCGGCCTGCTGCACCGCCCGGGCGATCTCCTGCGTCGCGGCCCCCTGCTGCTCGACGGCGCCGGCAATGCCGGTGGCGATCTCGTTCATCCGCTGGATCGTCCCGGCGATGGACCGCAACGCCTCCACCGCCTGACCGGTCGCACCTTGCATCGCGCCGATCTGGGCAGCGATCTCCTCGGTGGCGCGGGCGGTCTGGGTGGCGAGG
The DNA here is from genome assembly GCA_028869315.1 of Rhodospirillales bacterium. Classification (GTDB taxonomy): domain Bacteria; phylum Pseudomonadota; class Alphaproteobacteria; order Acetobacterales; family Acetobacteraceae; genus JAJZVS01. The sequence goes on from JAGWSV010000080.1 coordinate 1,881, forward strand.
GTCTTCACTTCCGCGGCGACGACGGCAAAGCCCTTGCCGGCTTCCCCCGCCCGTGCCGCCTCGATCGTTGCGTTCAGCGCCAGCAGATTGGTCCGGCCGGCGATGTCGCCGATCAGCCGCACCACCTCGCCGATCCGCTGCGCCGCATCGCTGAGGCCGGCGACGCTGCGGTCGGTCGCCTCCGCCTCCGCAACCGCCTGGCCGGCGATGCGCGTGGACTCCGCGACCTGGCGGCTGATCTCGCTGACCGAGGCGGAGAGCTGCTCGGCGCTGGCGGCGACGGCGCTGACATTCGTGGCCGCTTCCTCCGACGCGGCGGCGACGGCGCTGGTGCGCCCGCCGGCGTCCTCCGCGGTGGCGCGCATGCTGCGCGCGCTCTCGCGCATCGTCGTCGCGCGGTTGCCGACGTTGCGGGCGATGGCGCCCACCGTATCCTCGAACCGCGACACCAGGCGCACCTGCTCGGTCGCGTGGAACAGGGTCACCATCGGTCCGGCATAGGCGCCGTGCCGGTCGCGAATCGCGGACACCACGATATCGAAGCTCTCGTCGCCGACCGCGATCCGGGTACGCAACGGAAGCCTTTCGGGATCGGCGAGCAGCACCCGCTGGCGCCCTGGCTCGCGATGAAACAGATCGATACTCTGCCCGATCAGCTGGTCAGCCGGCACCGGCAGATGCGCGCCGATCAGGCCCATCAGCCGTTCCGCCTCGGGGTTGATGAAGGTGATGCGGGCCTCGCCCGCCGCCTCCGCCATCATCACCCCGGTCGGGAACTGGCGAATCATCTCGGCTTTCACGAACGCGTCGGCCACCACGTCGTGCAGCCGGGCGAGCGCGGCGGCCATCCGGCCGACTTCATCCCGCCGGCCTTCATAGCCGATCACGATGTTGGTTTCGCCGTCGGCCATCGCCTGCACTGCCCCGGTCATGGCTCGGATCGGCCGTCCGACCGCGCGCGCGGTGAGCCAGCCGGAGACCGCGAGCATCAGGGCAATGGCCCCGGCGATCGCGAGCAGGCGGCGCTGGGCCGCATCCTGCACCTGGGTCGCCGCCTGGGTGGCGGCGCGCGCCTGGCGGACCAAGTGGTGCAACGCCGCATCGAGGCTGCCGACCATGCTGCGCTTGGTCGTCGCCACCGGCCCGGCGACGAACCGATCGAGCGCCAGGGTCCGCTTCACAGCGTCCTGCGCCGCGCGCGAGACCGCGGCGCCCATGATCCCGACCGCCCGCGCCTGATCGCCGAGCGACGCGGGAATGCCGCTGCCAAGCCAGGATTTCGCTGCCTGATCCGCCGCCTGCATGCCGTCATCGACCGCGTTGGCCGCGGCGAGGTTGCCGGTGGCGAGGAACCGCAGCGCGGCGTTCTGCACCCGCGACAAGGCCAGCCGA
>JAGWSV010000081.1 GCA_028869315.1 Rhodospirillales bacterium
CCGAGGGCAAGATCCTCGAAGACCCCGCGCAGGCGCCGGACGAGATCGTCTATCAGCGCACCATCCGCCCCGAGGACGCGCCCGACCAGCCGACCGTCATCGCGATCGATTTCGAAGGTGGCGATTCGGTGGCGGTCGACGGCGAGAAACTCTCGCCCGCCGCGCTGCTGACGAAACTCAACGCGCTCGGCAAGGCCAACGGCATCGGCCGGCTCGATCTGGTGGAGAACCGTTTCGTCGGCATGAAATCGCGCGGCGTGTATGAAACGCCCGGCGGCACCATCCTGCTCGCCGCGCATCGCGGAATCGAAAGCATCACGCTGGATCGCGAGGCCGCCCATCTCAAGGACCAGCTCATGCCGCGCTACGCCGAGCTGATCTACAACGGCTTCTGGTTCAGCCCGGAACGCCGCATGCTGCAGGCGCTGATCGACGAAAGCCAGCAGTCGGTCACCGGCCGGGTGCGCATGAAGCTCTACAAGGGCAACGCCACCTGCATCGGCCGCGAAAGCCCCCACAGCCTCTACTCGATGAAAGTCGTCACCTTCGAAGACGACCAGGGCGCCTACGACCAGTTCGACGCCCAGGGCTTCATCAAGCTCAACGCCCTGCGCCTCCGCCTCGGCGCCGCGGCGGGGCGACGTGGCGGGGCGTTGTAGGTGGGCGATCCGGTAAGGCCAGGGGGCGCTGCCCCCTTCCCTCACCGATCTGCGCTCTATTCCGCTGCCACGGCGACCGGCGCGGGCGCCTGCAGGTGGGCAAGCAGGGTCTCACGCTTTGCCATCGCCTTGGCGCGGTTGGCTTCCTTCACCGGCCCGAAGCCTCGGATCAAATCCGGGATTTCCGCGAGGCCGAGAACGGTCTCCAGGGTGGCCGGGCTCAAGGCTTGCAGCGCGGTGTGGATGTCGGCCTCGTACTGGCCGATCAGCGCCTGTTCCCAGCGCCGCTCGGCCTGCCGGCCGAACAGGTCGAGCCCGGTGCCGCGCAGGCGCTTGCCGTGGCGGAGCAGGCGGAACAGCGGCAGCGCGACCCAGCCGGGAATGGCGATCTTGCGGCGCCGGCCGGTGGCAGGATCGACGCGGCTGACCAGCGGCGGCGCGAGGTGGAACACGGGTTGTTCGCCGTAGCTGGCGGCGGCGTGCATCCGGGCGACCTCGTATTCGTCCTTGATCGCCATCACCCGGAACAGGTTCTCCGCGACCGCGCGGGCAAGCCGGCCGGGCGCGCCGAGCACCGCCGCTTCACGGGTGCGGGCGGCATCCACCAGGGCACGATACCGCTCCGCATAGGCACGGTCCTGATAGGCGGCCAGCCGGTCGGCGCGCTCGGCAATCAGGGCGTCAAGCTCCTCCGGCGGGCTCTCCGCGGGATGCGACAGGATCTCCTCGGCCAGGTCCGGCCGGTGCGCGAGCAGCCGGCCCCAGAGGAAGGCCCGCTGGTTCACCGCGACCGCAGCGCCGTTGAGTTCGATCGCGCGATGGATCGCCGCTTCGCCCACCGGCACCAGACCCCGCTGCCAGGCGATGCCGAGCAGCATGGTGTTCATCGCCTGCGCGTTCCCGAACAGCGTTTCCGCCAGCCGCACGGCGTGCAGGTAGGTGCCGGCCGCGCGGTCGGTGGCGCGCTCGATGGTACGCCGGTGCAGCCCGGCATCGATGACGAGGCGCGGGTCGGCCTTGAAGGCGGCGGTGGCGGCAAGGTCGAGATTGCCGATCACCGCGCAGGATGGCGCGCAGCGTTCGAGCACGCCGGGTCCCGCGCCCACTGCGAGATCGGCGGCCAGCATCACGTCGGCCTCCCCGAGCGGAATGCGGACCACGTCGAGGTCGTCGGCCTCGCCGATCTGCACATGGGCGACGACGGTGCCGTTCTTCTGCGCCAGCCCGGTGAAGTCGAGCGTGTGGACCGAACGGCCTTCGATATGCGCCGCCATCGCCAGCACGGCGCCGGAGGTGACGATGCCGCCGCCGCCGATCCCGGCGAACAGCGCCCGCCAGGGCGCCGCCGCGGGCAGAACGGGCGTGGGCAACGCCGCAGCCAGTTCGGATTCGCGCGCCTGCCAGCGTGCATCGGCCACCGGCGCGCGCGGCGGGCCGGCGACGGTGACGAAGCTGGGGCAGAAGCCTTTGAGGCAGGAGAGATCGACGTTGCAGGCGGTCGGGTTGATTCGCCGCTTGCGGCCGAGCGCGGTTTCCAGCGGCTCGATCGCGATGCAGCCCGACTGTGTGGAGCAGTCGCCGCAATTCTCGCAGATTTCGGGATTGATGTGGACGCTGCGGGCGGCCTCGGCGAGCTTCCCGCGCTTGCGCCGACGGCGCTTCTCGGTGGCGCAGACCTGATCGTAGATCAGGACCGACACGCCGTCGGTCTCGCGCAACTCGCGCTGCACGGCGTCCAGCTCGCCGCGGGTGTGGCGGGTGACGCCGGGCGGCAGCGCCGCGGCGGGCGGTAGCCGATCCGCCTCGTCGGCCACCACGGCGATGCGGCGCACGCCCTCGGCGCGAACCTGGGCGGCGATGTCGGCGGTGGTGAAGCCGCCCTCGGCCGGCTGGCCGCCGGTCATCGCCACCGCGTCGTTGACCAGAATCTTGTAGGTGATGCGGGTTTTCGCCGCGATCGCCTGGCGCAGCGCCAGGATGCCGGAATGGGTGTAGGTGCCGTCGCCGAGATTGGCGAAGACGTGCGGCGTGTTGGTGAACGGCGCGAGGCCGACCCAGGTGCCGCCTTCCCCGCCCATATGGGTGAACGTGCGGGTTTCCGGTCCACGGTCCTGCGCCATGAAGTGGCAACCGATGCCGGCGGTGGCGATCGAGCCCTCCGGCAGCACGGTGGAGGTCGCGTGCGGACAGCCGGCGCAGAAGGCCGGAATGCGGCGCAGCAGCTCGGCCGGACGCTCGGGGTGCGGGGTCGCCGGGGGTTCGGGGATGTTCAGCCCGTAGGCAGCGAGGAAGCGCGCCAGCGCGGCGCCCACCGATTCGGGGGCAACCTCCAGCAGCGGCGAGATCAGCGGCGCGCCGGCGGCGTCGGTCTTGCCGGTGACGTCCGGCCGCTCCCCGGCTGGCAGGTGGTACAGGGCGTCGCGGATCTGCGCTTCGACGAAGCTGCGTTTCTCCTCGATCACCAGCAGCGCGCGCTTGCCGCGGGCGAAGTCGCGCAGGCGCCCGGTTTCCAACGGCCAGGACATGCCGACCTTGTAGAGCGCCAGCTGCGGATGCGCGGCAAGGCCGAGCCGGCGCAGTGCATGCAGCGTGTCCATGTGCGCGCGGCCGACGGTGACGAGGCCGATCGGCGCGTCCGCGGCGCCGAAGATCCGCCGGTCGAACGGATTGGCGCGCACCCAGGCGGCGAGCGCCGGCAGCCGTTCCTCCATCACCCGGCGTTCCAGCTCGAACCGATCGGCGGGGTAGGCGAGCCCCGGATCGTAGCCGATCGGGTGCGCCGGGAGCGTGTGGTCCGGCGTGGCGAAGCCGTGATCCGCCGGGATCAGGACGGTGGCGGCCTGCTCGGCGGTTTCCGCAGTCGTTTTGAGCGCGGTCCAGAGGCCGCAATAGCGCGACAGCGCGATCCCGGCGAGAGCGAAATCGAGCATGTCCTGCACCGAGGCCGGATTGAGAATCGGCATCATCACGCCCTGGAAGACGTGTTCGGTCTGGTGCGGATAGGTGGAGGATTGCGCGCCGTGATCGTCCCCGGCGACGGCGAGCACGCCGCCGAGCCGGTGCGTGCCGAGCATGTTGGCGCAGCGCAACGCATCGCCCGAGCGGTCCACGCCCGGCCCCTTGCCGTACCACATGCCGAACACGCCATCGACCTTCGCGCCCGGGAACGCATCGAGCTGCTGCGTGCCCCAGAGCATGGTCGCCGCCAGGTCCTCGTTCAGCCCGGGCTGGAAGCGGATGTCGTTGTCGGCGAGCAGCTTCTGGCGGCGCCACAGCTCGAGATCGAGCCCGCCCAGCGGCGAGCCGCGATAGCCGGACACCAGCCCGCCGGTGCGATGGCCGTTGGCGCGGTCGCGCCGTGCCTGCTCGAGCAGCACGCGAACCAGCGCCTGCACGCCGGACAGCAGCACCGGCTGGTCGCGTTCGACGAAGCGGCTTTCAAGGGTCAGCGCGGCACGTGCGAGACCGATATCCATGGACCGTCCCTCCGGCGGCCGGGTGGGGGCCGTTGGAACAAGATGTGATCTTCCCGCGGCATCTGCCAAGCTCTAAGGGCTTAGCGGGCGCAATTCGCCATTTTTGCTACGATGCTGCGGCGCACATCGCGGCATTTCGATCCGGCGCGGTGGGACGGGAAGAACGAAGCTTTCCGTGGCGGGACGACCGCGGGTCGCGTTTGGCTTCGCCAGGGGGATTTGGCGGGCTATTGGGCGCCGAGGACCGAGCTCAGGAACTGCTGGGTGCGTTCTTCCTGCGGCTGCACGAAGATCTCGCTCGGCGCGCCCTCCTCGACCAGGCGTCCGGCTTCCAGAAAGCAGACCCGGTCGGACACCTCGCGGGCGAACCGCATCTCGTGGGTCACCAGCAGCATCGTCAGGTCGTGCTGGTGGGCCAGCGCGCGGATCACGTCCAGCACCCCCCCGACGAGTTCCGGATCGAGCGCGCTGGTCGGCTCGTCCAGCAGCAGCACCCGCGGGCGCATCGCGAGCGCGCGGGCGATCGCCACGCGTTGCCGCTGGCCGCCGGAGAGCTGGCTCGGGAACGCCTCGCCCTTGTCGCCGAGCCCGACCATTTCCAGGAGATCGAGCGCGCGCGCGGTGGCGTCGTGCCGTGACATGCCGAGGACCGACATCGGCGCCTCGATCACGTTGCGCACCACGCTCATGTGCGGGAAAAGATTGAAGTTCTGGAACACCATCCCGACCCGCGAACGGACCTCGCGCAGGTGCTTCTCCGATGCCCGGAACGGACCTTTGCCGCCGGGTTCGTGGTAGCACAGCCCGTCCACCATCACCTCGCCCTCCTGCACCGGTTCGAGCGTCATCAGGATGCGCAGGATGGTGGACTTGCCGCAGCCGGAGGGGCCGATGAGGGTCACCTTCTCCCCCTGCTCGACCGAGAAGTTGAACCGGTCGAGCACCGTCAGCTCGCCATAGCGCTTGGTCACGTCGGTGAGGCGAACGATCGGGTCCTGGGGTGTTTCCTGGGGCAGTCCCTGGGGTGCTTCCGGGAGCGCATCGCTCATCGCATCTGTATCCCTGTTTTTGGCATGGCGGCTTCGACCCTGCGGATGCCATAGGTGCAGAGAAGAGAAAGCAGCAGGAAGATCAGCCCGACCAGCGACAGCGGCACCAGGTAGCGGAACGTCCGGTCGCCGATCGTCTGCGCGAGGTTCAGCATCTCGACCACCGTCACCGTGGCCAGCAGCGGCGTGTCCTTCAGCATCGACACGAGGTAGTTGCCGAGCGCGGGCACGATGCGCGGGATCGCCTGCGGGATGACGATGTCGCGGTAGACGCGGGCGCGGCTGAGGTTGAGCGCGGCCGACGCCTCCCACTGGCCGCGGGCGACCGCCTCCAGCCCGGCGCGATATACTTCCGAGGTATAGGCGCTGTACTGGATGCCGAGCGCGATCGTGCCGGTCAGGAAGGCCGGCAGGACGACCCCGTAGTTCGGCAGCACGAAATACAGGAAATAGAGTTGCACCAGCAACGGCGTGTCGCGGATGAATTCGATCAGCGCCGCGGTGGGCCAGGCGACCAGCCGGCTGCGCGAGCGGCGCAGCAGCGCCAGCACGAGCCCCACGACCAGCGCGACGATGAAGCCGAGAATGGTGGCCTTGATCGTCACGACCAGGCCGATCCCGAGAATCGGCAGGATCGACAGCGCGAAGGCGAACGAGTTGGCCAGATCCCAGTGAAAGCCGTACATCATGGGCTGGCGTACCGCGGCAGCGCGGCCCTCCGGCGCAGCCACCGCTCCAGGCCGCGCATCAGCCCCATCAGAACGAGCGCCATCGCGAAATAGAGCAGCAAGGCGACTGTATAGACGGGCGTGCTCGCCAGGCTGAGATTGCGGATCGCCTGGGCCCGGAACGTCAGGTCGGCGAGGCCGATCATGGAGACCAAAGCGGAATCCTTGAGGTTCTGCACGACGAGGTTGCCCAGCGACGGCATCATCTCGATGACCGCCTGCGGCAGCACGATGCGCCACAGCGTGTGGGCGCGGGAGAGGTTGAGCGCCACCGCCGCTTCATACTGCCCGCGGGGGACGGCGAGGATCGCGCCGCGCACGACCTCCGCCCCGTAGGCGCCGATATTCAGGCCGAGCCCGACGATGCCGGTCTGCACCGGGGTGAACGAAGGGCCGACCAGCGGCAAGGCGTAATAGAGCCAGAAGAGCTGCACCAGCAGCGAGGTGCCCCGGAATATTTCAATATAGACGATCGAAATCCGCGACACGACCGGCCCGCCGGCGGCCCGGCCGATGCCGGCGAGAAACGCCGCCACCCCGCCGAGCAGGGTGGAGGCCAAGGTGATTTCCATCGTTACCCGGGCGCCGACCAGCATGGGCGCCAGGTAGTGGGTCCATTCCATCGTTCTGCCTTCCGTCGCCTATGCCGGCTGCGCGCACGGCCTGGCCGGCAACGCCGCCGGCACGGAGGAACGCGCCGGCTACTTGCCCGCGCACAGCTCCGCGGTCGTCTTCGCCCGCGCGGCCGCCACGTCGCCCTCGCTGAGCCCGACACCCATGAGGATCTTCGCCCAGGCTTCCGTTTTCTTGAACGCGGTCAGTGACTTGTCGAATGCCGCCAGCAGTTCCGGGTCGCTCTTGCGAAAGCTGAACCCGCCATAGCTGCGCACCGATTTCCCGTTCACGATCGGGTTGGTGAACGGCTTCGCGGCCTCCACCGCATGGCTGCGGGTCGTGAAGCGCGCAACCGTAAGGCCGGTTGCCGCATAGGCGTCCGCGCGGCCGGTCACCACGGTGGAGAGCGCGTCCGCATTGGCGTCGATGATCACCAGCTGGCGGTCGGGAATGCCGACGGCGTGCGCGAACTGAAGCTCATCCGCGCCCTTGACGATTGCCATCTTCAGGTTCGAATTCTTCTTGAAGTCTTCATAGCTGTGGATGTTCTTGGGATTGCCGGATTTCACCAGCAGCCCCTCGCCATAGCTTGAGTTCGGCACCGAGAAATTCACGAGCTGGCAGCGCGCGGGCAGAATGTTCTGCTCGGCCGCCACCAGGTCGAACCGCCGTGCCTGCAGGCCGGGAATCAGGGACCCGAATGTCGTAACGACCCACCGGATGCGGGGAATGCCGATCGATTTCAGTACGTGTTTCGCCACCTCCGGCCCGATGCCGGTCGCCTTCCCGTCGGCGTTCGTGTACCCATAAGGAACTTCGTTCGCGATGGCAACCCTGATGAAACGACGATGCTTGATGGCGGACAGATCCGTCGCGGCCTGCGCATCGCCGGTTCCGATGACGCCGGCGGCGCCTAGTCCAAGCGTTGCCAGAACCGTGCGCCTGTTGATTTTTGATGTCATTATGAACCTCCATTTCTGCAGCATGATCGACGCCAGGAATGCAGGCCGGATCGGCCCAGGCGTGACCCCGAACGATATCAGGATGATCCGCGGATCTTCGGCATGGGGCGTGCATATCGCATCGACCCCCGGCGGATCTCGTAACGTCACGTCGGAATTTGCAACGTCAACTCAGGTATGGAGGAGTTTACCGCGAGCGTACGGGTTTGTCACGCCGCTAAAAATGAAGCGGCCCATTATGTTGCAACATCGGTCCAGTATGCACGACATTCGTCGCTGAAGCAGCGGACGGCAAGGCGCCGGTGCGGCTTGTGGTTGCGCATGCATCGAGCAACGCGCCGGTTCGGCGGGCGCCCGCGCGCCGGCCGCGCGGATTTCCGACGGTTCAGACGCTCGGGGACTGAGCGGCCTCTCCGACCGGCCCTGCACGCAAGGGGGCGGGCCATTGCGCGGGAAAACCAGGCGCTACGATCCGCCCAACCGCCCGCGCGACGCCCGGCGATCCGGGCGGCCAGGAGACACCCGGTTGGCTGAACTGGCCGCCAGCCGGGCTTCGGAGCGGCAGACACCTGCCGCCAAGGAAGGAAGGCCACACCGCCCTGCCCGCCCGCGATGACAGGCGGAGCCAGGGTCTCTTGGCTCGTGACTTATGGGTCGGCGGCGGCGGCGCAATGACGCCGCCGGCGCCGACCCATCACGCCTGCGTGTCCGTCGGCAGGCCCGAAACCCGCATGGATGGCGGGTGGAGGCCGCGGGCGGCGCCGGCCGACCGGCCCGCCGCGCCGCGGACCGGGCGACTACTCCGCCGCTTCCGCCTCGGTTTCCGCGGCATCAGCCTCGTCGATGGCGGCCAGCATGGTGTTGGCCACCACGCCGGACTGGTCGCGTACCTTGCGCTCGATCGCATCGGCGACCTCCTTGTGGTCGCGCAGGAACTGCTTGGCGTTCTCGCGGCCCTGACCGATGCGCTGGCTGTCGGCACTGAACCAGGCGCCGGACTTCTCGACCACCCCGGCCTTGACGCCGAGATCGATCAGTTCGCCCACCTTGCTGATGCCCTCGCCGTACATGATGTCGAACTCGACCTGGCGGAACGGCGGCGCCAGCTTGTTCTTCACCACCTTCACCCGGGTCTGGTTGCCCACCACCTGCTCGCGGTCCTTGATCTGGCCGATGCGGCGGATCTCCATGCGGACCGAGGCGTAGAATTTCAGCGCGTTGCCGCCGGTGGTGGTTTCCGGGTTGCCGAACATCACGCCGATCTTCATGCGGATCTGGTTGAGGAAGATCAGCATGGTGTTCGAGCGCGACACGCTGCCGGTGATCTTGCGCAACGCCTGGCTCATCAGCCGCGCGTGCAGGCCCATATGGCTGTCGCCCATCTCCCCTTCCAGCTCGGCGCGGGGGACCAGGGCGGCAACGCTGTCCACCACCAGCACGTCGATCGCGCCGGAGCGGACCAGGGTATCGGCGATCTCCAGCGCCTGCTCGCCGGCATCCGGCTGGCTGATCAGCAGGTTGTCGACATCGACGCCGAGCTTGCGCGCATAGGTGGGATCGAGCGCGTGCTCCGCATCGATGAAGGCGCAGGTGCCGCCGCGCTTCTGCGCCTCCGCGATCGCGTGCAGCGCGAGCGTGGTCTTGCCGGAGCTTTCCGGCCCGTAGATCTCGACGATGCGCCCGCGCGGCAGGCCGCCGATGCCAAGGGCCAGATCAAGGCCGAGCGACCCCGAGGGGATCACCTCGATCTGCTCGTCGGTCGAGCGGGCCCCCATGCGCATGATCGAGCCCTTGCCGAAAGCCCGCTCGATCTGGGTCAGCGCGGCGTCGAGCGCCTTGTTCTTTTCCATTCTGGGAATCCTGTGTTCGGCGTTTTTACAACCGGGACGTGTAGTATATCATGCTCTTCTCGCGTCAAGATTGCAGATTCGGCGGCGAATCTGCAAGCGAACAATACAGAAACTCCGGTTTCACTGCGATCTTAACCATTTGTTCGTATTATGTTCGAAAACCGGCGGGGCGACAAGAACATTCTATGAATCGCCGGGCCCCGGTTCCGGGCTCGGGTGCGACCCGGGTGCCGGCTGGCGGGTCGCCTCTTCTGGAGCAGCCTCCTCTGGGACAGCAGGTTCTCCGCCGGCAACGGCCATCCGCGACGGTGTTCTGGCCATTTGCGCCACCCGCGCGCTCAGCTCCGCCAATGCGAAGGGCTTGCGCAGGAACGCGGCCCCGGACGGCAACGCCGTCTCGTCGTAGCCGGAAACCAGCACCGCCGGCAGCTCCGGCCAGCGCCGGCGAAGCGCGCGCAGCAGCGCAAGACCGTCCATTCCGGGCAGGGTGAGGTCGCAGATCAGCACCGCCGGTCGTGCGGTCGCCGGTCCGACGGCACCCAGCGCCGCCTCCGCCGACTCGGCCGACCGTACCCGCCAGCCGGCCGCCTGCAGCGCCCGCTGCATCATCCGCCGCAGAACCGGCTCGTCCTCCACCAGCCAGGCCGAGGCGGGATCGGGCGCCGGCGCCGCATCCGCCAGCGGCAGGAAAAGCCGGGCCACCATCCCCAGCCCCGGCCGCCCGCCAAGCGCCAGGAAGCCGCCGGCGGCCCGGACGCGCTCGCGCACCTGGCCGAGGCCGAGCCCGCTGCCCCCGGGCTTGGTGGTGAAGAAGGACTCGAACAGCCGGGGCGCGATCTCCGGCGAGATCCCCGGGCCGCTGTCGCGCAGGCTGACGACGACATACCGTCCGGCCGGCACGAATTCGCATGTGGCGGGCGGCGGCAGGGTCGGAAACGGCGTGCGCAGCACCCGTTCGGCGCTGCGCAGGACGAGCGTGCCGCCGCCAGGCATGGCATCGCGGGCGTTGAGAGCGAGATTGAGCAGCGCGTGGTGCAGCGCGTCGGGCTCGATCGCGACCCGGCAGCCGGCCGCTTCCAGCCGTTGCGTGAAGCGCACCGACGGCGGCAACAACCGCCGGATCACCGCCGCGGCCGCCGCCAGCTCGGGGTCCAGCGGCCGCGGGCGGGCCGCGCGCGGCGGGCGGGTGCCAGTCGCGAGCAGGGTGCGGATCAGCGTGGCGCCGCGAGTGACGGCGCGGCGAATTTCTTTCAGGTCGTCGAGGGTCTCGGGGTCGAGCCCGGGGCGGTCGAGCGCGAGCGCGGCGGCGGCGTCGATCCCGCTCAGCAGGTTGTTCACGTCATGCGCCACCCCAGCGGTCGCGGCGCCAATCGCCCGCAGGCGCTCGCCGGCGTCAGCGGGAGCGGCGATGCGTAGCTCTCCGGGCGGCTCACCACCCCGCTGCTCCCCAGCCCGCTGCTCCTGCGGCGGCTCCACGGGCCCACTCATGGGGAGGCGGCCCTCCCCGCCCCGGCGCGCGTTCCGGCGCGCGCGCCCAACCGCCAGACATAGGCGATGAGCTCGGCAACCGCCTTGTAGTGCTCGGGCGGGATTTCGGCATCGAGCTCCAGCCGGTGCAGCGCCCGCGCCAGCGGCGGGTTCGCCACCACCGGCACGCCATGGGCCAGCGCCGTCTCCCGTATGCGGGCCGCCATCGAATCCACTCCCTTCGCCACCACACGTGGGGCGGCAGTCTTGCCCTGATCGTAGGCCAGCGCCACCGCATAGTGCGTCGGGTTGGTGACCACCACGGTGGCTTTCGGCACCGCGGCAAGGCTTCGCCGGCGGGCCCGTTGCAGGCGTATCTGGCGCACCCGCGCCTTGATCTTCGGGTCGCCCTCGGCCTCCTTCTGCTCGTCGCGCACCTCATTGCGGCTCATGCGCAAACCTTGGGCATGGCGCAGGCGCGTCCAGATCACATCGCCGAGCGCGATCGCGCCCTGGACCGCCAGCACCGCGAGCACTGTCCGCATCACCAGGCCGGACGCCGTCCCCGCCAGAACCCGCGGGTCGCGGAACAGGGCCAGCCGCAATGCCGGCATCGCGCTGCGCAAGGCATACCAGACCGCGCCGCCCATCACCACCAGCTTGGCGAGCGCCTTCACCGCTTCTGCCGCCGCGTCGGCGCCGAGCAGCCGGCGCAGCCCGGCGCCGGGGCTGAGGCGGCCGGGATCCGGCTTCAAGGCGGCAAAACTGAACAGGAACCCGGTCTGCAGCAGCACCGCCCCCGCTCCGGCCAGCAGGCTGGCCACCGCCAGTGGCGCGGCGGCCCGCAGCGCCGCGATTCCCGCGAGCCGCAGCGCCGTGCCCGGCGGCAGGTCGGGGCGACGGAACAGGATGGCGAGCCGGGTCGCGAGCGCCCGGGCCTCGGACGGCGCGGCCAGCGCCAGCACGAGGGCGAACACGGCGAGTCCGGCGAGGCTGGCGAGCTCCCGCGAGACCGGCGCCTGGCCGGCTTCCCGTGCGCGCTGCAGCCGGCGCGGGGTGGCGGCTTCGGTCCGGTCTTCCGCCGCGGTGTCGCCCTCGGCCATGCGGCCGGCTCAGCCGAGGCCGGGAAGGCGCTCGAAGCCGATCCGCACCGCATCCTGCCAGGCCGCCAGCATCGCGCCGGCGAACAGCGCCAGCAGCAGCAGCCCGCCCAGAAGCTGCGCCGGCAGGGCGAGGAAATAGACCTGCAGCCGGGGGATCAGCCGCGCCACCACTCCGTTCGCCGCCTGCCAGACGATGCTGGCCAGGATGAACGGTGCGGCAAGCCGCAGGGCCAGGCTGAATCCCCCCGCCACCGCGGCCACCACGGCCGCCGCGGTGTCCCCCGCCGCCAGCCAGGCGCCGGGCGGGACCAGGCGGAAGCTTCCGGCCAGCGCGGCCACCGGCATCGCCCACAACCCTGTGGCGAGCACCGTCACCGCCGCCGCCAGCGCGAATGCCTGCCCGAGCGCGGTCGACTGCCCGCCCAGCGCCCCGCTCGGCTCCAGCACGTTGGAGAGCCCGATCATGTAGGCCGCGAACTGCCCGGCCATCGGCAGCGCCAGCGCCAGCACCCGGGCGAGCCAGCCGAGCCACAGGCCGGTGACCGCCTCGGCCAGCACCATCGCCGCGGCCTGCATCGCCGAAGCCGGCACGGGCGGCACGAGCACGTGGACCAATGGCAGCAGCAGCAGGGTCAGCGCGCCCGCCAGGCCGACGCGCAGCATGGGCGGCGGACCGCTCTCCCCCAGGCCCGGCAGCAGCATCACCGCGCCCGCAACCCGGGAGAGCACGAGGACGAAGCCGAAAGCCCAGCCGGACAGCACGGTCGCCAGGTCCGCGGGCAGCGCGCCGGGGAGCGTCGGGGAGAGCGCGCCGCTCACGAGCCGCCGATCGCGACGATGCGGTCGAGCAGCAGCCGCGCATAGGCTTCGAGCGCGTCAAGCATGAACGGCCCGAGCAGCACCATCGTGGCGACCATGGCCAGGACCTTGGGCACGAAGCTCAGGGTTGCCTCGTTGATCTGGGTGATCGCCTGCACCAGCGACACCGCAAGCCCGACGGCGAGCGATACGCCCAGCAACGGCCCGGCGAGCCGCAGCGCCACCAGCAGCCCTGCCTCCATCAAGGACCCGACCGCGGATTGGGTCATGCCGCGGCCCGATCCAAGCGCGCCCCGCGCCGCCCGGCCTGCTCGACGGTCATCGTCAGATCGGCATCTGCATGACGTCCTGATAGGCCTGCACGAAACGGTCGCGGATCGCGGTGGCCGTCTGCAAGGTCAGTTCGGCGCGATCGACCGCGGTGACCACGTCGGTCAGGTTGCCCTGACCGGCGATCGCGCCCATGGCCTGCTGGTCCGCCGCCTGGCCGTCGGCCACCGCGCCGGTGATGGCACGCTGCAACGTGGCCCCGAACCCGGTGCCGGCCGCGCCGCCGGTGCCGCTCGCGATTTCCCCGTAGGCGCGTGCCGCCGCCTGCGGCGTGACGGTGATGGTGGGGATGGCGGTCATTTCAACAGGTCGATGGTCCGGGTCAGCATGCTGCGCGTGGCCTGCAGCACCGAGAGGTTGGCGTCATAGCTGCGCTCGGCGTCGCGCATGTCCATCATTTCGATGAAGCTGTTCACGTTCGGCAGCTTCACGTAGCCCTGGGTGTTGGCGGCGGGATTGGACGGGTCGTAGCGCAGCGGGAAGGCGCTGGGGTCCTGCCCGATCGCCGCCACGGTCACCAGATTCGTGCCGGTCTGCCGGTTCACGCTGTCGGCGAAGGTCACCGTCTTGCGACGATAGGGGTTGGCCCCGGGGCTCGATCCGGTCGTGTCCTGGTTGGCGAGGTTTTCCGCGATCACCCGCAGCCGCACGCCTTGCGCGTTCATGCCGCTGGCGGAAATGCTGAGCGCTTTCGTGAGGTCCATGCCGGTGCCCTTCGTCAACCGTTGCCGTGGCCGAGCGTGAGCCGGGCCATGGCAAGATATTTCATGTAGATCGCGGTCACGAGCTGCTGGTCCGTCGCGGTGTCGGCGATGTCCTTCAGCTGGGTATCGAGCGAAACCGCGTTGCCGTCCGGCGCCCGCGCCTGCGGCCGGACCTCGATCCCCTGCACCGCGGAGGATACGCCGGCGAACTGACGCGGCGAGCTGCGCCGCAGCGTTCCCGTCGCCTCGGCCAGGCTGGCCGCGAACGGCGCCAGGTCGCGCGGCGTGTAGCCGGGCGTATCGACATTGGCGACGTTCTCGGCGAGCAGGGTCTGCCGGCGGTCGAGCCAGGCGAGGCGCCGTTCGGCAAGGCGGAACAATCCGAAATTGGTCGGGTCCATGCCCGCAGGCTGGCGCGGAATGATTGCTCCCCGGTTAACGCCGCCGGCGATCAGGCCCGCACCAGCGCCCGCAGGATCAGGCTCGCTGCCAGGACCGACAGCACGATCAGCGCGGTGGCGCGATGGTGCCGCGGCTCGGTGCGGCGAAACCCCCAGGCGCCCAGCCGGGAGCCGAGGAACAACACCGGGCTCGCCGCCAGCGCCCAGATCAGCTCCTGGCGGGTGACCAGGCCCTTGTCGGCCATCGGCACCAGCGCCACCGAGGCGGTGACCATGAAGAACACGATCGCCGAGGCGCGTACCGCAGCGGTGTCGATCGGGCGTGCCAGCAGATAGGCCATCACTGGCGGACCGGAGATGCCGGCCATGCCGTTCATGGTGCCGGAGACCATGCCGACCCCCACCGTCACCGCCCGCGACGGCCGCGGCGGCAGCCGCACCCCGCGCGCCAGCACCGCGACCGAACCGGCGATCAGCAGCCCGATCGCCAGCCGCGCGCTGTTGGCCGACAGGCTGGTGAGCACCAGCAACCCGATCGGCGTGCCGATCACCATGCCCGGCACCAGCCAGGCCAGGGAGGGCCAGTCGCAAAGCCGGACCGCGGCGCGAAGATCCATGAGCCCGACTTCGATCTGCAGCAGGATGACGAGCGGCACCACCTCGGTGGGCGGCAGCGCCAGGCTGATCAGCGGCACGGCGGACATGACGAAGCCGAAGCCGGTGAAGCCACGCAGCAGGGACGCCAGGAAGGCGCCGGTGACCGCGTAGAGGGCGGTGTGGATCATGCAGGCGGAACGTCCGTGACGGGAAGCAGGCGGCTGGCGCGGGTCCGGCGTCCTGCCCCCGACCTTCGCTGCTCGTCGCAGAGAACGTCACGGATCAGCAGGCCACCGAAAGCAGAACCAACGCCAGCGCCGGCACACTAGCATGCCGGCGGGGCGCCGTCGCCCGCCGGCCGAACCGGTCCGACCGCCATGGTGGGAACGGATTGCCGGCCCGGCCTGCCAACAGGGCCGGACCTGATACCGTGATCTCAGGACCAGGGCGTCCTTGCCGCCATGGCTTGGCCGGCTGGACGCGGGGAACCGGGGCACCCCGGGGCTACGGCCGAGCCGCCGGTCGCCGCCCCGCTGGCGTTCATTGCGTCACCGGCCCTGTCCGGCTCGATCGGCGCCCCGCCCGTATCATTTCGGCTGGCGCGACCTGTGCTGTTGTGCTCGCCGGTCGGCTGCTCCGGCTGCGCTGCGTGGCGGTCCGAGAGGTAGAGCAGGTGCAACAGCCGTTCGCGCGCCGGCACCAGGAAATTCACGTTGCGCCGACGGCCCCAGGGCGCATCCAAATCGCGTTCCCACATGAACTCCAACACCTTAATGAGTTGGCGGGCGACAGCGATGTCCCGCTGTTCACAGGCCTGGTGAAACGCCAGCAGCACCTTGTCGCTGAGGCGACGGCGGAACGCCATGTCTGGCTCGGTCGCAAAATAGTGGCGTGCCGGGTCTTGATTGCTCGCGTCGGTCACCGTCAGATGGTTCCACGCCACCAAAGAACCAGCAGCACGACGATGGCGGTCCACAACAGCAGGCCCAGGGCGCATGCGATCGCAATGCCGCGCGCCACCCCGAGGTCGTCCACCGTCCGGGCGTCGTCGTCTTGATCGTCCGCGACCTGGTCCCGCGGCGAATGCGCCCGGCGGCTGGAACGCAGCAAGGCGATCAGATAGGGATTGCGGTACGCGACCCGGCCCGGGCGCCGCCGGTCGGGCAGGGTTGTCGAATCGGGCTGGGCTTTGTCGGGTTCCGACGCGGCCGGGTCCTCCATCGCTTGGTTCACCTCCGTGCCGCGCCATGGCCACTCATGCCACCGGCTGGCGCGGCTGAATGGCCTATTTCTTGACGCAACTAATTCCCCCCCTGATAGAATTTCCGGGCATGCCGCCTGTAAACGTAGTGAGTTGCATCAGAGCGGCAAGAGGCGACAGCGTCATCCATACGTATGATAGGCGCGGATTGAACCTCGCGAACCGCTGAAGAGTGGCCGATGCGGCGATCAAATTCCCGTGATTCG
>JAGWSV010000082.1 GCA_028869315.1 Rhodospirillales bacterium
CGAAGCCGGCGGCATCACCCAGCATATCGGCGCCTACCAGGTGCAGCTGCCGTCCGGGCAGAAGATCACCTTCATCGACACGCCGGGCCACGAAGCGTTCACCGCGATGCGCGCCCGCGGCGCGTCGGTGACCGACATCGTGGTGCTGGTGGTGGCCGCCGACGACGGCGTGATGCCGCAGACCATCGAGGCGATCCGCCACGCCAAGGCGGCCGGCGCGCCGGTGATCATCGCCATCAACAAGATGGACAAGCCCGGCGCCAACCCCGACCGGGTGCGCCAGGAGCTGCTCAGCCACGAGATCGTGGTGGAAGCGATGGGCGGCGACACCCAGGACGTGGAGGTCTCGGCGCTGAAGCGCACCGGCCTCGATACCCTGGAAGAAGCGATCCTGCTGCAGGCCGAGGTGCTGGGCCTGACCGCCAATCCGGAGCGTGGCGCGGAAGGGTCGGTGATCGAAAGCCGGCTCGATCGCGGACGCGGCCCGGTGGCGACGGTGCTGGTGCAGAAAGGCACCCTGCGCCAGGGCGACATCGTCGTGGCCGGCGCCGAGTGGGGCCGGGTGCGCGCGATGCTGGACGACAAGGGCCGCGCCCTGAAGGACGCCGGACCGTCGATGCCGGTGGAGATCCTCGGCCTGGCCGGCGTGCCGGTTGCCGGCGAGCCCTTCGTCGCGGTGGACAGCGAAAGCCGCGCCCGCGAAATCGCCGAGTTCCGCACCCGCAAGCTGCGTGACAAGGCCGCCGCCGGCACCGTGGCGGCGCGCGGCACCCTGGATCAGATGCTGGCGCGGATCCAGGCCGGCGAGCAGAAGGAAGTCGCCGTCCTCATCAAGGCGGACGTGCAGGGCAGCGCCGAAGCGATCGCCTCCACCGTGCTGAAGCAGGGCACCGAGGAGGTGAAGGTCCGCGTGCTGCACGCCGCGGTGGGCCAGATCACCGAAAGCGACGTGCAGCTTGCCAAGGCGTCCGGCGCCGCGGTGATCGCGTTCAACGTCCGCGCCACCGCGCAGGCGCGGGAGATGGCGCAGCGCGACGGGGTGCAGATCCACTACTACGCGATCATCTACGACGTCGCCGACGACATCGCGAAGCTGGTCGCGGGCAAGACCGCCCCCAAGGCGCGCGAGAAGTTCCTGGGCTACGCGGAAGTGCGCCAGGTGTTCACCATCACCAAGGTCGGCAAGGTCGCCGGCTGCATGGTGACCGAAGGCCTGGTGAAGCGCGGCGCCGGCGTGCGCGTGCTGCGCGAGGGCGTGGTGATCCACAACGGCGAATTGTCTCAGCTGAAGCGCTTCAAGGACGACGTGCGCGAGGTCGCGCGCGGCTATGAGTGCGGCCTGTCCTTCTCGAACTTCCACGACCTGCAGGAAGGCGACGTGGTCGAGTGCTTCGAGACGGAGCTCGTCCCGGCTTGAGGAAAGGGTCCGCCGGTCCGGCGGCACGGCCGGGACCCAGCCAACGGCAGTTGCGCGTGGCGGAGGAAATCCGCCACGTGCTCGCCGCGGTGTTCGCCCGCCGGGAGTTCCGCGACCCCGACCTGGCGGAGGCGGACATCACGGTGACGGAAGTGCGCCTGAGCCCCGACCTCAAGAACGCGACGGCGTTCGTGGCGCGGCTGGGCCGATCGGATATCGACCCGCTGCTGCCGGCGCTGATCCGCGCGGCGCCGTATCTCCGCTCCCAGGTGGCGCACGCGCTGCCGCTGCGCTTCGCCCCGGCGCTGAGCTTCCAGCCGGATCACACGATCGACGAGGCGGCGGCGATCGACAAGCTGCTGCACTCCCCCGAAGTGGCCCGCGACCTGGATGAGCGGTCGGGAGACCAGTAGGACCGCTCCGGCATCAGAACGCCAGTTCGTATTCCAACTGCCAGCGCACCGCCCCGGTGGGCGAGCCGGAGGTCAGCCCGAACAGGTAGCCGGCCTGGTATTTCACCGTGCCCCAGCGGCCGAAATTGACCGCGCCGACCAGCACCGGCCCGGCCAGGGCGAGCTGGCTGTTGAACCGCCCGGCGTGCCCGAGATCCGCGATCTCCCCATACGCCTCCACCGCCGGCGACAGCAGCGGCGTGACGTACAGCAGCGACTGCCAGGCGTAGTCGAGCCCGGTCGCGTGCGTCCCATCCGGGCCGACATCGTGGGTGAGGAACAGGTTCAGGGTGTGCACGCTGTCGGTGCCGAGGAAGTCCGGCAGCTCCTTCTGCACGATCGGCCCGAAGGTCACCGACCCCGGCTGCCCGCGCGGCAGCGCGCGGGAATATTCCGCATAGAACCCGAGATTGTATTCGTACTCGCCGGGCTGGGTGATCTGGAACGTGTTCTCCATCGTCACCGCGTCCATCACCAGGGTCCGGCCGGGGCCGGCCTGCATCTCCCCTTCCAGCTCCACTTCCCAGAACGGCAGCACGCCGAGGCCGATCGCGTTGCTGTAGCTCTGCGCGTGGTCGAACCCCGATCCCTTTCGGCCGAAGCTGAGCAGGCCGTTATGCTCGTATTCCACCTCCCGGTAGTCCACCACGGGCCAGCGCACGTGCAGGTCGGCGCGCGCCCGGGCCAGCGGCGCCAGCAGCCCGGCACTGGCCAGCGCGGCGGAACGCAGGGCGCGGCGCCGCGGCGGCGCGGTCACTTCGCGACCAGCCGGCCGCGCACGCTCGGCTTGAAGTCGTTGAAGAAGACATAGGCGCCCGGCCGCAGCGGCCCGACGTAGACGGTGATCGCGCCGCCGGCGGGAATGACCCGTTCGCGCTGGAAATCGGCGGATTCGAACTCGGCCGGCACGGTTCCGGTATTGGTCACGTGCAGCACGATGCGGGTGCCGGAAGGCACCTGCAGCTCCGACGGGATGAAGCGGTCGGGCGCCAGGCGCAGCGCGAAGCTGGGCCGCGCGGCCACGGCGGGCGCGGCGGCGAGCAGGGCGGCGCAGGCGAAAACGGCGGCGCGGCGCATCGGGGGCCTCCTGGCGAATGCGGCGAAGACTTGCGAGTAACTCGCATTTGCACCAACTGCGGGCGACGCGCAAGGGCCAGCGCCCGCGCGCCGCGGCGGCGGCTTGTGTCGGCGGCGCGCCGGCGGGGCTGGTTTGCGCGCCCCCGCATCCGATTCCATGATGCCCCGCCCGATGTTCCGCCCGGCTTCCGAAAGGTTCAGCCCATGACCGTGCTCCGCGCCGCTGCCCGCAAGACCAGGACCGCGCCGGCCGACCACTTCACCGGCACCGTGTTCAACGACGAGATCGTGACGCCGACCGCCCCCTCGCGCCTGCGCGCCGCCGTGGTGTCCTTCACCCCCGGCGCGCGCACCGCCTGGCACGCGCACCCGGTCGGGCAGACCCTCTATTGCCTCTCCGGCATCGGCCGGGTGCAGTTCGAAGGCGGCCCCGTGCAGGCGCTGCATCCCGGCGACACGGTGGTGATCCCGCCCGACACCCGTCACTGGCACGGCGCCGCGCCGGACCGGCTGTTCGCCCATGTCGCGATGTCGGAGAACACCGACGCCGGCGGCTCCACCCGGTGGTTCGAGCATGTGAGCGATGCCGACTATGCCGTGCCGCCCGCCTGACCGGCCGGCCGCCCGCGCCCGCCGGAGCGGCGGATGACCCTGCCGGTGGCGGTGTCCCTCGGGGCAGCCGCGCTCGCCGCCATCGGGGTGGGGCAGTGCCTCGCCGGCTGGCGCCTCGCTGCCCGCTTTGCCGCCGGCCGCGCCGCCCGGTCGGGCCGGCCCGCCGCGCACCGCCCGCCGATCACCGTGCTGAAGCCGCTGCACGGCGACGAACCGCTGCTGGAGCAGGCGCTCGCCACCCTCTGCGTGCAGCGCTACCCGGACTTCCAGGTGGTGTTCGGCGTCCAGGACCCGGCCGACCCGGCGATCGCGGTGGTGCGGCGGCTGCAGGGGCGGTTTCCGGGGCGGCGGCTGGCGCTGGTGATCGACCCCACCCCGCACGGCACCACGGCAGGCGCCAACCGCAAGGTTGCCAACCTGATGAACATGCTGCCCGCCGCGCGGCATGAAGTGCTGGTGATCGCCGATTCCGACCTGCACGTGGCGCCCGACTGGCTCGACCGGCTGGCGGCGGCGCTGGAACCGCCGGGCACCGGCCTGGTGACCACGCTCTATGCCGGGCTGCCGGCCGCGGGCGGCGTCGTGCAGCGCCTGGCCGCCGAGCAGATCACCCATGCGTTTCTGCCCGGCGCCCTGCTCGCGCGCGCGCTGGGGCGGCAGGACTGCCTGGGGGCGACCATGATGCTGCGCCGCGCCACCCTGGAACGGATCGGCGGGTTCGCCGCGCTGGTGGAGCATCTGGCGGACGACAACGTGCTCGGCCAGAAGGTGCAGGCGCTGGGGCTGAAGGTGGCGCTGGCCGACACGGTGCCGCTCACGACGGTGCCGGAAGCCGCGCCGGCGGCGCTGTGGCGGCACGAACTGCGCTGGGCGCGCACCATCCGCGCCCTGGCGCCCGCCGCCTTCGCCGCCTCGGCGCTGCAATACCCGATCGTCTGGGCGCTGGCGGCGCTGGCGCTCACGGGCGGGGCGGGCTGGGCCTGGGGCGGGCTGGCGGTTGCCTGGGCGGGGCGCGCGATCTCCGGCCGGGAAATCGACCGCGCCCTGCGCCGCTGCGGGGTGCCCCTTGCGTTTCCGCTTCCGCTCTGGCTTCTGCCGCTGCGCGAGCTTA
Organism: Rhodospirillales bacterium; assembly: GCA_028869315.1. GTDB lineage: Bacteria > Pseudomonadota > Alphaproteobacteria > Acetobacterales > Acetobacteraceae > JAJZVS01. The sequence continues at coordinate 4,670 of JAGWSV010000082.1, forward strand.
TCTCCATGGCCGTGCTGATCGCCGCCTTCACCGGAAACCGGGTGGAATGGCGCGGCCACCGCCTGACCGCCGATCGTCCTGCCCGCCCCCGATCACAGGGATCTCCCCCGCGATGATGAAGACGCTGTTCCTGCATCCCCCCTCGTTCGACGGGTTCGACGGCGGCGCCGGCTCCCGCTACCAGGCGAAGCGGGAAATCCGGTCGTTCTGGTACCCCACCTGGCTCGCCCAGCCGGCGGCGCTGGTGGAGGGCAGCAAGCTGATCGACGCGCCGCCCGCCGGCACCAGCCTGGAGAGCGTGCTGGCGACGGCGCGCGGGTATGAGCTGTGCGTGATGCACACCTCCACGCCGTCCTTCGCTTCCGACGTGAAGGTGGCGCAGGCGCTGAAGGACGCGAACCCGGGGCTGAAGATCGGCTTCGTCGGCGCCAAGGTCGCGGTGCAGCCGGAAGAGAGCCTGAAGCAGGGCGCGCCGATCGACTTCGTCGCCCGCAACGAGTTCGATTTCACCGTGAAGGAAGTGGCCGGGGGGCGCGACTTCGCCGCCATCGACGGGATTTCCTACCGCGACGGCCAGGGCGGCATCGTCCACAACCAGGACCGCGCGGTGCTGGAGGACATGGACCAGCTGCCCTTCGTGACCGAGGTCTACAAGCGCGACCTCCGGATCGAGGACTATTTCATCGGCTACCTGATGCACCCCTACGTGTCGCTGTACACCGGGCGCGGCTGCAAGTCGCGCTGCACCTTCTGCCTGTGGCCGCAGACCGTGGGCGGGCACCGCTACCGGGTGCGCTCGCCCGGCCACGTGGCGGAGGAGATCCGCCTGGCGCGGTCCTATTTCCCGCAGGTGCGGGAGTTCTTCTTCGACGACGACACCTTCACCGACAACCTGCCCCGCGCCGAGGCGATCGCGCGCGAGCTGGGCAAGCTCGGCGTGACCTGGTCGTGCAACGCCAAGGCCAACGTGCCGCGCGAGACGCTCAAGGTTCTGCGCGACAACGGCCTGCGGCTGCTGCTGGTCGGCTACGAGAGCGGCAACCAGCAGATCCTGCACAACATCAAGAAGGGCATGCGCGTCGAGGTGGCGAGACGCTTCACCAAGGACTGCCACGACCTCGGCATCACCATCCACGGCACCTTCATCATGGGCCTGCCGGGCGAGACGAAGGAAACGATCCAGGAGACGATCCGCTTCGCCCGCGAGATCAATCCGCACACCTTGCAGGTGTCGATCGCCGCGCCCTATCCCGGCACGTTCCTCTACAAGCAGGCGATGGAGAACGGCTGGCTCGCCAACACCGAGCCGGGCCTGGTCGACGATCACGGCGTGCAGATCGCGGCCTTGAACTACCCGCACCTGAGCCACACTGAAATTTTCCACTCGGTCGAGGAGTTCTATCGCCGCTTCTATTTCCGCGCGCCGAAGATCGCCTCGATCGTCGGCGAGATGCTGCGGAGCCGTGAAATGCTGCAGCGGCGGCTGCGCGAGGCCGTGGAGTTCTTCGCCTTCCTGCGCGAGCACCGAAAGGTCAGCCACTGAATCTCCTGGTCATTACCGCGGATGACTTCGGTCTGTCGGCCGAAGTCAACGAAGCGGTCGAATGCGCGCATCGCGACGGCGTGCTGACGGCGGCGAGCCTGATGGTGTCGGGTGCGGCGGCGGATCGGGCGGTCGCGTTGGCGCGCAAGCTGCCGGATTTGCGCGTCGGCCTGCATCTCGTTTTGCTCGAAGGCCGGCCGACATTGCGGCCGCAGCAGATCCCCGACCTCGTCGGCGCCAACGGCATGCTGCGCGCGGACATGGTGCGCCTCGCCTTCGAGCTCGCCGGCCGGCCGGACATGCGCCGGCAGTTGCAGCGCGAGATCGCCGCGCAATTCGCCGCCTTCGCCCGCACCGGCCTGCCGCTCGACCATGTCAACGCGCACAAGCACTTCCACATGCATCCGATCGTGGCCGCGCAGGTGATCGAAGTGGGGCGTCACTTCGGCATGCGCGCGCTGCGCGTGCCGCGCGAACCGGGTCACGTGATGGCGCGGGGCTGCGCCGTGCTCGCCGCGCAGGCGCGCCGCGCCGGTCTGGTCACGCCCGACGCCGTGGTCGGGCTGCGCTGGTCGGGCAAGATGACGCGCGACCGCGTGCTCTCGGCCATCGAGACGGCGCCGAGCGGCTTCGTCGAGATCTACTCGCACCCGGCGACCGCCGACCGGTTTACTGGGCACGCGCGCGGCTATCGCTATCGCGACGAGCTCGCGGCGCTGATCGATCCGGAAGTCGTCGCCGCGGTCAGGCGGTCGCGGCGGCCGACCGGCGGCTATGCCGACGTGGCGTCGGCACGGGCCCGGCTCAGCGCCGCAGGTAACCGGCGCGCCTGAACCATTCGATCGCGTCCGTGATGCCCTCGCGATAGGGCCGGGCGCGATAGCCGAGGTCTCGCTCGGCCTTGGCCGAGGAAAAGAACATCTTGTTCTTCGACATGCGCAGGCCGTCGAGCGTGAGCATCGGCTCGCGCCCGGTGACGCGCGCCACCGCCTCGGTCACATGGGCGAACGGCATCAGCGCCTGGCGCGGGATGCGGACGCGGGGCGGCCGGCGGCCGACCGCCTCCGCCACGGTCGCCAGGATCTCGGCGAGCGAGGCGTTCTGGCCGCCGAGCACGTAGCGCTCGCCGATTTTGCCACGCTCGAACGCGGCGAAATGCCCCTCCGCGACGTCGTCGACGTGCACCATGTTGAGCCCGGTATCGACGAAGGCCGGCATGCGCCCGGAGGCGGCCTCGACGATGATGCGGCCGGTCGGCGTCGGCTTGACGTCGCGCGGGCCGATCGGCGTCGACGGATTGACGATGACAGCCGGAAGGCCCTGCGCGATCAGCTCCTCTACCGCGCGCTCCGCCGCCACTTTGCTGCGCTTGTAGACGCCGATCGCCTGGTGTTCGTCGAGCGGCATGGTCTCGTCGGCGGAAACGCCGTCGGCGCGGGCGGCGAGCGTCGCCACGCTGCTGGTGTAGACCACCCGCTCGACGCCGGCGCGCATCGCCTCCTGCATCAGGAGCTGCGTTCCGGCGACATTGGTCTGCGTGAGCTCACTCGGATCGCGCGCCCACAGCCGGTAATCCGCGGCGACGTGGAACAGGAAGCGCGCGCCGGTCATCGCGCGGCGCACGGCGTCGGCGTCGCGCAGGTCGCCG
>JAGWSV010000083.1 GCA_028869315.1 Rhodospirillales bacterium
CCGAGCCAGTCCGAGCCCTTGACCGTGTCATACATGTGCCAGCGCCAGTCGTCCGGCTCCATGTTGCCGAGTGCCGCGCCGATGCCGCCCTGCGCGGCCACGGTGTGGCTGCGGGTCGGAAAGACCTTGGTGATGCACGCGGTCTTCAGCCCCGCCGCCCCCATTCCCAGGGTTGCCCGCAGCCCCGAGCCGCCGGCGCCGACCACCACCACGTCGTAGGTGTGATCGGTCACGGAATAGGCGCGCGAAGACGGCATGGTGATCGCGTTCATCCTCGAAATCCCTCTTTTCCGGTCCGGCGGCTACAGCCCGAGACGCAGCGCGGAGACCGCGCAGAGCAGCGCCAGCAGCACCGACGCGGCCCGCACGCCCAGCACCAGGGTCAGGCGGGCGCCTTCCTGATGAACATAGTCCTCGATCACAACGGTCAAGCCCAATGCCATGTGCCAGAAGCTCGCGGCGATCAGGCACAGCAGCAGCACGAGCGCGACCGGCCCGTGCAGCCAGGCGGCCACGGCGGCCCGGGGGGCGCCTTCCAGGCCGATCATGCCGGCAATGAACCACAGCGACAGCGGCACCAGCGCCAGCGCGCTGACCCGTTGCGCCCACCAATGCGCCGATCCGGCGCGCGCCGCGCCCAGGCCGCGCGCCCGCCCCAGCTGCGAGCGCCGGATCGAAATCCGCGGCGTCGTGTCCGAACCCGTCATCACCACACCACCAACGCAACGATCCACACGATCAGGGTTGCCGCCGCCGTCGCCACGATCACCGTCATCGCGGTGGTGCGGTAGGCGCGATCGTCGAAGCCGCGGCCGATGTCCCAGGCCAGGTGCCGGATGCCGGTGAACAGATGGAAGATCAACGACGCCGACCAGCCGAGCATCAGGATCACGCCGATCGGCGAGCCGACGAACCCCTGCACCGCGGCGAAGCTGCGGTCGCCGAGCGCGGCGGCGACCAGCCACCAGGTCAGCAGCAGCGTTCCCAGCGCCAGTCCCACCCCGGTCACCCGGTGGCTGATCGACAAGGCCATGCTGACCGGCCAGCGATAGACTTGCAGATGGGGCGACAGCGGGCGACGAACCAGCTTGCCCTCTGAGGTGCGCGCTATCATCAGCGCGTCGCGGACATCCTGCACGAGCTATTCCTGTTCCTGACGGCCGGCAGGCGGCGCCAAGCCGTTGCGGTCCCTTACTCTTGAGCTTGCCGAGGGTCAACGCGGCGCGGCCGCGCGGCGGCGACCGCCGCGATCCGCGTTTCCGGCATGGCCGCCCACAGCAGCGCCAGCGCCGCCAGTCCGGCGACCGCCAGGCAGGTGAACGCGACCCGGTTGCCCGCCGCGTCCGCCACCGCGCCGGCCAGCGCGGTGCTGAGGGTCGCCCCGGCCGCCGCGCACAGGCCGAACAGGCCGACGCACAGGTTGAAGTGCCCCAGCTCGCGCGACAGGTCGGCGGCGATCAGCGGCAGCATCACGCCGCCGACCGCGGCGCTGATCCCGCCGATCGCCTGGCCGGCCAGCAATGGCCCGGTGGCCGGTAGGAGCGCCAGCAGCAGCGCCGGGAGCGGCAGCAGCCCCCAGCCGAGCAACAGCAGCGGCCGCCGCCCCAGCCGCTCCGCCTGGCGCCCCACCGCGCCCGACGCCAAGGTCACCACCGCCTGCGGCAGCACGATCGCGGCGGCGATGAGCAGGCTGGCGCGGTCCCCGGCCTGCCGGGTGACCAGCGAGGCCGCCAGCGGCAGCACCGCGCCGTTGGACAGGAAGAACAGGGCGATTGCGGATCCGAACACGAGCAGGCGGCGGTCGCGCAGCAGCGCCGACAGGGCGCGCCGGGTCAGCCGTTCCTTCTCCTCGGTCGCGTGCGCCGCCGGCGCCCCGCGCCGTCCCATCGCCGCCAGCGCCGCCAGCGCGGGAAGCCCGAGCCCCGCGGTCAGCCAGAACACCGACCGGGTTCCGAGCGCGCTCCCCGCCGCGCCCATTGCCGCCGCCGCCAGCCCGTTGCCCAGCGCCGCGAAGGACGCGTTGCGCCCGAGGCGCTCGCCCAGCGCGGCATGCCCGACGAGGCCCAGGCTCAGCGCCGCGATCGCCGGGGTGAGCACGCTGCTGGCCATGCCGTGGATCACTTCCGCCGCCAGCACCGAAAGCGCGATGGGCCACAGCGCCAGCAGCAGCGCCGCCGCCATCACCCCGCCGATCGCCGCGCCCGCCGCGATCCGCTTCGAGCGGGCGGCATCGACCAGCAGGCCGGCCGGCACCTGGCTCGCCACGGAGACGATGGTGCCGACGCTGATCATCAGGCCGATATCGCCCTCGGTCCATTTCTGCGTGGTCAGATAGACGGCGACGAACGGCCCGAACCCCGTCTGCACGTTGGCGAGGAAGAAATTGAGCAGGTCGAGCGCGCGTCCGCCGTGACCCGGGCGCGGGAAGCGAGACTCCGGCATCCGTCAGCGATGCGGATCGGTTGGCTTCGGGGACGGCGTGGCGGTGGCGGGCTTGGGCGGGCCGGCGGATCCGGCCGTCGGGGCGCCCTGGGGGGCGGCCGGCTTGGCCTGGGCCTCGGTCGTTCGTCCGCGCGGGTGCGCCACCACCACCGGAGCGGGACGCTGCGTGCCCTTGAACTGCGGCGCCGCGCTGATCTCCGCCGGCAGCAGCGTGATCGCGACACGATTGCGCGACGCGCCCGGATGGAAGCGCAGCGTGTTCCAGCGCACGGCGATCTTTCGGCTGCCGACGCCCATGAAGCCGCCGAAATCGATCACCGCCGCCTCCGGCACGCCGGCGGCGTTGACCAGGACATCGACCAGGCGGCCGATCACCTTGCCGTCGGGTCCGGTCACGTCCTGGCCGAGCAGCGCGATGGTCCGGTTGGCCGGCAGGCGTTGCACCTCCGGATGGGCGGGCGCGGCGGGCCGCGCCGCCGGTTTTGCCGCCGGTGCGGGCTTGGCGGCGCCCGCCGGCCCGGCCGCCGCTGCAGCCG
>JAGWSV010000084.1 GCA_028869315.1 Rhodospirillales bacterium
ACGAGCGCGAGGCGGCGCAGATGCGGCTCTATGGCATCATGCTCGCGGATCAGCCGGACGTGCACGTCCCGGTCCCGGTGGAAGGGTATTGCACCAGGCGGCTGTTGACCATGACCTGGCTGGAAGGCCGCCCGCTGATGCGCCGGCTGGAGGAGGACCCGCCGGCCGAAGAGCGCAACCGGATCGCGCAGGCATTGTTCCACGCCTGGTATGTGCCGTTCTACCGCTACGGAGTGATCCACGGTGACCCGCATCTGGGCAACTACCAGGTGCGGCCGGACGGGTCCGTGAACCTGCTGGATTTCGGGGCGATCCGCGTCTTCGCGCCGAAATTCGTGCGGGGTGTGATCGACCTTTACGAGGCGGTGCGCGACAACGACGATGCGAAAGCGCACCGTGCGTACGAGACCTGGGGGTTCACCGAGCTCTCCCACGAGAAGATGGAGGTGCTGAACCTGTGGGCCCGATTCCTGTACGAGCCGTTGGTCGAGGACCGGGTGCGGCGCATCCAGTTGACCGACGATCCGCAGTTCGGGCGCGAGGTGGCGGAGAAGGTGCACGCCGGCCTGCAGCGCACGGGCGGAGTGAAGCCGCCGCGCGAGTTCGTGCTGATGGATCGCTCCGCGATCGGGCTCGGCGGCGTGTTCGTTCGGCTGAAGGCGGAGCTGAACTGGTTTCGTATGTTCCGGGGGCTGGTCGAGGGGTTCGACGAGGCGGACCTGGCGGAGCGGCAGGCGCGGGTGCTCAAGGAAGCGGGGGTGCCGGTGGCGGGGTGACCCACGACATCGGCAACGAACCGGAGTACGGCCGAACCCGGGCCTGTTTTTGTGCCGGTACCGCCTGAACGCGTATCCGGTCCCCGCGCCAGCGATACGCGTCTTCACGCCGCGTCGTGGAAAATAACCCCCAGGGTCGTCCGCGCCCCCGCACGCACCCGGCTTACCCCGTGGCGCATCATCGCGCGGGCCACGCCGCGCGGGCTCGCCACCGGACGGTGGTGTACCGCGAATACCACCGCGTCCCCGCGCCCCATCGGCACGACCTCGACCCGCGACTGCATGCGCGCCCGCTGCTCGGTCAGCACGAACTCCCCGCCCTCGAAGTCGGTCCCGGGCGCCGACAGCAGCACGACGACCTGCAGCGGGAACACATGCGCGCCATACAGGTCCTGGTGCAGCCGGTTGTAGTCGCCCGGCCCGTAGCGCAGCAGCAGCGGCGTCGGCCGCGTCTGCCCGTCCGCGTGGCAACGATCGAGGAACGCGGCGTGCGCCTCGGGGAACCGTACGGTCTCACCCAATGCGGCCGCCCAGCGGTTGGCGATCATGGCCAGCGGCGGGTAGAGCGCGGCGCGCAAGGCCGCGACCAGCGGCGGCAGCGGCGTGGCGAAATACTGGTATTCGCCGCGCCCGTAGCCGTGCCCCTCCATCACCACGCGTTTGCGAAATCGTCCGGCTTCGTCATAGAGCCCCGCCGCCGCCGCGCACGCGGCCGGCTCCAGCAGCCCCGGGAGCACCGCCGCCCCGTGCGAATCCAGCGCGGCGCCCAAGGCCGCCCAATCATACGCATCTGCCCGGCGGACCCAGATGTCGTCCGCCGCGCCTGACCGTTCCTCCGACCGGGAATTCATGCCTGCTCCCTTCCCCTCGGGGCCGGTACCGCAAGCCGGCCGGCGAGGCGGCATAGCAGAGAGAGGCAGGCAGGTGACCCTCCGCGGCGTGCGGTGGTTCACACCGGCCGAACGAGGGGGCGTCGAGATGGGATGGCCGGCCGCGCTTCCCTGCCTCCGCCCCGTCCGTTGCGCCAGGCCGGTCGCCACGTGGCGAGCCGGGCATTACTCGGCTGTGGAGTCCTCGGGCGCCGGGCAACTGTCTGCATCCCAGGCGATGGTCGCAAATCCGGCCTGGGCGGCTGACAGGTGAACCCAGGAATAGGCATCGTCGTAGCACGCGAATCCGCTGGTTTCGGGCAGTTCCGGCGCCGGGCGGCCGTCGGCAGAGTCGCGCACGCCCCAGCGGGCGCGAAACTCGTTGTCCAGGTGGTCCACTCGTCCCCAGAACACGGTCGCCGCCCTGCGTGGCTCACTCATCGAGGTCACCGGACCACACGGTCAGCAAATTCTCGCCCGCGTGCGGCCGCGCCCGCAGCTTCTCGAGCGCGATGCGCTCGACACGGGGTCGGATCTTGCTGAAGCAGTCGAGCAGCCGCGTCTTGTCGTGGAAGCGCCGCCCGCTCGCATCCTGGATCGCCTGAACCGAGATGGCGCATGCGACCGCCCGCCCGCCGTCCTCGATCTCGAACAGCACCCGGTTGCGATCCCAGCGCGGCGACGCGGTGACGAAATCGAGGGGGGCGCTCACGCGACCGTGCTCCATCGCAGCGCGGCGCCCCGGGCAGCGGGAGGCGGATCATTCAGATCCGCCGCGCTCACGTGAACGATCTGCGATGCGTTGCCCGGAGTACTGCGGTAGCGGTCCAGGGCGACACGCTCGATCCTGGATCGTAACATACCGAACGCCTCCAGAAGTTGCCAGCGCTGCGCGCCCTGTCCCGGGCCTGCTTCTTCCAGCGCTTCGACCGAGACCGAGCAGGCGATCTGCCGCGCTCCCGCGTTGATTTCGAACAGGATCTGATGGTCGTCCCACCGTCCCGGTGCAGCTTTGCCGTACATGCGCGATGTCCTTGATTGCCCGGACTTCGCCCGGCGGCGCCATCGCGCGGTCAGCGGGAAGAACGGAGGGAACCCCTGAAATGGTGCCCGCGAGGGGCGATTACAACGACGCCGGCGCCGGACGGTTGCGGCGGTGCCCGATCGGACGCAGGCTCCGTTGGGGAGAAACGGACCATGCTGAACGACAAAACTGCCCTGATCACCGGCTCGCTCGGCGGCATCGGCTTCGCCGCCGCCCGCGCTCTTGCCGCGGACGGCGCTGCGGTCATGCTGCACGGCCTCGCCGCTCCGGCCATCATCGAGGCAAGGGTGGCCGAGCTTCGCGCGACCGGGGCGCGGGTGGGCTTCCATGGCGCGGATCTCCGCGACCCGGTGCAGATCGCCGCCCTCGTCGCGGCCACCACCGAAACCCTCGGCCCGCCCGACATCCTCGTGAACAACGCCGTCGTGCGCGCCTTCGCCCCGGTGGAGGCATTCGCGCCGGAAGCCTGGGACGAGGCGCTGGCGGTCAACCTCTCCGCCCCGTTCCACGCCATCCGCCTGACCCTGCCGGGCATGAAGCGGGCCGGCTGGGGGCGGATCGTCAATCTCGCCTCGATCTATGGCCTGTTCGCGACGGTCAACCGGATCGACTACGTGACCACGAAGACCGCGCTGATCGGCCTGACCCGTGCGGTCGCGCTGGAGGTCGCGAAAACGGCGATCACCTGCAACGCGCTGTGTCCGGGCACCGTGCTGACCCCGGCGATCGCGCAGCGGCTCGATGCCGAGACCGCGCGGACCGGCGTTTCCCGCGCCGAAGCCGAGGCGGCGTTCATCGGTGCGCGCCAGCCCTCCGGCCGGTTCGTCGACGCCGGGAACGTCGCCGGCCTGGTCGCTTTCCTCTGCGGCCCGCACGGGGCGGACATCAACGGAGCCGCGCTGCCGATCGACGGCGCCTGGTCCGCCGGCCGTTGAGCTCACACCGAAAGGAGCGCGCGCATGACCGAGTGGGGCGTATTCAGTCTGAGCCAGATCCCCGACCAGTCGCAGCGGGTGGAGGCGTTCGATGCCGATCTGAAGCTGTTCGAACTGGCCGAGCAGCTTGGCTTCGATCGGGCCTGGATCGCCGAGCATCTGTTCTCCACTTATGGTGTCGTGACCTCCACCCAGGTCTACGCCGCGGCGCTGGCGCAACGGACGCGGCGGATGCGGATCGGCACCGCGGTGGTGGTGGTGCCGTTCAACCACCCTTTGCGCACCGCCTCCGACTTCGCCCTGATCGACGTGCTGTCGCACGGCCGGCTCGATTTCGGCGTCGGGCGCGCGTATCAGCCGCATGAGTTCGTCGGCCTCGGCGTTCCGATGGAACAGAGCCGGGCGATGTTCGTCGAAGGCATGGACGTGATCCGGCGCGCCTGGACCGAAGAAACCGTCAGCCATCAGGGCGCGTTCTGGACCATTCCCGCGCCGGTGGAGGTGCTGCCCAAGCCGGTCCAGCAGCCGCACCCGCCGATCTGGCAAGCCACGGTTTCGCCGGAAAGCTTTAACCAGGCGGCGGAGGGCGGCTACAATCTCCAGCTTGCCACCCCGTTCACGTATCGCACCTATCGCGAGCGCTGGATGGAGGAGCTGGAGGGCCATCTCGCCGGCTACGAGGCAACCTGTCGCAAGCTGGGTCGCGACCCGAAGGCGGCGCGGCGGATGCTGCTGGTGCCGTTCTTCGTCGACGCCGACGGCGCCCGCGCCCGGGAGGTGTTCGGCCGGCACGTGGAATGGTTCTATGCCAAGGTGACCGCCAACCAGCTCGCCGGCGCGCCGGGGGCGGGGGTGGTGAAGGGCTACGAGCTGACCATGACCGAAGGCAAGCGAACCCGGGAGCTTGGCTACCTGACCTTCGACAAGCTGCTGCAGTACGGCGCCGCCATTGCCGGCGATCCCGAGAGTTGCATCGAGAGTCTCCGCACGATGAAGCGTCGCTTCAACCTGACCGAGTTCGCCCTGTGGTTCAATATCGGCGGCATCGACCCGGCGGCCTGCGAGGCGGCGATGCGGCTGGCAGCCGAAAAGATCATGCCGTTCGTCTGATACCAGCGGCCGCATTCACTGACCGTTCGGGCTGTCGAGCGGCCGTTGGTATCCTCTTGATTTCGCGCGCAGCCGCGCCCCAGCTCCCCCGGGCAACCCTGCGCGCCATAGGGTCGGTCAAAGGGGCCGCCCGTATGAGGCAGGTGGCGGCCGCAGCCGCCCGGCAAGCGCGCGTCCGGCGGTGCGGGCGATGCGCTACGCCGCTGCCCGCACCGCCGGCACCACCTCCTCGGCGAGCCATTGCATCTGTTCCAGCGACTGGGCGAGCGGCATGCCGGGCCAATGGGCCCCGAACACCACGTAGTTCACGCCGAAACGGCGCCGGAGATCCAGGACCTGGGTGGTCACCTCGTCCGGCGAGCCGAACAGGAAGCGGTCGTCCAGCAGGGCGTCGAAATCCTGATCGAAGTTGTCGCCCTTCGGCATCACCTTGTCCTGGCCCCACGCCCGATAGGCCTGGTACTTCACTTCCAGCGACGGCCGGGCCAGCCGGATGGCTTCGGCGCGGGTCCTGGCGACGAACACCTCGCGCATGATCGGGAACTCCTCCGGCAACGGCTTGCCGGCGGCGTCCAGCGCGCGCTTGTAGACCTCCATCTGCCGTTCCAGGGTCGCGAGCTTGTTGTGCGGGTTGATGTACCAGCAATCGCCCATCCGGGCCGCGCGGCGGATGCCGACATCGGCGTTGGCGCCGACCCAGACCGGCGGGCCGGGTTGCTGGATCGGTTTCACCGTGCTGTTGGCCCGGTCCAGCCGGAAGTGGCTGCCTTGCATGGTGACGAAGTCTTCACTCCACAGGCGGCGGACGGCGGTGAGGCACTCCTCGAACCGGGGGCCGGAGTCCTTCATCGTGGTGCCGAACGCCTGGAACTCTACCTCCCGGTAGCCGATGCCGACGCCGAACACGAGCTTGCCGTTGCTCATGATGTCGAGCGAGGCAAGCTGCTCCGCCAGGTCGAGCGGCTTATGCAACGGCAGCAGCACCACGCCGGCGACGATACGCAGGTTTGGGCAGAGTGCAGCGACCTGAGCAAGGAACGGGATCTGCTGCACGCTCTGGAACGGATGAGAGCTGTAGTGCGATCCCTTCAGGACCGAATCGTAGCCGAGCGCCTCCGCCCGGCGTGCGGTCTCCAGATCTTCCTTGAGCCGCACGCGCATGTCGTCGCCCTGGGGATGCTGGCCGCGGATCATGATGCCGAATTTCATTCGAGATCTCCTTCCCGTCACGCAGAGAAAGTGAAGCGCTTGCCGACGGCGGAGGGCGCGATCACGCCTTCGCCATAGGCGGCGACCAGGGCCTGGACGGCGCGCCAGCCGGTGCAATGGGCGGGCAGGATCAGGGCGGGGCCGAAGCCCTGGAAGCCACGCACCGTTTCGGGAATGATCGCCTCGTTCTCGCCCGACAGATGAAACCCGCCCATCACTGCATGCAGGCGCTCGCCGGGGAAGGCCTCCCGCGCGGCGTGCAGCACGTTGATGATGCCGGCGTGCGAGCAGGCGGAAAACACCACGATGCCGCGACCGCGCACCCGGGCGGCGACAAAGCGCTCGTCCATCAGCAGCGGGTCCGGCACCCAGCGACCGTCCGCGCCCCGTCGTACCTGCCCTGGCAGGCCACGCTCGTAGGCGGTGCGGCGCGGGATCTCGCCGCTGAGGTAGAACATGTCGAGCAGCGTCTGCGGCCCCGTCGACACGACGGGGGCGGCGCCGTGCGCGGCGAGGGTCTCCGGCGTCGGGATGAAGTCCATCGCGAAGACGCCGCCATCCGCCTGGCTCATGCCGCGCTCGGCGAACATCCCGGGGTGCAGGTGGCAGGGAACGGATCGGCCGCCATTGGCGGCGTGGATCAGATCGAGGGCCTGCAGCAATCCTCCCGCGTGATCCCGGTGGCCATGCGAGAGCACCACGGCCTCGATGGCGGCAAAATCGACACCCAGGCGGGCTCCGTTCCGCGCCACCGCATAATCGACCGGACCGGCATCGAACAGCATGGTTCGTGCGCCGTCCGCGGCATCGGCCGTGATCACCAGGGACAGCCCGTGATTGGCGCAGCACATTGCCGCCCCGGAGACGCGCCGCATGCCGCTGCCGCGCAGCACCTGCTGTTCGCGGGTCACGAAGCCGGGGACGGTGGAGAGCGTGTCGGTGACGTTATCCACCAGCACCTGAACCTCGAGCCGTTCGGCCGCCGCCAGCGTGGTCATGTCCGTTGCTCCCTGCGCGCCGTCTGCGCCGCCGCGCAGTTGACCGCTACGTGCCCACACCGGCAAGCGGGCCCATCAGGCGGCGCGCCGACGGGCGGAGCGGCATTGCCGGGAGCAGGCGCCGGCCCGAGACTGGTCCGCATGACCCTGCCGTCCGTCGCCCTCCGTGCAACCTGCCGCTCCGACGGGCGTGCCCATACGGCTCGGCGCGCATGAGCGGGCCGCAGCCGTCGGCCGGCGGCGTCGCCGTCCAAGCGCCATTCGAGCGGGTCGGCGTGGTGGTGGGGCTCAGCGCCGAGGCCCGATTGGCCCGCCGGCTTGGCGCCGCCGTCGCCATCGGCGGCGGCAGCCCGGCAGGTGCGCGGCGGGCGGCGGTCTCGTTGGCCGAACGGGGTGTCGCCGCCCTGATCAGCTTCGGCCTGGCCGGCGGGCTCGATCCGGCCTTGCCGGCGGGGACGGTGCTCGTGCCGCAGGCCGTGCGGCAGGAGGGACGGCTTGTCCCGGTTGATACCGGGTTGGCGCACGCGCTCGGCGGTTCGACCGGGCATACTTTGTTGTGCGGCAAAATCGCGATCGCCACGGCGGCGGACAAGGCGCTGGCCTGGAGGAACACCGGATGCGCCGCGGTCGACCTCGAGACCGGGGCTGTGGTTGCGGTCGCGGCCGAGCGAGGCCTCGGCTTCGCGGTGCTGCGCGCCGTCTGCGACACCGGCAACCGGGATTTGCCTCCGGCAGCGCTGGCGGCGCTCGATCAGCAGGGGATGATCGGGGTCGGGCGCGTGCTGGCCTCGGTGCTCGCGCGTCCCGCGCAGCTCTCAGCCTTGCTTGGCTTGGCGCGGGAGGCAGCGGCGGCCCGACAGGCGTTGGCGACCAGGGTAGCGCTGCTGCGCGACAGATAATTCCACCATGAGGTCGCGACGGCCAGGAGAAGTCCAAAAATCAGAGACAGTCCCAAAAAAGCCATCGTTTCTTTGCGGCCGCGCTGGAGAATGAAAGAAAGAGCGCAGGATTGTCGCAAAATACGCTTGAAAGGATCAAAAATACGCCGTAACTTCACGGGCGAAGGGGTGCTTGAACCCGGAGGGACTGATTGATGCGCGGCTATTCTGGAAAGCGATTCCCCTGGCTCATGTCGGGAGCCGCCCGATTCGATCTGTATGACACCGTGCCCGCGACCTACGCGACGTCGCATCTTGCCCCCACGGCCACCCGGAAAAGCCTCACCGAGAAGCTCGAAGCGCTGGTGCAGGACGCGTATGACAAATTCGACCGCGAAGCCGGCCGACGTCTTGCCGCGGTGCTTGACAACCACCGCCGTCGCCTTTCGCGAGACCGTTCGTCCGCTGACGAACTGCCGGATCAGGCTCTCGTGACCGGCATGCGCCGATATGGTCTGCGGGTTCTGCCCGCGAACGACAGGTAGCGCGTACGCCGCCGGTCCTGGCGCGCGGGATCACCCGCGCCAGGGCACGATCAGCGCGTCTACCGCAACGATCCGCTCGCCGGCCCCGATCAGTGGGTTGACGTCCAGCTCTGCGATCGCGTCGCGGTGGTCGGCGACAAACCGTGACACCGCGACGATGACCTCGGCGAGGCGCGTCCGGTCCACCGCCGGCGCCCCGCGGAACCCATCGAGCAGGCGGGCCCCGCGCAACCGTCCCAACATCGCCCTGGCCTCGGAGATCGAAACCGGTGCTAACGCCAACGCGGTGTCTGCCAACACTTCCACCAGGATCCCACCCAGGCCGACCACCACCAGGGGGCCGAACAGCGGGTCCACCCGCGCGCCTACCACCAGTTCCACGCCGGCCGGTACCATCGGCTGCACAAGCACGCCGTTCACCCGCGGGGCCGGTACTACGGCGGCGGCCCGCGCCATGATCTCGTTGAATGCGCTCCGCACCGCCGCCGCATCGGCCAGGCCGAGGCGGATCACCCCGGCTTCCGTCTTGTGTGGAAGGTCGGGCGATTCGACCTTCAGCGCCACCGGATGGCCCAGCACGCCGGCCGCGGCCACGGCCTCGTCGGCGCTCCGCGCCAGGCGCTCGCCGACCACGGGTACGCCGTAAAGCGCCAACGCGGCTTTGGCTTCGCGCTCGGTCAACGCACGCCCGCCCGCCTGTGCGATCAACGCCGCCGCCGC
>JAGWSV010000085.1 GCA_028869315.1 Rhodospirillales bacterium
CATAGGCGAGCGAATAGACCACGCCCGCTTGCCGCGCCTCCTCCGCCAGCAGCGGGCCCGCGAGCACGTCGGCCTCGACATTGACCATGACGATATGCTTGCCGGCCTTGACCGCTGCGCGAGCATGGCGAATGCCAGCGGCGGGACTACCGGTTGCCTCCACCACCACTTCGATGCCGTCCGAAGCAGCTCTCGCGCTGTCCGCTGTGAATGTGGTGGCCTCGATCAGCGCGCTGCCCCAGCCGACGGTGCGACAGGCCTCGCGCGCGCGCGCGGGATCTAGGTCGACGATGACGGACACTTCCAGCCCCGGCACATGCGGCACCTGGGACAGGAACATCGAGCCGAATTTGCCTGCGCCAATCAGTGCGACGCGGACAGGCTTGCCGGCAACGCGGCGGGCATTGAGAAGGGCGAAGAGGTTCATTGGAATTCCATCGTTCATGGTCATTCCGGGGCGCCTCGGAGAGACGAGCCCGGAACCTCGAGGTCCCGGGTTCGATGCTAGCGCATCGCCCCGGAACGACTTTGAACCAACCTTACTCCGCCGCCTCTCGATGTGCACCCGCGAGCCGCGAGAGCGCGTTGTCGTCGACGGTCTTGATCGGCGTGAAATCGCGGTGCGCGATATAGTCCGGCCGCGTCGGTCTGCGGATGTAGTTCGAGACCGCGTTCAGCGTCAGGTAAACGATCTTGCGCGGGTAGGGCGTGATGTTGCCGGCCGAACCATGCACCAGATTGCCGTGGAACATCAGCATGCCGCCGGCCTTGCCGGTGGGCGCCACGATGCCGCCTTGCTTCACCAGCCGCGTCACCGTGGCCTCGTCCAGCGTCCACAAGGGATAGGACGTGGTCTGAAGATCATGCGAGGCCTCGAGATCGCCGGCATTCTGACTTCGCGGCACTAGCATCAGCGGGCCGTTGATCGGCATCACCTCGTCCAGATACACCGAGATGTTCATCGCCCGCGGTTCCGGCATACCGTCGTCGCGCTGCCAGGTGCCGTAATCCTGGTGCCACTGCCACACCTCGCCGTCGAACGCGGCTTTGGCGTTGATCTTGTACTGATGCATGTAGAGATGTTCGCCGAACACCTGCTCCACCGGGCGGATCAGCCGCGGATGCGCGCCCAGCAGGCGGAACGCTTCGTTGTAGGTGTGGGCGGCGAAGGCGGTCCGCGGCGCGCCGGTCTTTTCGCGCCAGATTTCCTGCCGCTCGGTGCGGAAGATCGCCTGCGCTTCCGTGCGCAGCACGGCGACCTCCTCGGGCGAGAACAACTCCGGCAGGAACAGCCAGCCCTCGGTGTGGAACTGCGCGAGCTGCGTGTCGGTCAGGCGCATCGGTCGGGTCCTCGGTTGGGGCCAGGCGAAGGGTGGGGTTGGAACCGGGGCGGGCGATCAGCCCGCCAGATAGCCGCCATCGACGTAAAGCTCGGCGCCGGTGACGTAGGAGGCTTCGTCGGAGGCGAGGAACAGCACGGCATTGGCCACTTCGTCCACCTCTCCGGTGCGGCCGAGCGGCACCCGCTTCAGCATTTTCGCCCGCACCACGGGGTCGGCGGTGGCGCCGGAGGTGCGCATCGGCGGCATCAGCCCGGGATGGACGGAGTTCACGCGAATCTTATCCTTGCCGAACTGCACCGCGGCGGATTTGCTCATGATCCGTACCGCGCCCTTGGAGGCATTGTAGCCGAAATGGATCTGGTGCTGTCCGGTATTGCCGGAAATCGACGACAGGTTGACGATCGATCCGCCGCCGGCCTTCTGCATGGCCGGGATCTCGAACTTCATGCCGAGGAAGACGCCGGTGGCGTTGACCGCCATCAGCCGGGTCCAGGCCTCGGTCTCCATCGTGTCCGTGACCTTGCTGCCGCTGATACCCGCGTTGTTCACCGCGATGTCGAGCGTGCCGTAAGCCGCCACCGTGGCCTCGACCGCCGCGCGCCAGCCGGCCTCGTCGGTGACGTCGAGATGGACGAAGCGAGCTTCCCCGCCGGCGGCGCGGATGGCTTCGACGACCGCCTGGCCGTCGGCGTCCAGCACGTCGGCCACCACGACCTTGGCGCCCTCGGCACCGAAACGTCGCGCCGTCGCCGCCCCCATGCCGGAGGCTGCGCCGCTGATGATCGCCACCTTGCCTGCGAGCCGCATGTCGGTTTCCCTCGTATGCCTTGAAGCCAGCACGTTGGAGCCACCCTGCCACGAAGCCGGCGCCTTGGCTACCGATCGGTAAGGTCTTACGAAGCCTGACAGCAACCGGAGACTTGGCGCATGGCGCATCGCGGCCTGAAATTCGGCATCTTCCTCGCCCCGTTCCATCGGCTGGGCGAGAACCCCACCCTGGCCATCGGCCGCGACGTGGAACTGCTCGAGTGGCTGGACCACCTCGGTTACGACGAGGCCTGGATCGGCGAGCATCATTCCGCCGGCTGGGAGCTGATCGCCTCCCCGGAACTCATCATCGCCGCGGCGGCGGAGCGCACCAAGCACATCAAGCTCGGCTCGGGCGTCACCAGCCTGCCCTATCACCACCCGTTGCTGGTGGCGCAGCGCTTCGTCCAGCTCGACCACATGACCCGCGGGCGGGCGATGCTGGGCTGCGGCCCGGGCGCGCTGACCTCGGATGCCTACATGCTGGGCATTGCGCCGCCCACCCAGCGCCCGCGCATGCTGGAATCGCTGGATGCGATCATGCGGCTCCTGAAATGCGAGGAGCCGGTGACGATCAAGACCGACTGGTTCGAGATGCGGGAGGCGCGGCTGCATCTCGCGCCCTATACCGACCCGCATTTCGAGATCGCGGTGGCCAGCACCATCACGCCGTTCGGCATGATCGCCGCCGGCACCCATGGGGTGGGCGTGCTGTCGATCGGCGCCGGCCTGCCCGGTGGGCCGCAGGCGCTGGCGAGCCAGTGGCAGATCGCCGAGGACGCTGCCGCCAAGGCCGGCAAGACCGTCAGCCGCAAGAACTGGCGCGTCGTGGTGAACGCCCATCTCGCCGAGGACGACGAGCAGGCGCTGAGGGAAGTGGCGAAGGGGGAGCGGGTCGAGACCGTGACCTATTTCGAGGACACGTTGGGCCGCCCGCCCGGCCGGTCCGACGATCCGCTGCGCGAAGGCGTGGCGATGGGCACCACTCTGGTCGGCACGCCGGAGACGGTGATCAAGGGGATCCACCGGCTGCTGGACTACAGCCAGGGCGGGTTCGGCGGTATTTTGTTCCGCGCCCACGAATGGGCGACCCGCGAGCAGATCCTGCGCAGCTACGAGCTGTTCGCCCGCTACGTGATGCCGCATTTCCAGGGCTCGTTGGACACGATCGTCGGCTCCAACGCCTGGGCGCGGGAGAACCGCAAGCAGGTGTTCGGCGGTACGGTGGACGCGGTGAAGCGCGCCTTCACCGATTTCGGCCGCGCGGTGCCGGAGGGGTTCCGGTCGCGCACGATCGGCGCGCGCGACGACTGAGGGCGGGACCCGGGGTTCGCGCGCCCGGCCAGGCCCGCCTGAAGGACCGACGACACGGGTCGCGGGCGCGGGGACCATCCCCTTGTCCGCGATGCCGGGCCGAGATCTTGTAGATTTGAATGTGCAACAATAGCCCATGGCGCCGGGGCGGCGGCATGGGCATCAGAGGTTTCAATTGTAGATTGGCCTCGGCACGCCTCAACTTATCTTGTGGTTACGATCCATCCAGCTCCTTCGCCGGAAGTCGTCATGCGACTACGCGGCCGGCGGCGGCGCGAATGCGGCGCCCGGAACCGAAATCCTGAGATATGTCTTCCCGCTTTCCCGGAGAGATCGGTGAACCTCACCTGCTCCGGGGGGGTTGATCTCATTCCCGGTTCTCCCAGGTGTCGACGAGGGGAAGGCTGCGGTCACCGCCAGTGCAACTTCTCGCAGCATGGTTTCGCGCGTAGCGGACACGAGGTGGCCGCCGTCCCCGCACCCAAGCAAACAGGAGTGGGCGATGAAGCTGACATCGGCATGGGTCGACCAGACGCAGAACCAGTTCAAGGTGCAGATAATCCCCGATGATCATCCCTCGGCGCACAAGCTGAGCGAAGCCTTCGGCGACCACACGTTCTTTCTCGGGGAAAGCGGACTGCACATCGTCGAGCCGGCCGCTGCCGTCGGGGAGGAAGCTGCGGCCGGGAAAGTGGTGAAGCTCGCGGGCTGGAACGACCGCCAGCAGAACACGCTGGAACCGCAGGACCCGGAAATCGTCGGCATGCTCGTCGTGCCCGATGCCGGCGCCGGCCGGGCCTGATTGCGCCCGTCCGGGCGCCTGTTCCGGCCTGAACGCGATTGCCTCCGCCTGCGGCGTACACCGGCAACGGTGACCCGCAGGCCCGCGGGAGGCCTGGCCCGGGGGGCCGCCTGGCACCGGCCGCGCGAGAGCCGCGGGGTCTTTGGACCGGGCGCTTCCTTCAAGTCCGATCGACGATCCGCGATCCGCGTCATCCGAATGGCGCGGGGGCGTCCGGCCGTGCTGAAAGCGAGGGGTCATGACCGAAACCGTCTGGGACTCGCCCAGCCATTCAGTGAATCTCGGGCCGCAGCATCCCGCGACGCACGGCGTGCTGCGGATGGTCATGGATCTCGACGGCGAGGTGATCCGCCGGGTCGATCCGCATATCGGCCTGTTGCACCGCGGCACCGAGAAGCTGATCGAATATCGCACCTTCCTGCAGGCGGTGCCGTATTTCGACCGGCTCGATTACGTTTCGCCGATATGCGAGGAGCACAGCTTCGCACTGGCGGTCGAGAAGCTGCTGGGCGTGCAGGTTCCGGAGCGCGCGAAATGGATCCGTGTCCTGTTTGCGGAAATCACCCGCGTTCTCAATCATTTATTGAACATTACGACTTTCGCCATGGATGTCGGCGCGGTGACGCCGCCGTTGTGGGGCTTCGAGGAACGCGAAAAGCTGCTGGAATTCTACGAGGCGGTCTCGGGCGCCCGCATGCACGCCAATTACGTTCGCCCCGGCGGCGTCATGCGGGATCTGCCGGCGGGGCTGACCGACCGCATCGCCGCGTGGGCCGAGGCGTTTCCGAACTTCATTGACGAGGTGCAGGACCTGCTGACCGCCAACCGCATCTGGCGGCAGCGGACCGTCGATATCGGCGTGATGTCCCCCGAGCGCGCCCTGGCCTGGGGCTTCGCCGGCCCCTGCCTGCGTGCCAGCGGCGTGCCGTGGGACCTGCGGCGCGCCCAGCCCTACGACGCCTATGCCGACGTGTCGTTCACCGTGCCGGTCGGCCGCCACGGCGACTGCTACGACCGCTACCTGGTGCGGATGGAGGAAATGCGCCAGAGCGTGCGGATCGTTGCGCAATGCCTGGAGCGGATGCGCCCGGGCCCCGTCAGCACCCCGAGCAGCAAGATCACGCCGCCCGGGCGGGGCGAGGCGAAGCGCTCGATGGAGGCGCTGATCCATCAGTTCAAGCTCTTTTCGGAAGGCTATCACGTGCCGTCGGGCGCGACCTACACGGCGACCGAAAGTCCGAAGGGGGAGTTTGGCGTCTACCTGGTCGCCGACGGCGGCAACAAGCCGTATCGCTGCAAGATCAGGCCCACCGGCTACGCCTTCCTTGAAGCGATCGAGACCATGACGCGGGGGCACATGCTGGCCGATATGATCGCGGTGATCGGCTCGCTCGACCTGGTGCTCGGCGAGATCGACCGGTAATCGCGTGCCACGAACGCGGACGCCGCCGGCGCCCCGGAGGCGTCGCGCACACCGTGCGCCCGGCTTCAGCCGTCGGACAGCGCGGTCGGCCGCGGCAAGGGAAGCTGGGCGTCGAGCCAGGCGCGGGTTTCTGCTGCCACCCGTGCCGCTTTGGCCGGATCAGCACCCAGGCCTTCGAGGTGCAGAAAGCGCACGGTCCGGATCCCGAGCGTCGCCAGCACCGCCGTCAGATACGGCGTGAGGAAATCGGGCTGGCGCGCGAGGTCGCCGATGACCCGCCCCCCGGAGGCGACCACGACGTAGGTCGGCCGGTCGCGCAGGCCGCCCACCTTGCCCGCCGGGGTACGTCGGAACGTCCGCTCGACCCGCAGCACCTGGTCGATCCACGCCTTCAGCACGGCGGGCACGGTGAAGTTGTGCATCGGCGTGCTCAGGACCAGGAGATCGGTCGCTTCCAGCTCCGCAATCAGGCATTCGGACTCGGCCAGCGCCGCCGTCTGCCCGGCCGTGCGCTCTCCCTCCGTCACCAGCATCGCCGCGGCGAAGCCTGCATCCACGAAGGCGGGCGGGGTGACGCCGAGGTCGCGCCGGACCACCGCGATGTCCGGGTCACGCGCGCGGAGCCGTTCGAGCAGCAGGTCCCCCGCGGTTCCGCTGGCGGACCTCGCGCCGGCCGGGCTGCAGGCAATCGCCAGAACCGAGGTCATGCCAGGCCCCGCGAGAAATGCAGCCCGGTCGCCAGCAGGCCCCAACGGAAATAGAACCGTTGCCCCAGGGCGTTATCGAGGCCGGTGTCCAAGGTCATGCGCGCGCGGCCATCGGCCCTGGCGTCCGCGGCGACGGCATCGAGCAGGGCGGCCCCGATCCCGCCCCGCCGTTCGCGGTCCAGAACGACGAGGTCATCGACATAGACGAAGCGGCCGTGGATTAGGTTCTCCTGCATCCGGTAGCCGGCGACGCCGACCACCTGCGCGTCGCACCAGGCGGCGAGCAGGCGGTAGCCGTGGCCGCGCTGGCGCTGCACCCGCGCGACCAGCTCCGCCGAGGTCGCGATATGGGGCCGGAGCTGGTGCAGCACGGCGAAGCAGGCCCCGATATCGGCATCGGTGTCGGCGAAGCGGAGCGCGACCGCGCTCACGCCGCCGCCGCGGCGCGTCCGCCCCCATGCTCGAAGCGCAGGCCGATGGCGAGCCGGTTCCACAGGTTGATCATCCCGATCAGGATGGTGAGGTCGACGATCTCCTTGTCGCTGAAATGAGCCCGCAACGCCTCGGAGGCGGCTTCGGGCGTGCCGTTTTGCGCGACCAGGGTGAGCGCTTCGGTCCAGCCGAGGGCAGCGCGCTCGGCCGCCGTATAGAGCGGCGACTCCCGCCAGGCGTTCAGCAGATACAGCCGTTGCTCCGTCTCGCCCTGCCGGCGCGCGTCCTTGCTGTGCATGTCGAGGCAGAACGCGCAGCCGTTGATCTGCGAGCCGCGCATCTTCACGAGCTCGATCAGGCGGCCCGGCAGGCCGCAGCTCTGGATGTAGGCCTCGACGGCGCGAAGCGCGGCGTAGCCGTCGGGCGCGGCTGCAGGTGGCGCTGCGGCCGGGCGGGCTGCATTTGCTGGCCCGTTTCCCGGCGGACGCCGCCGCCGGGAGCGATGTCGGGATGATGCGCCGCGCATGGGCCCACGGCCTGGCGCCGGCGGCGCTTTCGACCCAGTTCATCGGGGCTGGCGCACAAGGGTTGTTGCTCGGTTTCACCAACATCCCGGAAGACCAGGCGCCCGCCATGGCGAGCGCCCTGCGGCGGGCCCTCGGCTGATCCCACGCGCCAGCCAGCGCGGCGGCGCAAGGCTTGCTCCTCCAGGGCTTGCTCCCCCAGGGCTTGCTCCCCCAAGGCTTGCTCCATCCCGTCGGCAACGCCATAGACAGGTCGTCACATTCGCCCTTGGAGAGAGCCCTTCCATGCCCGCCATCACCTTGCCTGACGGTTCCGTGCGCCACTTTCCCGCGCCCGTCACCGGCACCGCGGTGGCCGAGGCGATCGGCCCCGGCCTGGCCCGCGCGGCGCTGGCGATGAAGCTCGACGGCAAGCTGGTGGACCTGGCGACCGAGATCGCGCGCGACTCCGAGGTGGTCTTCGTGACCCGCCGCGATCCCGACGCGCTCGAACTGATCCGCCACGACGCGGCGCACGTGCTCGCCGAAGCGGTGCAGGCGCTGTTCCCCGGCACGCAGGTGACGATCGGCCCGGCGATCGACAACGGCTTCTATTACGACTTCGCCCGCAACGAGCCGTTCACGCCGGAGGATTTTCCGGCGATCGAGGCGAAGATGCGCGAGATCGTCGCCCGCGGCGCCCCCTTCAGGCGCCGGGTGCTCGACCGCGAGGACGCGATCCGGTTCTTCCAGGACAAGGGCGAGAAATACAAAGCCGAGCTGATCCAGGATCTGCCAAAAAGCGAGACGATCAGCCTCTACACCCAGGGCGAGTGGGTCGACCTCTGCCGCGGCCCGCACATGCGCACCACGGGCGACGTCGGCCCCGCGTTCAAGCTGATGAAAGTGGCCGGCGCCTATTGGCGCGGCGATCACCGCAACGCCATGCTGAGCCGCATCTACGGCACCGCCTGGCGCGACCAGAAGGAGCTGGACGCCTATCTGCACCAGCTCGAGGAAGCCGAACGCCGCGACCATCGCCGGATCGGCAAGGAAATGGACCTGTTCCATATCCAGGAAGAGGCGGTCGGCAGCATCTTCTGGCACCCGAACGGCTGGAAGCTCTATCGCACCGCCGAAGCCTATATGCGCCGCCGGCTGGACGCGGCGGGCTACCAGGAGGTGAAAACCCCGCAGCTGGTCGACCGGGCGCTGTGGGAAGCCTCCGGCCACTGGGAGAAGTTCCGCGAGCACATGTTCGTCGCGCAGGTCGAGGACGAGGACAAGCTGCTCGCCCTGAAGCCGATGAACTGCCCCTGCCACGTGCAGATCTTCCGCCAGGGCGTGCGCTCATACCGCGAATTGCCGCTGCGCATGGCCGAGTTCGGCGCCTGCCACCGCTACGAACCGTCGGGCGCGCTGCACGGCATCATGCGGGTGCGCGCCTTCACCCAGGACGACGCCCATATCTTCTGCACCGAGGCGCAGATCGCCCCGGAGACGGTACGGTTCGTGGAGTTGCTGTCCTCCATCTACCGCGATTTCGGCTTCGCCGCGTTCCGGGTGAAATTCTCCGACCGCCCTGCCGTGCGGGCCGGCGCGGACGCGGTGTGGGATCGCGCCGAGGGGGCGCTGCGAGAGGCGTGCGCCACCGCCGGCGTCGCCTATGAGCTGAACCCCGGGGAAGGCGCCTTCTACGGCCCCAAGCTGGAATTCGTCCTGCGCGACGCGATCGGCCGGGACTGGCAGTGCGGCACCTTGCAGGTGGATTTCGTCCTGCCGGAGCGGCTCGACGCCGAATACACCGCCGAGGACGGCGCCCGCCGCCGCCCGGTGATGCTGCACCGGGCGATCCTCGGCAGTTTCGAGCGCTTCCTCGGCATCCTGATCGAGCAATATGCCGGCCGCTTCCCGCTCTGGCTCGCGCCCGTGCAGGCGGTGGTGGCGACGATCGTCTCCGACGCCGACGAGTACGCGCGGGAGGTGGCGGCGTCGCTGCGCCGGGCCGGGCTGGAGGTGCGGGAGGACCTGTCCAACCAGAAGATCAACGCCAAGGTGCGCACCCACAGCCTCGCGCACGTGCCGGTGCTGGTGGTGGTGGGCCGCAAGGAGGCGGAAAGCCGAACCGTGGCCTTGCGCCGCCTCGGCAGCCCGGCGCAGGAGGTGCTGGCGCTCGACGGCGCCGTCGCGGCTCTTGCGGCGGAGGCGACGCCGCCCGATCTTCGGACTTGACATGCGTCCGGCTTGATCGGCAGGGCGAGTATCGGCCACACTGAAAGCCTCCGTTTCCCGCGAGCACGGGCCGGCCGCACTGTCTGGCCGGCGGGAGACGGGAGCGACTTCGGACCAACCACCACAGGAGAAGACCATAGCAAGAGGACCCATGGCCGCGCCGCCTACCCGCGACGGGCCCCGTGTGAACGAAGAGATCCGCTCCGCGCAGGTGCGGCTGATCGACGAGGACGGCGAAATGCAGGGCGTGATGAGCGCGCGGGAGGCAATGAACCGCGCCTTCGCCGTCGGGCTCGACCTGCTCGAGATCAGCCCCAACGCCGACCCGCCGGTGGTGAAGATCCTCGACTTCGGCAAGTTCAAATACGAACAGCAAAAGAAGAAGAACGAAGCCAGGAAGAAGCAGAAAGTCATCGAGATCAAGGAGGTCAAGGTCCGCCCCAACATCGATGAGAACGACTATCAGGTGAAGATGCGCGCCATGAAGTCGTTCATCGAGGAGGGCGACAAGGTCAAGGTGACCTTGCGCTTCCGTGGCCGCGAGATGGCGCACCAGGAGATCGGCGCCAAGGTGCTGGAACGCATCCGCCAGGAAATGGATCCGCTTACCAAAGTGGAACAATTCCCGCGGATGGAGAACCGGCAGATGATCATGGTGCTGTCGCCGCGCTGAACCCGGCCGCCGCTTGCGCCGCGGCGGCGACGATCCCGCATCCCTCCCCGCGCCTGCGCGGGGAGGCGCGGCGCGTTTGCCCGCGCCCGGCCGGCGCCGTCCGTTCACAGGGCGGGCGGCCCCGTCGCTACAACGGGTCGCTACAACGGCATGCCCCGGCGCAGCACGTCCTCGGCAGCGGCGGTGAATGCGCCGTCGGGATGGTGCAAGGTCAGTCCGGGCAGCAGCTGAAACGGCCCGCGGCCGCCTTTCCGCCCGCGCAGCAACACGAGCTTCGCCGCCCGTTCGGCCATGGGCCATAACGGCAGCAGGACCGCGCCGCCGATCCCGCCGGCCGCCATCGCCGCCAGGATCTCCGGCACGCCGCCGGCGGTGGCGATCAGGCTCAGGCTGCCGCCCGGCCGCAGGCGCCGGGCAAGGGCCCCGGTCCAGGCGCCGAGCCGGCCCGCGCCGGCCCGTTTCGCGCCTTCCCGCGCCGCCAGCGGCGATGCGGTCCCGCCGGCCGGGTGGTAGGGCGGATTGGCGCAGCAATGATCGAACGGTCCGGCGGCGTCGGCGGCCAGGATGTCCCCGGCCAGGAACCGCAGCCCGTCGAACCCGTTGGCCGCGGCGTTGCCGGCGGCCAGCGCGGCCAGCGCGGGATCGCGCTCCAGCCCGGTGCCCGACAGGCGGGGCACGCGTGCGGCCAGGCACAGCAACGCCGCCCCGGCGCCGCTGCCGGCCTCCAGCACGTGCTCTCCGGGGCGCGCGGGGACGAAGGCCGCCAGCAGCACCGGCTCGATCCCGCTGCGGAACCCGGTGCGCGGCTGGGCGTAGCGGAGCCGCCCGTCGAGCAGGGTTCCCGCGGTGACGTCCACCTACAACTCGCCCGCTTCCCTCAGCAGGCGCTGGGCGCGCGCAACGTCGGCGTCGGCGACCGCCACCCGGCGCGGAATGGCGCCGATGCTGCCGTCCATCACGCTGGCATGTTGATCGAGCAGCACGGCTTCGATTCCGGCATCGGCGAGCAGCGCCATCAGGAAAGACAGCCGTACCGGCTCGTTGCTGGCGATCACGACCCGCATTGCAGGCGGCTCCTTTCGTGGTTGACCCGACCCGTCCTTGCCTTGACCGTCTTTCCGGCCGGCCGATATGGTGCCTGTGACAGCCGCGGATGCAAGTCGGGAGACTTTTTTGGGCGTGATCGCCAGCCAGCCGAGCCTGGTGCCGTCGGCCAGGGCCGGCGAAGATGCTGCGCCCGGCCCAATCGTGCCGCCGATCGCGCCGCCGTGCGAACCCGGCGAGGACGCGCTGTCCGTTCTGCTCGCGCTCGTCCGACCGGATCTGGAGGCGTGCAACCGCGCGATCGTCGCGCGGATGGACAGCCCGGTGCGCCTGATTCCGCAACTCGCCGCGCATCTTGTGGCGGCAGGCGGCAAGCGGCTGCGCCCGATGCTCACGCTCGCCTGCGCCCGCCTGTGCGGCTACCCGCCGGAGGCGGACGGGCTTCGTCACGTGAACCTCGCTGCGTGCGTGGAGTTCATCCACACCGCCACCTTGCTGCACGACGATGTGGTCGACGAGAGCCGGCTGCGGCGCGGCCTGGCTTCGGCCAACGCGGTGTTCGGCAACAAGGCGTCCGTGCTGGTGGGCGATTTCCTGTTCGCCCGCGCCTTCCAGTTGATGGTGGAGGATGGCTCGCTGCGCGTGCTCGCCATCCTCTCGCAGGCGGCGGCCACCATCGCCGAAGGCGAGGTGCTGCAACTCGCGACCCAGAACGACCTCGCCACGCCTGAGGACCGGTATCTCGACGTCATTCGCGGCAAGACCGCCGCCCTGTTCGCCGCTGCCTGTCAGGTGGGCGCGGTGGTGGCCGGCCGGCCGGAGCCGGAGGAGATCGCGCTGGCCGGGTTCGGCATGAATCTCGGCATCGCGTTCCAACTGGTCGACGACGCGCTCGATTACGCCGCCGACCAGGCGCGGCTCGGCAAGACCGTGGGCGACGACTTCCGGGAGGGCAAGGTCACGCTGCCGGTCCTGCTTGCCCACGCCGCCGGCGATGCCGAGGAACGTGCCTTCTGGCGCCGCACGATCGAAGCGAGCGAGCAGACCGACGCCGACCTCGAGACCGCGCTGGGCCTGATGGCGCGCCACGGCGCGATCGCCGCCACCCTCGCGCGCGCCGCCGGCTACGCGGCGGCGGCGCGCGGCGCGCTCGACGTCTTCCCCGACACGCCGTTGCGCCGGGCGCTTGCCGCCGTGTGCGACTACACGGTGCAACGCGGCCGATGAAGGGGCTGCCGGGCCGTGGGCGCGGCGGCTCCCCCCTGATGTTCGTCCTGCTGATCGGCGCCAACGCCGCGGCCTGGGTCTGGGCCTGGGGCGCGTTCGCCGGCCATCCGGCGCTGCTCGGCACGGCGTTGCTGGCCTGGGTGTTCGGCCTGCGGCACGCGCTGGACGCCGACCATATCGCGGCGATCGACAACGTGGTGCGCAAGCTGATGCGCGAGGGCCTGCGCCCGGTCACCGCCGGGCTGTGGTTCTCGCTCGGGCATTCCACGGTCGTGGCGCTCGCCGCGGCCGCCGTGGCGATGGTTGCCGGCAGCGGCCGGCTGGCCGGCGCGGCGCGGGTCGGCGCCGCGGTCGGCACCCTGGTCTCGGCGCTGTTCCTGCTGGCGATCGCGCTCATCAACCTGGTGATCCTGCGCGATCTCTGGCGGGTGTTTCGCCGGGTGCGCCTGGGCGCGGCGCTCGACCAGGGCGGGCTCGAGCGGCTGCTGGCCGGCCGCGGCGTGCTGGCGCGGATATTCCGGCCGCTGTTCCACATGGTCGATGCCGCCTGGCACATGTATCCGATCGGGTTCCTGTTCGGGCTCGGCTTCGACACCGCGACCGAGATCGGCCTGCTCGCCATCTCCGCCGGGGCGGCGATGCGCGGCATCGCGCCTTGGCAGACCATGGTATTTCCGGCGCTGTTCACCGCCGGCATGGCGCTGCTGGACAGCGCCGACAGCGTGCTGATGGTGGGCGCCTATGGCTGGGCCTTCGCGGACCCGCTGCGCAAGCTCTGTTACAATCTCACCATGACCGCCGCCTCGGTGCTGGTCGCGCTGCTGATCGGGGGCATGGAGACCTTGGCGCTGATCGCCGACCGGCTGCACCTGACCGGGGCCTTCTGGCAGGACGCAAGCCGCCTCAACGACAACCTGACCGGCTTCGGGATCGCGGTGGTCGCCGTGTTCGCGCTGTGCTGGGCGGTCTCGCTGGCGCTGTTCCGTCGCCGCGGCCTGGCGCCGCCGCCGTCGGGACGATAGAGCGCGGCGGCCGCGGGCGAAACCGCCGAGGACGCGAATCGCCTCGCGCGACGTCAGCCCGGCAGCCCGTCAGCCGGCCGCGAGGACCGCCAGCCGGCCGGGGTCGCGGACCAGCACCATGGTCGCTGACGGGATCTCGATCAGGCCCTCGCCGCGCAGCCGGCTGAGGGTGCGGCTGACCGTCTCGACCGTCAGGCCGAGATAGTCGGCGATGTCGCCCCGGCTCATCGGCAGCTCAATGCTGTTCCGTGCGCGGCCGCACGGGGCGGCCAGGCTCTGCGTGTGCAGGAAGGAAGCGACCCGCTCGCGCGCGGTCTTGCGTCCCAGCAGCAGCATCTGCTCCTGCGCGGCCACAAGTTCGGTCGCGGCCCGTTCCAGCAGCCGCCGCTCGAGTGCCGGAAAATCGCCGAGCAGGCGGAACATGCGCGAACGCGAGAAGCGGCAGAGCCGCACCGGCTCGATCGCCTCGGCGCTGAACGCGTAGGTGGCGGAGACGGCAAGGCCGAGGAAATGTCCCTTGGCGACGAAGCCGGTGATCTGCCGCCGGCCGTCCGCCATCAGCTTGTACAGCTTCGCCGAGCCTGCGGTGAGGTTGAAGAAACTGTCGGCCGGGTCGCCTTCCTCGATGAATGTCTGGCCCGCTTGCACGTCGCTCACGACCGCGAGTTCGGCCAGGCGCGCGAGATGCTCGTCGTCGACCGCATTGCACACGCTGTCGGCGCGGGCGTCGCACGACAGGCATGGTTCCAGGCTGCGCGGCGACCCCGGCAGAGGCGGGCGGGGGAACACGGCCAAGCTCGAGACTCCGTTGGGGTGGCGGACCCTGATGGGCCAGCAAACTGAACCGGTCGATGGAATCGCCCCTCCCTAGGAGCCACATTGATCTGGGTCAATGAATCCGCACGCCGTCCCGGCCCCTGATGGCGCGATGCGGGCAAGGACGGAAGAAATGTCTGGTATCAGCGTGGCGCCGCTGTCGGCGGAACAGATCGACGCCGCCTATCCGCTCGTGCGCGAAGTGGCGCCCAGCCTCGGTCGGACCGCGTGGCGGCGCTACGCGCGCCGGGCGATCGGCGGCGGGGCGGCCTCCGGGCGGGGGATCATGGTCGCGCGGCGCGCCGGGCGGGCGTTTCCCTGCGGCCTGTTCTGCTATCAGAAGGAACGCGACCTTTCGCGTGGCGACGTGCTGGTCGCGAGCCACTTCATCGCGCTCGACATCCTCGATGCGCGGCCGGTCCTGTCGGCGCTGGTGGGGGAGCTGGAGGCGATGGCGCCACGCCTCGGCTGCACCGCGGTCCGTGTCGCGGTTGCCGAGGACGCGTCCGACGTCGCCCAGATTCTCGCCGGCGCTGGTCATTGCCGGGAGAGCCAGGTCCTGGCGAAGACGGCCTCCGTCCGGGGCGCGCGGACACCGCGGACGAACTCCGACTGAGGCCGGCCGCGCCAGCGCTCCCTGCAGCGCGCTCGCCGGGAGACCGGCGGTCGGCGCACCGGGCACCGGCCGTCATCGGCGGGACGCGCGCGATCCCCCGATTGCTCTGCCCGGGCGGCGCCTACGTGGCGGAGGTGGACCGGCCGCGCGCCGCCAGGACGGCGGCGAGCGCCGCCGGGTCGTCGATCGGCAGCCCGCACACGCCCCGCCGGCACACATAGGCGCTGGCGCCCGCCGCACCGGGCGCCTTGCCTGCGGCCGGATGCTCCGGCGGCAGCGCGTCCTGTCCTGCGGCGCGCAGAACCACGACCGCGGGATCGGGCGCAGCGAGCGCGGTCGCGACGAGGCTTCGGGCCGCGCGGTGGTCGGCCGGGCCGGTCACCACCACGGTCGCCGCCTCCTCCAGCAGATCCGCCGCGGCAAGCAGCCCGGGCATTCCGGCGGCCTGCTCGCGATGGGTGAGGAAAGCACGCGCCAACGCCTCGGCCCGCGTCCGCCAGACCCCGGCCCCCGTCAGGTGGAAGAGCCGCGCGAACACTTCCGCCAGCATCCCGGCGCCGGAAGGCACCGCGTTGTCGGCAGCGCTGCGCGGGCGGGCGAGCGGCACATCGGCCGCGTCCGCGGCGGTGATGAACATCCCCCCGGCGCTGTCGGTGAACCACATCACGGCGGCCTCGGCGAGGTGGATCGCCTGGTCGAGACGGGCCGGCGCGCCGGTGGCTTGGTGCAGGGCCAATGCGGCACGGGCCATCGCGGCCTGGTCGTCGAGCAGGCCGGCCGCCGTGACCCGCCCCAGCCGGCAGGCATGCGCGACCCGCCCGTCGGCGCCGCCGAGCTTGTGCAGCACCGTATCGAACGCGGTTTCCGCCCGTGCCAGCCACTCGGGCCGGTCGAACACCGCCGCCGCCCGCGCCAGGGCGGCGATCGCGAGCCCGTTCCAGTCCGCCAGCACCTTGTCGTCCCGTCCGGGACGCACCCGCTGCGCCCGGGCGGCGAACAGGGTGGCGCGGGCGCGGGCCAGGACGGCTTCGTTCGCCGCGTCGTCCAGGGCGGTGACCCGGCGGAGGATCGTCTTGCCTTCCCAGTTGCCCGCCGCCGTCACGTCATAGGCGGTCTTGAACGCCGGCGCGTCCGCACCGAGCAGGGTGTCCACGCTCGCTTCGTCCCAGACGTAGAACCGTCCCTCCTCGCCTTCCGAATCGGCGTCTTCGGACGCGGCGAAGGCGCCGCCGGCATCCATGTCGCGGCACATCCAGCCCACCGTTTCCGCCGCGCGGGCGGCGTAGAGCGGGTCGGGCCGGTCGGCATGGGCAAGCGCCAGCAGGTCGAGCAGCTGGGCGTTGTCGTACAGCATCTTCTCGAAATGCGGCACCAGCCACACCGCGTCGGTGGCGTAGCGCGCATAGCCGCCGCCGAGATGGTCGTAGATGCCGCCGTGCGACATCCGCACCAGCATCAGGTGCAGGGCGTCACGGCCCTCCGGCCGGCCGGTGCGGAACGCGTCCTGCCAGAGGAAGCGGAAGATCGGCGCATTGGGGAACTTGGGCGCGCCGCGCAACCCGCCCTGTTCGGGGTCGTTCAATCGCAGCAAGGCCGCCGCCGCGGCGTCGAGCAGGCCGGGGCCGGGCAGGTCGCCCGGCTCCGGCACGGCGGCCAGCCGCGACAAGGCCCGGCGGAGCGCCTGGGTGTTGTGCGCGATCATGTCGTCGCCTGCCGCCCAGGTTTTTGCCACCCCTTGCAGCACCTGCCGGAATGACGGCTTGCCCCAGCGCGGTTCGGGCGGGAAATAGGTGCCGCCCCAGAACGGCGTGCCGTCGGGCGCGAGGAACATGGTCAGCGGCCAGCCGCCTTGCTCGCCCATCGCGTGCAGCGCCGACATATAGAGGTGGTCGATGTCCGGCCGTTCCTCCCGATCCACCTTGATGTTCACGAAATGGGCGTTCATCGCCGCCGCGGTGTCCGCGTTCTCGAACGATTCATGTGCCATCACGTGGCACCAGTGGCAGGCGGCGTAGCCGATGGACAGCAGGATCGGCTTGTTCGCGCTGCGCGCCGCCTCCAGCGCCGCCGCGCCCCACGGACGCCAGTGCACCGGGTTTTCGGCGTGCTGGAGCAGGTAGGGCGACGTCTCGAAGCGGAGCAGGTTGGCGGGCTCGGGGCCGGCGGGCATGGCGCGTGCTCCTCGACAGGGGTGGGACCGGACAGGGGTGGAACCGGACAGGGGTGGAAACTCCGTCGGGTGCCGGCCGCGCCGCCTTCGGGCGGGCCGGCGCGCGGATCGGTCCGCTCAGCCCCCTGCGACCTCCAGTTCCACCGGAACGTTGCCGCGCGTGGCGTGGGAGTAGGGGCAGATCTTCTCGTGCGCTTCGCGCGCCAGCGCGGCGAGGATGGCCTGCGGCAGCGAGGCGTCCGCGACGTGCAGCTTCACCGCGAGGCCGAACCCGCCGCCCTCGCGCGGGCCGATCGACACCGCGCAGGTGACCTTCGCCTTGGTCGCATCCTGCTTCTGCTGCTTGGCGACGAAGTCGAGCGCGCCGCCGAAGCAGGCGGCATAGCCGGCGGCGAACAGGTGCTCCGGTGTCGCCGTGCCGGGCCTGCCCGGGCCGCCCATCGCCGTGGGAACCGAGAGATCGGCCCTGACCGTCCCGTCGCTGGCCTCGGTATGGCCGTTGCGGCCGCCGGTGGCGGTGGCGGTGGCGGTGAACAGCGGCTTGATCGTGTCCATGGTTGGTCCCTCCGCGCGCGCGTGTGTGCCTGCGGGGAGCCTGCCCAGGCTTGGCCCCGCCTTGCAAACCTGGGGCGCGATCGGCGTCTGGCAATGCGGGGGCCGCCGTCGGCCGGTGCGCGGGCGGGCGGGGCGCGGCGATGCGGCCGCGGCAGCCGGCGTCGCCGGTGACGCTTGCCGGCCCGCCTTCCCGGATGGGATACGACGTCCTCGCAGCAGAGGACGCACGCCATGGGCCAGCGCCGGCCGGACGATCCACCCGAGTACTACGCCGCCCATCTTTTCGTCTGCTGCAACCGCCGCCCCGACGGCCATCCGAAGGGGAGCTGTGCCGCCAAGGGCTCGGAGAAGCTGCGCGACTACATGAAGGCACGGGCGAAGGAGATGGGCCTCCGCACCGTGCGGGTGAACAGCGCCGGCTGCCTTGACCGCTGCGAGCACGGGCCGTGCCTGGTGATCTATCCGGAAGGCGTGTGGTACCGCGCCGACACGCCGGCGGCGATCGACCTGGTGCTGGAACGGCACGTGCGCGATGGCGGCCGGGTGCCGGAGTTGATGCTGCCCCCGGAAACCCGCGGCTGAGCGCGCGCGGCGCGCGGGCAACCGCACCCCATGCTGTCGGTATCCGAACGCGCCTTCGTCGCAGCCGGCCGGGTCGGCCGCCTCGCCACCGTCGGACCCGGCGGAACGCCGCACGTGGTGCCGGTGTGCTACGCGCTGGCGGACGACACGCTCTATATCGCCATCGACGAGAAGCCGAAGCGGGCGGATCGCAAGCTGCAACGGCTGCGCAACATCGAAGCCGATCCTGCCGTGGCCCTGGTGGTCGATCGCTACGATGAGGACTGGCGCCGGCTCGGCTGGGTGATGCTGCGCGGCCGTGCGGAGATCCTGGCGGGCGGCGCCGAGCACGCGCGGGCGCAGGAGCTGGCGCGGGCGCGCTATCCGCAGTTGCGCACGATGCGGCTCGCGGGCCTGCCGGTGATCGCGCTGCGGATCGCGCGGGTGGC
>JAGWSV010000013.1 GCA_028869315.1 Rhodospirillales bacterium
CATCCGAACCTGGTGCCCTACGACAAGTTCCCCACCCGCACCGGGGAGATCTTCATCGCATCGGGCAACAACGGCCAGTTCCGCAAGCTGTGCGAGATCATCGGCAAGCCGCACCTCGCCGCCGATCCGCGCTTCGCCGACAACGGCATGCGCAACGTCAACCGGGTGGCGCTGACCGCGGAACTGAAGGACTCGTTCGCCGATGCCGACGGGCAGGAGCTTGCGCTGAAGCTGATCCGCGCCGGCGTGCCGGCCGGGCCGGTGCTGTGGGTCGACGAATCCGCCACCGCGCCGCACACCGCGCATCGCGAGATGGTGACGGAGCTGGACTGGTACCGCGGCCTCGGCACGCCGATCAAGCTGTCGCGCACGCCCGGCGGCACCCGTTCGACGCCGCCTCATTTCGGTGAGCACGGCGCCGCGATCCTGGCCGATCACGGATTCACGCCGGAGGAAATCGCCGAATTGCAGGCCGCCGGCGTGGTGCTCAGCGAGCGGCGACGATAGACCGAGGCTCCGCCCTGCCTCCCGCCGCTCCCCTCCACGGCCCTGCCGTTGGCCGCCCACCTGGCCCGGCGCGGCAGGTGCTGGGGCTGCCGGGGGAGACCCTGGTCGCCTGGGCGGTATTCGACGCCGCTTATTACGCCACGGCCTGCCCCGAGGCGCCGGCCGACGATCCGGCGGCCGCCCTGCGCCATTACCTGGAGCACGGCCAGCAGGCGGGCTTC
This sequence comes from Rhodospirillales bacterium, assembly GCA_028869315.1. Lineage (GTDB taxonomy): Bacteria > Pseudomonadota > Alphaproteobacteria > Acetobacterales > Acetobacteraceae > JAJZVS01. Next base: position 729 of record JAGWSV010000013.1, read on the forward strand.
TCGCCGAACCGCTGGTGCGACGAAGCCTGGATGCGCGCAGCCTACCCGGCGATTGCCGAGGCGATCCGGCAGGGCGGCGCGGACTCCGCCTTCGACGCCTATTGCCGGTCGGGCGGCGGGGGGATGTCGCCGCACTGGCTGTTCGACGAAGCGCTGTACCGCGCCCGCTACCCCGACCTCGCCGAGGACGCGCTGCAGGCCGGCGGCTTCGCCAACGGCTACGACCACTACCTGCGCGAGGGCGATCGCGAGGGACGCTCCGGCAGCCTGTTCCTCGATCCGGCCTATCTGCTGGCGCGATTGCCGGCGCCCGCCGCCGCAGCCGCCGCGGCGCAGGGCTGCTTCGCCTGGTACCTGAGCCCGCGCCCCGCCGCCACCGCGGAACCGGCGACCACGCCCTGGTTCGACCCGGCCTGGTATCGCGGCCAAACCCCCGCGGCGTCGGGCGGCGCCCTGCGCCACTACCTCTCCGCGCCGCCGCCGGGCACCGATCCGCTGCCCTGGTTCTCGGAGCGGTTCTACCTGGCGCGCTACCCGGACGTGGCCGACGCGGTGCGGGCCGGGACCTGGCCCTCCGGCTATCGGCATTTCCTGAACCATGGCGCGTTCGAGTTGCGCAGCCCCTGCGCCGCGCTCGATCTCGCCTGGTACGCCGACAGCGCGCCGACGGTGCGCGAGGAGATCGACGCCGGGCTGGCGCGCGACGCCTTCACCCATTTCCTATTGTTCGGCCGCAACCGCGGCCTGCCCGGCGCGCCGCAGCCCGACCGCCTGCCGGCGCGCGCCGAAGCCGCCGCCCTGCTGCACCGCCGGGCCTCGGCGCTGCTGCCCGGACTGGCACGCACCCCGCTGGAATTCAGCCTGGCCGGCCCACCGGCCGTCTCGGCCGTGCTGGTGGTGCGCGACCACTTCGCCGCGACCCTGCTCGCGCTCGCCGCGCTGCGGGCCGGCTTCCCCGGGCCGATCGAGCTGATCCTGGTGGATGCCGGCACCACCGGCGAAATCCGGCAGCTCACCCGCTACGTGACCGGCGCCACCTGGCTCGGGTTTTCGCCGGAGATCGGCTGGCTCGCCGGGGCCAATGCCGGCCTCGCCGTCGCCGGCGCGGCGACGGTGCTTTTCCTCGACCCGCGGGTGGAGGTGCTCCCCGGCAGCGTGGCCGCGGGACTGCGGCGTCTTGCGGCGGACCCAGGCGCCGGCGCCGTCGGCGGCCGGCTGCTGCAGCCGGAAGGCGGGATCGCGGATGCCGGCGCCATCCTCTGGCGCGATGGCAGCCTCACCCCCTACCAGCCGGGCGCGCACCCGCTGGCGCCGGAAGCGTCGTTCCTGCGCCCGGTCGATGCCTGCGCGCCGGGGCTGCTGTTCGTCCGGCGCGATGCGCTGGCCACGATCGGCGGATTCGATCGCGCCTTCGCCGACGATGCCGTGGCGGCGGTGGCCGATCTCGGCCTGCGCCTCCGCGCCGATGGGCCGCCGCCCGGGCAACGGCTGCTCTACGATCCGGCGGTTACCGGCCAGGCGCAGATCGCCGTCACAGCAGCCAGCGCGCCCGCTGGCACCCCTCCCGGCGCGGACCCGCCCGTCGCGGCGCGGCTGGCGGAGAGGCACGGGCCGGCCCTGCGGTTCCGCCCGCTGCCAGATCCGGCCCGGGAGGTTCACGCACGGTCCCCCGACCCGGCAGCGCGGCGGCTGCTGTTCATCGACGACACGACGCCGGTGCGCCGCGCCGGTTCGGGCTTCGTGCGCTCGGCCGATCTGCTCGCCGCGATGGCGGAGCTTGGCTGGGCGGTCAGCGTACTCGGGATGAACCGCTCGCGCTTCGACCTCGCCGCCCAGTTCGCCGACCTGCCGGACACCGCCGAACTGCTGCACGATCGCGCGGCCGAAGACGTGGAAACGCTGCTCGCCGCGCGCCCCGGGTTCTACGATGCGATCTGGGTGGCCCGCACCCACAACCTGCGTCGCCTCCGCCCGGTGCTGGAACGCGCGCTGGCCGGCACGCCGCGCCCGCCGATGGTGGTGCTGGACACCGAAGCGATCGCCTCGCTCCGCGAAGCCTGCCGCGCGCGCCTGATGGCGCCCGACGATCCGTTCGACCTCGACGCCGCGCTGGCACGCGAATTCGCCGACGCCGCCCTGTGCCGGCACGTGGTGGCGGTGAGCGAGGCGGAAGCCACCATCCTGCGCCGGCTTGGCCTGGCGGCGGTCAGCGTCATCGGCCATATCCGCGACGTCCGCCCGACGCCGCGCCCCTTCGCCGAGCGCGCCGGCCTGTTGTTCCTGGGCGCGATGCACGAGCCGGGCTCGCCCAACCACGACGGGCTGCGCTGGTTCGTGGAAGCGGTGCTGCCGAAGATCGAAGCCGCGCTGCGCTGGGAGACCCGGCTGACCGTGGCCGGCTACCTCGCCCCCGAGATCGATCTGTCCGGCTACCAGGCGCACCCGCGGCTGTCCCTGCGCGGCGCGGTGCCGGACGTGGCGCCGCTCTACAACGCGCACCGGGTGTTCATCGCGCCCACCCGCTTCGCCGCCGGCCTGCCGTACAAGCTGCACGAGGCAGCTTCCTTCGGCCTGCCGATCGTCGCGACCGGGATGCTCGCCCGCCAGCTTGGCTGGAACGATGCGCTGCTGTCGGCCGAAGCGGACGACCCGGACGGACTGGCCGCCGCCGTCGTGCGGCTCTATCGCGATCCGGCGCTGTGGGAGCGGCTGCGCAGCGCCGCCCTCGCACAGGTGGCGGCGGAGACCAGCCGCGCCCGCACCCTGGATAGCTTGCGGAGCATCCTGGGTGCCGCGGACAGGCCCGCCGATCAGGCTTGACCGCATCGCCGCCGTGGCCGAAGCCTGTGCCGATGGAGCCGCCCGATCCCGCCGCCGCGCCCGCCCCGGCCAGCCGGA
>JAGWSV010000086.1 GCA_028869315.1 Rhodospirillales bacterium
GCGGATCAGCCTGGCGCGGGCGGCCCGCGGCTGCAGGATGCGCCGCACGCGGGGAGGCGGCCCGTGCGCCCCGACGGCGCCCCGCCTTCTTCCCCGCCTCCCTCTCCGCCTATCTCTCCTTTGGGGCCGCCGCGGCCCGGCCGACCGGCGCCCCGGTGAGATCGCGGGTCTCCTTGCTCGCCAGCGGTTCCCGCGCATGAACGTGCCGGTGTCCGCGCCGCCGCAGGGCGCCTCCGTCCCGCTGCTGGAAGAGATCATCGAAGGTCTGCCGCAGGGTCTTCTGGTGTTCGACGCCGGGTTTCGGGTGGTCCTGGTCAACCGCGCCTATCAGCGCCTCATGGGCGGCGAGCCGGTCCTGGTGGGGGAGCGGATGGAGGACCTGGTCCGCCGCCGCATCGCCGCCGGCGACTACGGGCCGGGCGATCCGGAGCTGCTGTTGGCCCGCCAACTGGCCTACGACACCACCCGCCCGCAGACCCGCCGATGGCGGCAGGCGAACGGCACGATCCTGGAGAATCGCTGGGTGCCGATGCGCGGCGGCGGCTTCATGGTGATCTGCTCCGACATCACGGCGATGGTCGGCGCGGAACAGGCGCTGGTGCGGCGCGGCGCCGAAACCGAAACCATGCTGGGCGCGTTGCGGCACGGCCTGATCCTGTGGGGGGCCGACCAGCGGCTGGTGGCTGCAAATCCGATGGCGGCCATGCTGATGGGGGTGCCGCCCGCGATGCTCGCCCCTGGCCAGACCTTCGGAGAATTCATCGACGGCCTGCTCGCCGCCGGCTATCTCGGCAGCGGCCGGCTGGCGCGTGCGGCGGTGGCGGAACTCAAGGGGCGGGACTGGTCGCGTCCCTGGGTGCGCCACTTCGTCAATCCGCAGGGCCGCTTCATCGAGCGGCGCGCCGATCCGGTCGCCGGCGGGATGAACATCACCACGTTCACCGACATCACCGACCAGCGGGAAGCCGAATACGCCCTGCGCCGCGCCAAGGAGGCGGCCGAGGCGGCAAGCCAGGCCAAGTCCCGCTTTCTCGCCACCATGAGCCACGAGCTGCGGACCCCGCTGAATGCCGTTATCGGCTACTCCGAGGCGCTGGTGAACGAGGCGGCGGGCGTGGGTGGCCAGGTCGCCGAATATGCCGGGGCGGTGCACGACGCCGGGCGGCGGCTGCTTGGCCTGATCGATACCTTGCTCGACGTGGCGCGGCTGGAAACCGGCCGGTTCGACCTCGCGGACGATGCGGTGGACGTGGTGCGGCTGGTCCACACCACCCTGCGCCAGTTCGTCGCTGCGGCCGAGGCCGGGGAGGTTGCCCTGGCCACCGCCCTGCCGGAGCCGCATCCCGGCGGGCTGCCCATGGTGCTGGCCGACCGCCGCCGGCTCGCGCAGATCCTGCACCAACTGCTGTCGAACGCGGTGAAGTTCACCCCGCCGGGCGGCCGCGTGACGGTGGGCGCGCGGCGCGAGGCGGAGCGGCTGGTGATGTGGGTCGCCGATACCGGCATCGGCATCGCGGAGGCCGACCTGGCCCGCGTCTGCGACCCGTTCACCCAGGTGGACGCCGGCCTGGCACGGCGGTTTTCCGGCGCCGGGCTGGGGCTCTATCTGGCCCGCGCGATGATCGAATGCCACGGCGGCGCGCTGGTGCTGACCAGCCGGCAGGGGGAGGGGACGCGCGCGGAAATCCAGTTGCCGCCGCATCGGCTGCTGCCGAACCGGCCAAGCCCCGACTCCGCCGCCGCGGGGCTTGAGCGCGCGGGGGCGACGCCCCACGATGTCATGTCATCGGCGGTGACGTCGGGGCCGGTCGTCAACAATGCCGCCCCAGCCTCGGGGGAACCGGCCGATACGGACGTGCCGCCAAGGGATCGGCCCCCAGGGGATCTGCCCCCAGGGGATCTGCCCCTAACCGATCGGCCCCCGACGGATCCGTCCACGACACTTCCGCCCCTCGGGCAGCAGCAGGAGACACCATGACCGCGCTGGCGACGACCGATGCCTTGTTCTTCGAGCGTGCCGATGCCGCGCTGGACCGCGCCGCCGCCGAACGCCGGCTGGCCGATGCGCTGGCCAACGGCGACGACGGGGAATTGTTCCTGGAGTATCGCGAGACCGAGCAGCTCAGCCTGGATGACGGGCGCATCCGCAGTGCCGGGTTCGACACCTCGCTCGGCTTCGGCCTGCGCGCGGTCGCCGGGGAGGCGACCGGCTACGCCCATGCCGGCGAACTGACCGAGGCGGCGCTGGCGCGCGCGGCCGAGGCGGTGAGCGCCGTGGCGAAAGGGCATTCCGGCGTCGCCGCCGAGCCGCCGCGCGCCACCAACGCGCGGCTCTATACCGACGCCAATCCGCTGATCGCCACCGAGTTCCCCGCCCGCGCGGCGCTGCTGGCGGAGATCGACGCCTATGCGCGCGGCAAGGACGCGCGGGTCAAGCAGGTCATGGCCTCGCTCGGCGGCGAGTTCCAGGCGGTGCAGATCCTGCGGGCCGACGGCACCCGCGTGGCCGACCTGCGCCCGCTGGTGCGCTTCAACGTCAGCGTGGTGGTGGAACAGGACGGGCGGCGCGAAACCGGCAGCTATGGCACCGGCGGCCGGCACGGCTACGCGCCGCTGATGTCGCCCGCAACCTGGCGCGGCGCGGTGGACGAAGCGCTGCGCCAGGCGCTGCTGAACCTCGACAGCGTTCCCGCGCCGGCCGGCGAGATGGAGGTGGTGCTGGGCCCCGGTTGGCCCGGCATCCTGCTGCACGAGGCGATCGGCCACGGGCTGGAGGGCGACTTCAACCGCAAGAAGACCTCCGCCTTTTCCGGCCTCCTGGGAAAGCGCATCGCGGTGCCCGGCGTCACCGTGGTCGATGACGGCACGATCGCCGACCGCCGCGGCAGCCTGACGGTGGATGACGAGGGCACGCCCTCCGGCCGGACCGTGCTGATCGAGGACGGGGTCCTGGTCGGCTATATGCAGGACCGGCTGAACGCGCGGCTGATGGGCGTGCGCCCGACCGGCAACGGGCGGCGGCAGTCCTATGCCCACGCGCCGATGCCGCGCATGACCAACACGGTGATGCTGGGCGGCGCGCATGCGCCGGAGGAGATGATCCGCTCGGTGAAGCGCGGGCTGTACGCGGTCAATTTCGGCGGTGGGCAGGTGGACATCACGTCGGGCAAGTTCGTGTTCTCGGCGTCCGAGGCCTACCTGATCGAGGACGGCAGGGTGACCGCGCCGGTCAAGGGCGCGACCCTGATCGGCAACGGGCCCGACGCGCTGACGAAAGTGACGATGGTCGGCAACGACATGGCGCTGGACCCCGGCATCGGCACCTGCGGCAAGAACGGGCAGGGGGTGCCGGTGGGCGTGGGCCAGCCGACCTTGAAGCTGGCCGGGCTGACGGTGGGTGGAACCGCGGCCTGAGCACGGCGGCGGCGCCGTGCCGCCCGAACGGCCATCTGCCGCGCCTGCGGCCGGCGGGGTGAACCGCCGCCCCGCCCCTGCCTTGCCCGCGCACTCCAGGTGCCGGCAGGCCACCGGAAACACGGCGGTCGTGCCCGCATGCGCGACATCCTTATTTGCGGGTCGGGACACGAGATAGCCCCCGATCCCGCTCTGCCATGCTAGCCTGCCGGCGATGCCGCCCGATCCCGCTCCGTCCAGGCCGCCCGCGTCCGAACCCCTCCCGGCCGAGCCCCTTCCGGCCGACCTGCGCGGCGCTTTGGGGCGGCTGGGCCTGCTGGCTCCGGACGCGCCGGCGCCGCCGGCCACCCGTCTGACCGGCGGCGTCTCGTCCGACATCTGGCGCATCGACCTTCCAACCGGCCCGATCTGCGTCAAGCGCGCGCTCGCCCGGCTCCGCGTCGCCGCCGACTGGCAGGCGCCGGTGGAGCGCAACCGCTACGAAGCCCGCTGGATGGCGCGCGCCAACGCCGCCCGGGCCAGCGCCGCCAGCCCCGGCGCCGCGCCCCGCCTGCTGGGCCAGGACGCGGCCACCGGCGCCCTCGCGATGGCCTATCTCGCGCCCGCCGACCATCCGCTCTGGAAAGACCAGCTGCGTGCGGGGCACGCCGATCCCGCCTTCGCCGCCGCCGTCGGCGCCGCCATGGCCGAGATCCACGCCGCCACCGCCGCCGATCCGACCGTCGCCGCCGACTTCCCGACCGACGCGATCTTCCACGCGATCCGGCTGGAGCCCTACCTGCTCGCCACCGCCCGCGCCCATCCCGACCGTGCCGCCGCCCTGCAGGCGCTCGCCGCCGCCACCGTGGCGACGAAGCGCGCCCTGGTGCACGGCGACGTCAGCCCGAAGAACATCCTCGCCGGTCCGCGCGGCCCGGTGTTCCTCGACGCCGAATGCGCCTGGTGGGGCGATCCGGCCTTCGACCTCGCCTTCTGCCTCAATCACCTGCTGCTGAAATGCCTGTGGACGCCGTCCGCGACCCGCGGCTTCCTCGCCTGCTTCGACGCGTTGGCCGCCGCCTACCGCGCCGGCATCGCCTGGGAGCCGGCGGCCGGGCTGGAAGCCCGCGCCGCGCGGCTGCTTCCCGGATTGTTCCTGGCCCGGGTGGATGGCAAATCGCCGGTGGAGTACCTTACTGAGCCGTCCGACAAGGACAGGGTGCGCCGCGTCGCCCGCGCGCTGCTCGCCGACCCGCCTGACCGGCTCGCCGCGATCCGCGGGGCCTGGGCCGCCGAACTGGCCCGTCCCGCCGCCGCCGGGCCCAACCGCACGAGGACCGGATGACAGACACGCGCATCGCCTTTCTCCACGGCCGCCGGGTGTGGGACAGCCGCGGCCGGCCCACCCTGGAAGCCGACGTGCTGCTGGAAGGCGGCTCGGTGGGCCGCGGCATGGCCCCCGCCGGCGCGTCCACCGGCTCCGGCGAGGCGCTGGACCTGCGCGACGGCGGCAGCGCCTTCGGCGGCTACGACGTGACCCGCGCGCTCGAGCAGCTGAACACGGTGATCGGCCGCGCCCTGGTCGGCCAGGATGCGGCCGACCAGGCCGCCGTCGACGCGGCGCTGGTGGCGCTGGACGGCACCGCCACCCGCTCCCGCCTCGGCGCCAACGCGATGACCGCGGTGTCGATGGCGATCGCCCACGCCGCCGCCGGGGCGATCGGCGAGCCGCTGTACCGCTACCTGGGCGGCCCCGGCGCCACCACCTTGCCCTTGCCGCAGATCCAGATCTTCGGCGGCGGCGCCCATGCCGGACGGCGGGTCGATATCCAGGACTTCCTGGTCGTCTGCCCCGGCGCCGGCAGCTTCGCCGAGGCGCTCGACTGGACCGCCGAGGTCTACCGCGCCGCCGGCGTGCTGATGGAGGAAGCCGGCCAACGCGCCGGCGTCGCCGACGAAGGCGGCTGGTGGCCGGCCTTCGCCACCAACGAGCAGGCGCTCGAAACCCTGGTGCGCGCGATTGAGCGCGCGGGCTTCGTCCCCGGCCGCCAGGTGGCGATCGCGCTCGACGTCGCCGCCTCCGAATTCGGCCGCGGCGGGCGCTACCGGCTCGGCCTCGAAAACCGCGAACTCGACACCGACGGCATGATCCGCCTGCTGGCCGGATGGGTCGGCGCCTACCCGATCGTTTCCATCGAGGACCCGCTGGCGGAGGACGACCCCGCCGGCTTCGCCGCCTTCA
>JAGWSV010000087.1 GCA_028869315.1 Rhodospirillales bacterium
CAGCCGCTCCGCCCGGTCGTCCAGCCGCTGGCGCGCGGCGCCGAGCAGCGCCGCGAGGTCGGGCAACCCGCGTTCCGCCCGCCCAAGCCGGAGCCGCCGCTCCTGCGTCAGCCGGTTCAGCGCGCCGGCGAGCCGGGCGCCGCTCTGCGCCAGTGCCGCCGCCAGCTCCGTCCGTGCCGGCACGGCGAGTTCGGCGGCGGCCGTCGGGGTGGGGGCGCGGCGGTCGGAGGCGAAATCGATCAGGGTGGTGTCGGTCTCGTGGCCCACCGCGGAGATCAGCGGGATGGCGCAGGCGGCGGCGGCGCGCACCACCGCCTCGTCGTTGAACGCCATCAGATCTTCCAGGCTGCCGCCGCCGCGGGCGACGATCAGCACGTCGGGACGCGGGATCGCGCCTCCCGCCGGCAGCGCGTCGAAGCCGCGGATGGCGGCGGCGATCCGCTCGGCTGCGCCGTCGCCCTGCACCGGCACCGGCCAGAGCAGGATCGGGCGCGGGAAACGCCGGGCGATGGTGGTGCGGATGTCCTGGATCACCGCGCCGCGCTCGGACGTGACGACGCCGACGACCGCCGGCAGCATCGGGATCGGCCGCTTGCGGCCCGGGTCGAACAGGCCCTCGGCGGCAAGGCGCTGCTTCAGCGCCTCGATCCGCGCCAGCAGCGCGCCGGCGCCGGCATAGTCCAGGCGGTCGACGATCAACTGGTAGGAGGATCGGTCCGCGTAGGTGCTGATCCGTCCGGTGGCGATCACCTCGACGCCATTCTCCGGCACCATGCCGAGGCGGGGAACGGCGTTCTTCCAGATGACGCCGGCAAGCTTGGCGGATTCGTCCTTGAGCGAAAAATAGACGTGGCCGGAGGGATAGCGCTTCAGCTCGATGATCTCGCCGCGTACGCGGACCCGGCCGAACTGGCCCTCCAGGGTGCGCTTGATCGCGCCGGCGAGGTCCGAGACGCTGAATTCGGGCAGGTTGGAAAGCGGGGGCGAAGCGGGGGCGTCCATGCGGGGAGCGTAGGACGGGTTCGGGGTGGGGTGAAGCGGGACAAGCGCCGCGTCATGGCGCACGCCGCGGCCCCGCCTCACCCGCCGGCCGCCAGGTTTCCCCAGCCCCCGGACTTGTCTCCCGGCCGGCCGCCCTCTATCGCCCCAGCCGGGCCGGGCGTGTCATTCTGGGCTGGCAGCCGGCACGGAGGGGACCCATGCGCGTACTCGTGGTCGGATCGGGCGGACGCGAACACGCGCTGTGCTGGGCGCTCGCCGCCAGCCCGCTGCTCAGCCAATTGTTCTGCGCCCCGGGCAACCCCGGCATCGCCGATCTTGCCACCTGCGTCCCGCTCGGCGCCACCGACATCGCCGCGCTGGTCGGGTTCGCCCGCGACAACGCGATCGACCTCGTTTTCCCCGGCCCGGAAGCGCCGCTCGCCGCCGGCATCACCGACGCGATGGAGGCTGCCGGCATCCCCTGCTGCGGTCCCACCGCCGCCGCCGCCCGGTTGGAAAGCAGCAAGAGCTTCACCAAGACCCTGTGCGACGAAGCCGCCATTCCCACCGCCGGGTGGGAGCGCTGCACCACCGCCGAAGCCGCCCACGCCGCCATCCGCCGCCGCGGCGCGCCGGTGGTGGTGAAGGCCGACGGGCTCGCCGCCGGCAAGGGCGTGGTGGTCGCCGCCACCGCGGCCGAGGCGCACGCCGCGGTCGATGCCATCATGACCGGCCGCAGCCTGGGCGAGGCCGGCGCCACCGTGGTGATCGAGGAGTGCCTGGCGGGCGAGGAACTGTCGTTCTTCGCCCTGTGCGACGGCGTCCACGCGCTGCCGCTCGGCGGCGCGCAGGACCACAAGCGGGTCGGCGACGGCGATACCGGCCCGAACACCGGCGGCATGGGCGCCTACAGCCCGGTGCCGGCGCTGACCCCGGCGCTGGAAGCGACGATCATGGACCGCATCGTCCGCCCGGCGCTGGCGGCGATGACCGCACGCGGCACGCCGTTCCGCGGCATCCTGTTCGTCGGGCTGATGCTGACCGCGGACGGGCCGAAGCTGATCGAGTTCAATGTCCGCTTCGGCGATCCCGAGTGCCAGGTGCTGCTGCCGCGGCTGAAATCCGACCTGCTGCCGGCGCTGCTCGCGGCTTGCGAGGGCGAACTGGGCCAGTTCGACCTGCGCTGGTACGACCTGGCCGCGCTTGCCGTGGTGCTCGCCGCAAGCGGCTACCCGGAGGCGCCGCAGCGGGGCAGCGAGATCCGCGGGTTGGCGGCGGCGGCTTCCCTGCCCGGGGTGCAGATCTTCCACGCCGGCACCGCGCGCGACGACGCCGGACGGCTGGTCGCGGCCGGGGGGCGGGTGCTGACGGTCTGCGCCACCGGCGCCGACGCCGCGCAGGCCCGTGCCCGCGCCTACGCCGCGGTGGACGCGATCGACTGGCCCGAGGGTTTCTGCCGGCGCGACATCGGCGCCCGCGCGGCGGCGGGCACGGGCGGATGACGCACCGCGCCGCCATCCTCGCCTGCGCCCGCGACGAGGCGGCCACGATCGCCGAATGGCTCGCCTGGCACCGCGCCGTCGGCTTCGGGCATGTATTCCTTTATTGTAACGACGACGATCCCGCCGCGCTGTTCGACGCGGTGCGGCCCTTCCTCGGCGGGCCGGAGCCGTTCGTGACCTTCCACCACTATCCGGTGCAGGGCGAGCAGTTCCAGATGTATCTGCATGGCCTCGCCCGGTACCGCCGGGACGCGGAATGGATCGCCTTCCTCGACATCGACGAGTTCCTGGTGCCGCGCGGCGGCGGCACCCTGGACGACCTGCTGGACGAGGTGCCGCCGAACCAGGGCTGCCTGCTGCTCAACTGGGCGATGTTCGGCACCGGCGGGCACCCGGCGCCGCCGGCGGGCAGCGTGGCGGCGAGCTACACCCGGCGTGCCGCCCGGGTCTCGGCCACCACCAAGACCCTGACCCGCAGCGCCTGTATCGATCTCGGAAACATCGACCGGCGCATCTATTTCTGGCACGGCTGGGAAGGCACCCTGGCCGGGGGCGCGGCGAGCCGCGGCGTGCTCGGCCTGCCGCCGGAGGCGATGGCGTCCGACGGCAGCTTCCTGACCGATGCGGCGATGTCGGACGCGATCCTGCGCCGCGCGGTGGTGCATCATTACGCCTTCCGCTCGGAAGCGGCGTTGCGCCAACGCATCGCGCGCGGACTGGGGGGCGATTTCCACGGCCAGGCGATGTGGCAGCGGGTGCTGGACGAAGGCACCACCGCCGCCGAGATGGCCGTGTTCAACGCGGTGGAGGATCGGTTCCTCGCCGATGCCTGCGCGGCGCGCCGAAGCCGCGCGATCGCCGCCGGCGCGCTGCTGCCGCAGCCGGGCTGGCC
>JAGWSV010000014.1 GCA_028869315.1 Rhodospirillales bacterium
GCGATGAACCGCCCCATGTAGCCGCCCGGCCCAGGGAACATCGACAAGGTCGCGCCCACATAGGGCTGCCCCGCGGTATAGGCGACAGGATACGGCTCGTAGTCCATGCAGACGTGGTTGGTGGGCACGTAGAACAGGCCGGTCTGCGGATCGAATGCGGCCGGCTGTTCATCCTTCGAGCCAAGCGCGGCCGGGCAGATGCCCTTGTAGTTGACGTTTACGCCATGGGACCCCGGCGCGTATTTCTGGACCACGGCCGGACGCCCATAGTCCGGGCTGGACTTGTTCATGTCGACGCCGGTCGTCCAGTTGACGTCAGGGTCGTATTTATGGACTGCGATCAGCGCGCCGTTGGCCCGGTTGAGCACGTAGGCCAGGCCGTTGCGGTCGAAGTGCACGAGGGTCGGCACTTCCTTCCCGTCAACCTTCAGATTGGCGAGAATCATTTCGTTAACGCCATCATAGTCCCACTGGTCGTGCGGCGTCATCTGATAGACCCATTTCGCAACGCCGGTTTCCGGGTTGCGGGCGAAGATGGTCATCGACCACTTGTTGTCGCCAGGCCGCTGGTTCGGGTTCCAGGTCGAGGGATTGCCCGAACCGTAGTAGAGCAGGTTCAGCTTGGGATCGTAGGACAGCCAGCCCCAGGTCGCCCCGCCGCCGATCTTCCACTCGTCGCCTTTCCACGTCTTCAGGCTGGAATTGGCTCCGACCGGCTTGCCGAGATCGGTGGTCGTCTTGGGGTTGAACAGGATCTGGTTGTCGGGGCCTTCCGAATAGGCCTTCCAGATCAGGTGGCCGTCGGCGAGGCTGTAGGCGGCCAGGAAGCCCTGCACGCCGAACTCGCCACCGGACACGCCGACGATCACCTTGTCGCCCACGACCAGCGGCGCACCGGTGCCGGTGGCGCCGATCTTGTAGCTGGCGACCGCCTTGCTCCAGTCAACCTTGCCGGTCTTGGCATCCAGCGCCACCAGCGTGTTATCGGCCTGGTGCAGGATGATCTTGCCGTCGCCATAGGCGACCCCGCGATTGACCGTATCGCAGCACATCACCGGGATCACCGCCGGGTTCTGGCGCGGCGTGTACTGCCACAGGATCCGTTCGTTGTGATTGAGATCCAGTGCATACACCGTGTTCGGGAACGGCGCGACCAGGTACATGGTGTTGCCGACGACCAGCGGCTGGCCTTCATGGCCGCGGAGCACGCCGGTCGAGAACGTCCAGGCGACCTGCAGGTGGCTGGCGTTGCTGGCGTTGATCTGGTCCAGCTTGGAATAGCGCCAGGACTCGAAGTTACCCGCCGGGATCGCCCAGTCGTGCGGGTTTGCCGACAGTTGCTCCAGGGACGTCGCCGTCGCATGTCCCGTTGCCCCGACCTGCCCGGCAAACGCGCCGGGCAGCACAGTGAGCAAAGCGGCCAGCGCGCCAATGACGACGCGCATGGTTGATCTTGCGTTTTCTAGCACTTTCACCCCTCCCTTCGAGCCCTTAGAGGGCTCCAATTTTTCCGCCGCAACCCGGCCACGCGCGGCTTGGCCGCCCGGGGCACGCGTACGGTATCCTGCACCAACGTCCGCGACCAGCCAAATCCGCATCGGCTGTCGGGGTTTGACGATCCGAGCGACCGGAACTTACGCCAAGCTCATCGGCATTCAAATTTCCGCCAGCACGCGCGTAGCTTTGGAACTCGCGCACCAAAGTCTCGTAGCAGGTGGGAACAAGCAAACTGCGTGCCAGCCGATTTCCCCATGCGCAGATGCGGATTTCCAGACGGTTGGGCGATAACGGGTGCGCAGCGCCCCGTGGCTGCGCCCCAGGCACGTGACAGACGCGCCGGGAGGGTGACACTTTGTGGCGTCGCGGAGACAGGGCGCCGGGAGGTCGACGGCCTGCAGTCCATCAAAAGCACCGCACTTCCCCCTCGGCTTGGGCCTCACGCAGGCGGCGCACTATTTTCTTCGCTGCTGCGGTATGGAATTCCATGCTGAGAAGGCTTTTTTCGCGCTGCATGCGCAGCACGGTCTCGGCCGAGACGTACTCCTTAAAGGGCAGGATCGACGCCACGACATCGATCGCGCAGGAGCAACGGTCGAGCGCATTGCGGTTCTGGCCGTTCACTTGCATGCAGGCGAAGACGTAGTCGGCGCGCGCCGCGGTCGGGTAGTCGTTCACGGAGCCGCCGCAGCCGCCGGCGGCGAAGGCGGCCACAGGGGCGCCAAGCAGGATCAGCATCAAGAGCTTTCTCATTCCGCCAATGTCCTCCCGAGTTTCGTTTTCACGTTTGCCCTTCGCGTCATCGCGCGGGACGCCGCATCGGCATCTTGCGACGCCGCGACACGCGATAAAAGATGCCGCATGCAGGCGGGCCTCGCAGCTGCGGCGACCGCTCCTGGGAGGAACCCGCGTCATGCAGCACCCACGGCCGAGGCAGTTGCTGCGGCGACGCACCGTGCTCGGGGCGAGTGCATCGCTCGTTCCCGCGGCCGGCCTGGCCGCCGTTGCCGATCCGCCGGTCCGGCTTGGCGTTCTCGTCTTCGGCACGGTGCGGTGGGTGGCCAGGGTGATCCGCCGCCATGAACTCGATCGGAGCCACGGATTCGTATTGCAGCCGCGGCTGCTGGCCGGAATAGGCGGCGGCAGGGTGGCGCTGCTCGGGGGCGCGGCCGATGTCATCGTGTCCGATTGGTTGTTCGTCGGCATCGAACGGGCGCACGGCGTGGACCTTAATTTTTCGCCATTTTCTTCGGCGGCCGGCGCCCTGGTCCTGGCGCGCGGCTCCGACGCACGTTCGGCACGCGACCTCGTCGGCCGACGGCTCGGGGTGGCGGGCGGGGAATACGACAAGTCGTGGATGATCGTCCGCGCGGCGATACGACAACAGAACGGAATCGACCTGGCTCGGGCGGCGCGGGTGGTCTACGCGGCGCCGCCGCTGCTCAGCGCCAAGCTCGAGCAGGGCGAGCTCGACGCGGTGCTGACGTTCTGGAACTTCGCCGCCGCCTTGCAGGTCGCGGGGTTCCGCCCGCTGCTCACCGTGGCTGCCAGCGCCCGCGCGCTGGGCCTGTCGGGCCACCCTCCGCTTCTCGGCTACGTGTTCAGGCAGGGCTGGGCGAGCCGCAATCCTCATTTGATCGCGGGTTTCCTCGCCGCTTGCGGCGATGCCGAGAACATTCTCGCCCACTCGGATGCCGAGTGGAATGCCATCCGTCCGTTGATGAACGCGCCCGACGACCGGGTCTTCGCGCGGCTGAAGGCAGGTTTCCGGGCCGGGATCGTGCCTGCCTCGACACCCGCGACAGAGCAGGAAGTAGCGCGGCTGTTCACCATTCTGCACGATCTCGGCGGCAGCGCCGCGACCGGCGGGCTCACCCGCCTGCCGAGCGGCGTGTTCTGGCCGGCGCCGCGATGACCCCGTCCCCGGCCACCACGCGCGTGCTGTCGCTCGCCGGCTTCCTCGGGCTTTGGTGGGCGGGCGCGCTGCTGGCCGACAAGCCGGCGTTGCTGCCCGGCCCCGCGGCCGTGCTCGGCTTCGCCTGGCGGGCCACCCTGTCCGGCGCCATGCCGCGCAACATCGCGTTCACCGGGCTGCGCGTCGCCGCGGCGTTCACCATCTCCATGCTCATCGGCGCCGCCGTCGGCTACCTTGCAGGCCGCTCGCCGCACGCCGACATGCTGATCGATCCCTGGCTCGTCATCCTGCTCAACCTGCCGGTGCTCGTGGTCGTGGTGCTGTGCTATATCTGGGTCGGGCTGAATGATGTCGCGGCGGTCGTTGCCGTCGCGCTGGTGAAAATCCCGACCGTGGCCGTGACGGTCCGGGAAGGCGCGCGTGCGCTGGATCCCGGATTCGACGAACTTGCCGCCGTCTACCGGGTTCCGCTGGGGCCAAGTGTCCGGCGGATCATCGTCCCGCAGCTTGCCCCCTATCTGGCCGCGGCGGGGCGCAGCGGGCTCTCCATCACCTGGAAGATCGTGCTGATCGTCGAGCTGCTGGGTCGCCCCAACGGCGTCGGCTTCGCGCTCGATGAACTGTTCCAGACCTTCAACGTGGCTGGGATCCTGGCGTACGGCCTGTCCTTCGCCGCGCTGATGCTGCTGGTAGAGGGTGCCTTGCTGCGCCCATGGGAAGAGCGTGCCAATGCCTGGCGACGATGAGCTTATCGTGCAGGTCGCCGGCAAGGCCTATGCCGCCGCCCGCGGCGGGCGGCACGAGGTGCTGCGCGACCTCGCCTTCACCGGGCGCCGGGGGGAGATTCTGGCGGTGCTCGGCCCGTCCGGTACCGGCAAGACGACCCTGTTGCGAATCATCCTCGGCCTCGACCGCGCATTCGAAGGCCGGGTGACCCTGCCGCGGGGCCATCTCGGGGTGATGTTCCAGGAGCCACGCCTGCTCCCCTGGCTGTCGGTAGCGGACAATCTACGCCTGACCGCCGGCACCGCAGCAGCCGAGATCCCAGGGCTGCTGGCGCAGCTGGGCCTGGCCGGCACCGAGACGCAGTATCCCCGGGGGCTTTCGCTCGGCATGGCGCGCCGGGTCGCGCTGGTGCGCGCGCTGCTCGGCCGTCCGGCCATGCTGGTGCTGGATGAGCCGTTCGCCTCGCTGGATCCCAAAGCCGGCGGCGACATGGCGCGCCTTCTGGTCCGCGCGGCGCGACGCGACGCGGCGCTCGTCGTGCTCGCCACGCACGACCTGGACCAGGCGCTCGGTGTCGCCGACCGCTTGCTCATGCTGGGCGACAGGCCGGCACGGTTGGTCGCCGATTGGCCGAACCGCCCGGCGGCGGCTCGGACGGATAGCTCGGCCACGCACGACATGCGGCAAAACCTGCTCACGCGGTTTCCCTTCCTGCGGGCCGACGTGGCGCCGGAGGTCGCCCCGTGACTGCAGGACCATACGGATTACGCAACAGTCATGCGCCATGAGCGCTTGCCTGACGGAGGATTTTGGTCTCCACTCCACGCAACACCGTTGCACGCGAAGACGGCCAACGCCGGGAGGAACACCGAAACCGTGACACGTACGCGGTCAAATCCAGATGCCCGGCCGATTTCCCGGCGGCATGCCACTGTCGGCGCCCTCGCGGCCGCGGCGGGAACCGGCCTCCCCCAAGCCGTGCGCACCGCCGCGTCGCCGACGCTCACCGTCGGCTACATACACTGGCTGCACGATGTCGAAACGATATCCCTGGTCGCGACGCCGGCACCGGACAACGGACGCGCGGGCTCCGAGGTCGGCATTGCCGACAACAACACGACCGGCCGGTTCATGAACCAGACCTTCGTCCTGGCGCCGGTGGAGGTTCGGACCAAGGACGATCCGGTCGCCGCGCTGAAGGCGCTGGCGGCGCAGGGCGTTCGCTTCGCGCTCACGGACCGGCCGGCGGCGGACGTGCTCAAGCTCGCCGACGCCGGCGCCGCGCACGGCATGACGATCTTCAACGTCGGCGCGCCCGAGGATAGCCTGCGCCAGCAGGACTGCCGCAGCAACGTGATCCACACGGCGCCGTCGTACGCGATGCTGGCCGATGCGCTCGCGCAATACCTGGTCTGGAAGCGGTGGAACCGATGGTTCCTGGCCTATGGGGAGCATCCGCGCGATCTGCTGCTGGCCGCCGCTTACCGCCGTGCAGCAAAGACCTTCGGAGCGCGCATCGTCGTCGAGCGGCAGTACAAGGGGAAGGCCGGCTCGCGCGAGACCGACAGCGGCCTGGTCGACCTGCAGAAGCAGTTGCCGGTGTTCACGCAGAACGCGCCGAACTACGACGTTCTCGTCGCTGCCGACGAGAACTCGGTCTTCGCCGACGATCTGCCGTACCGCACCTGGGACGCGCGGCCGGTCGCGGGCTCCGCCGGGCTGATGCCGACCAGTTGGGACCCGAACAGCGTCGCCTATGGCGGCAAGGAAATGCAGGACCGCTTCATCGCTCATGCGCATCGCTTCATGACGGCGCTGGACATGAACGCCTGGGTCGCGGTGCGCATGATCGGCACCGCGGCGAGCTACGCCCGCACGCTCGACCCCGACGCGATCCTCGCGTACATGCGCGGACCGCAGTTCCAGCTTGGCGCATATCGCGGCCTCAGCCTGTCCCTGCGCGACTGGGACGGACAGGTCCGCCAGGCCATCCTGCTGTCCAACTCCGGACGGAGCGTGGTGTCCATGTCCCCCCAGCCTGGGTTCCTGCATGAACGTACCGTATTGGATACGCTGGGTATCGACCGGCCCGAGAGCGCCTGCAAGATGCCCCGCGCGGCCAGGGGATGAGGTGCGGATGATGTGGCGCAGGCTTACGACGGGCGCGATGCTGGCCTTCTGCCTTGCCGCTCCGGCGCTGGCGAACATGGCCTATGTGTCGAACGAGAAGGACAACACGGTCAGCGTCATCGACCTTGCCAAGATGAAGGTCGTGAGGACCGTGCCGACTGGGGAACGACCGCGCGGCATGGCGTTGAGCCGGAACGGCCGCCGCCTGCTGGTGTGCGAAGGTGATTCGAACCGGATCGACATCTTCGACACCAAGACCTGGAAGGTGATCGGCGCGATCGACACCCCCGACCCGGAATACGCCGCGCTGCGGGAGAATTCGAACAACCCGCTCTATGTCTCCAACGAGAACAACGCGTTGGTAACGGTGTGGAATATCGACACCCAGCGCATGCTGGCACAGCTGCCGACCGGGGTCGAACCCGAGGGCATGGCGGTAAGCCCGGACGGGCAACTGATCGTCAACACGACCGAGACGACGGACATGGCGCAGTTCTTCTCCTACAAGACCGGGAAGAACCTGGCCAACGTGCTGGTGCCGCCACGGCCGCGCTGGGCGGCCTTCACCCATGACGGCAAACAGGTCTGGATCTCCTCGGAGCTCGGCGGCACGGTCACGATCATCGATACCAAAACATTCAAGGTGCTCGACACCATCCATTTCGCGGTACCCGGCCTGCGCAGCACCTTCCTTCAGCCGGTCGGCATCAATATCACCAAGGACGACAAGCTGGCCTTCGTCGCGCTTGGCCCGGCCAACCGCGTCGCGGTGGTCAGCGTGCCGTCACACAAGGTGCTGTCCTACATCGAGACGGACAAGAAGGCGCTGCGGGTGTCCAAATACCTCCTGGTCGGCCAGCGCCCCTGGCACATGGCCTTCACGCCGGACGGCAAATATCTCCTGACCGCGAACGGACTTTCCAACGACGTGTCGATCATCCGCGTTTCCGACCAGCGGGTGGTCGACACGATCCCCGTGGGACAGCAACCATGGATGGTCCTGGTATCACCGCATTGACCCGGACGCAGGAGCGCACGGCCGGCGCCGTCCCGGCACTGGCAGTCGAGGCCGTGAGCCACGCCTACGGCGCGCGACGCGCGCTCAATGAGGTCAGCTTCGCGGTGCCGACCGGCGGGTTCGTGGCGTTGCTCGGCCCGAACGGCGCCGGCAAGACGACCCTGCTGTCGCTCGTTTCGCGCCTGTTCGACACGCGGCACGGCCGGATCCGCGTCCAGGGCTTCGATATCGCCCGCCAGCCCGGCGCGGCGCTGGCGGAGCTCGGGGTGGTTTTCCAGGCGCGCACCCTTGATCTCGACCTCACGGTGCGGGACAACCTGCTCTATCACGCGGCACTGCACGGCATGGGCCTTGCCGCGGCGCGGGCGCGGGTGGCGGCGGTGCTGCGCGACGTGGACCTCAGCGACCGCGCGCGCGACAAGGCCCGCCAGCTTTCGGGCGGGCAGATGCGCCGGGTCGAGATCGCCCGTGCTTTGGTCCACGAGCCCAGCGTGCTCGTGCTCGACGAGCCCACGGTCGGGCTGGACGTGGCGTCCAAGGCGGCCATTCTCGAACAAGTCCGCGGCCTGTCCTGTGCCCGTCATGTGGCGGTGCTGTGGGCGACCCATCTGCTCGACGAGATCGAGCCTGGCGATTCGGTGATCGTGCTGCATGCGGGCCGGGTGCTGGCGCAGGGGTCGCCGGCCGATATCGTGGCCGCTGCCGGCGCCGCCGATCTCCGCTCCGCGTTCCGGATTCTCACCGGGATCGGCCCGGCCTCTGCCGACGAAGCCGGAGGGCCGGCATGAACACGACCGCGGTCGCCCCGCCGCGGCACCGCCCGGGGCCGGGCGGCTACCTGATCTGCATGCGCGGCGTGATCTGGCGCGAAAGCCTGCGGTTCGTCCACCAGCGCGCGCGCTTCCTCGCGGCGCTGGTGCGCCCGCTCGTGTGGCTGGTCATCTTCGCCGCCGGCTGGCGCCAGGTTCTGGGCGTGTCGATCATGCCGCCCTACCACACCTACATCCTCTACAGCACCTACGTCGTTCCGGGGCTGATGGCGATGGTGCAGTTCTTCTACGGCATGCAATCCTCGCTCTCGATGGTCTACGACCGCGAGATGGGAAACATGCGGGTGCTGCTGGTCAGCCCGTTTCCGCGCTGGTTCCTGCTGGTTTCAAAGCTGACGGCCAGCACCGTGATCTCGGTCATCCAGTGCTACGCGTTCCTGCTCGCCGCCTGGCTGTGGGGCGTCGATCTGCCGCAGCTGGCCTGGATCTCGGTGCTGCCGGCGCTGCTGCTGTGCGGGTTCATGCTGGGGGCCATGGGCATGGTGCTGTCGTCCTTGGTCCGCCAGCTGGAGAATTTCGCCGGCGTGATGAACTTCGTGATCTTCCCGCTGTTCTTCGCGTCCTCGGCGCTCTACCCGCTCTGGCAGGTGCAGCAATCGAGCCCCCTGCTCTACCAGGCCTGCCAGCTCAACCCGTTCACCTACACAGTGGAGCTGATTCGATTCAGCCTCTATTCGACCATGAACCTGACGGCGCTAGCCGTGGTGGCGGGCTGCACCGTCGCGTTCACCGCCGCCGCCATCCTGGCCTACGATCCCGCGCGCGGGCTGATGGCACGCCGGCAGGGAGCGGGCGGATGAGCATGGCGCAGGCCGCGAAATGAATGAAGGATCGCACATGAAGACACGGCTGATGGTTGGCCTCGCGGTCCTGGCGCTGGGGGTGGCTGGGCCGGCTGTCGCGGCGCCGGCCCGGCCGGCCGCCCTGACCGATCCGGACTGGCCCTGCCAGTCCATCAGGATCGAGCATATGTCGCTGGCCACCGTCTGGGGCGGGCCCCCGCTCGGCAAGTTCGGCAGCGAATGGCAGAAATACCCGGCGGCGACGGCGCTGGCGGTGAAGCTCGCCCAGCGCCGCGTGCCGCTTGCCGCCGCCAAGGCGGAGATCGCAGCCTTCGCGAAGTCCGCCGGGGACGACCGCAAGGATCAGTTGCTGGCGTTCATGGGTGCGCTGTTCGCGCAGTTGGACCACGAGCGGGCGGAAGTGGTGCAGGGGCTGGATCGTTTCGGCGCCCGGCAGATCAGCTATGCGGCGCAGATCCGCTCCGAAATCACTGCCCTGCACGACGCCCAGGACGCCCAGCCGCCGGACCAGAAGAAAGTCTCGACCCTGGAGAACAAGGTCTACTGGGACACGCGGGTATTCAAGTCGCGCAAGGACATGATGTCCTACGCCTGCTTCGTGCCCGACAAGATCGAGCAACGCCTCTTCGCCCTCGCATCGACGACTGCGAGCCTGCTTCCGTAACGGCAGCCGGCAGAGGCTCGTTAGAGAACCGCCTGCCGTCTCGCCCCGGCACGCCGGGGCGAGACGCATAGGTGGGGCGGTGCTCAGCCCACCCGGTTGTCCACCAGCTCGGTCACCACCGCGGGGTCGGCGAGGGTGGACGTATCCCCCAGGCTGTCGGTCTCGTTGGCAGCGATCTTGCGCAGGATGCGCCGCATGATCTTGCCGCTGCGGGTCTTGGGCAGCGCCGGTGCCCACTGGATCGCGTCCGGTGCTGCGATCGGGCCGATCTCCTTGCGCACCCAGGCGACCAGCTCCTTCCGCAGGTCTTCGGTGGGTTCCTCGCCCAGTTTCAGGGTCACGTAGGCATAGATGCCCTGACCCTTGATGTCGTGCGGGAACCCCACCACGGCCGCCTCGGCCACCTTGTGGTGCGCCACCAGCGCGCTTTCCACCTCGGCGGTGCCCATGCGGTGGCCGGCGACGTTGATCACGTCATCGACCCGTCCGGTGATCCAGTAGTAGCCGTCGGCGTCGCGCCGCGCCCCGTCGCCGGTGAAGTACAGCCCCTTGAAGGTGGAGAAATAGGTCTGCACGAACCGCGCGTGGTCGCCGAACACGGTGCGCATCTGCCCAGGCCAGGAATCCGCGAGGCACAGGTTGCCCTCGCAGGCGCCGTGCAGTTCATGGCCGTCGCCGTCGACGATCATCGGCCTCACGCCGGGCAACGGCAGGGTGGCCGATCCCGGTTTCAGCGCGGTGGCCCCCGGCAGCGGCGAGATCAGGATGCCGCCGGTCTCGGTCTGCCACCAGGTGTCGACGATCGGGCAACGATGTTCGCCGACCACGCGGTGATACCAGAGCCACGCTTCCGGGTTGATCGGCTCGCCCACCGTGCCGAGGATGCGGATCGACTTGCGGGAGGTCTTCTCCACCGGGGCCTCGCCGTCGCGCATCAGGGCGCGGATCGCGGTCGGCGCGGTGTAGAAGATATTCACCTTGTGCTTGTCGCAGACCTGCCAGAAGCGGGAGCTGTCGGGGTAGTTCGGCACCCCCTCGAACATCACCGTGGTGGCGCCGTTCGCGAGCGGGCCATAGACGATATACGTATGTCCCGTCACCCAGCCGACATCGGCGGTGCACCAGTAGATCTCGCCGGGGCGGTAGTCGAAGACGATCTCGTGGGTGAAAGACGCCCACACGAGATAGCCGCCGGTGGTGTGCAGCACGCCCTTCGGCTTGCCGGTGCTGCCGGAGGTGTAAAGGATGAACAGCGGGTCCTCGGCGCTCATTGCCTCCGGCTCGCAGGTCGGTGACGCGGCGGCGCAGAGCGCGGCGTAGTCGTGGTCGCGTCCGTCCACCATGGGCACGTCTCCGCCGGTCACGCGGACGACGACGACGTTCTTCACACCCGGGCAGGACTTCAGCGCTTCGTCCGCATTGGCCTTGAGCGGCACCTTCCGCCCGCCGCGGCGCCCCTCATCGGCAGTGATCAGCAGGTTGGAGTCGCAGTCCTGCAGGCGATTCGCCAGGCTGTCGGGAGAAAAGCCGCCGAACACCACCGAATGGACGGCACCGATCCGCGCGCAGGCGAGCATCGCCACCGCAGCTTCCGGCACCATCGGCAGATAGACGGTGATCCGGTCGCCCTTCTTCGCACCCAGCTTGCGCAGGCCGTTGGCGAAGCGGCAAACCTCCTCGTGCAATTCCTTGTAGGTAATATGACGGGAAACCGACGGATCGTCGCCCTCCCAGATGATCGCCACCCGGTCGGGGTGCGCCGCGGCGTGCCGGTCGAGGCAGGAGACGGAGGCGTTCAGCACCCCGTCCTCGAACCACTTGATCGACACATCGCCCGAATAGGTGGTGTTCTTGACCTTGGTCGGCGCCTTCATCCAGGCCACGCGGCGGGACTGCTCGGCCCAGAACCCGTCGGGGTCACGCGCG
Source organism: Rhodospirillales bacterium (assembly GCA_028869315.1). Taxonomy (GTDB): domain Bacteria; phylum Pseudomonadota; class Alphaproteobacteria; order Acetobacterales; family Acetobacteraceae; genus JAJZVS01. The sequence continues at coordinate 11,510 of JAGWSV010000014.1, forward strand.
GCGCGCTCGTAAAGCTCGCGATAGCGTTCGGCGGTGACATGGGCGTGGGCAGCAATCTCCGGGCGGACCGGGAACACCTGGTTGTCGCCGGGGTGGGTATCGGGCATCGGTGGGGTCCCTCCATTCATTATTCGTTCGGATGCGGGCGGGCGAGAGGCGCGCCCCAAAGGTCTCATGCGGGGCGTCACGGGGACGCGGCAGTGGGGGCTGCAAGCTACGCAGCCCCCACCGGCGATTCAAGCGAGGCGCCGCAGCGCGGCCGCCGGCGAAGCTGCGCCCGCAGCCCCGCCGGGCGGCCGGTCAGGCCGCTTGGCGCAGCCCCGATGCCGGAGCCGCACGCGCACCGATCGGCAGTACGGTCCGGCCATGGGTCTCGTTGATGATTTCCGCAGCCGCCAGATAGAAGGCCAGCACTGCGGTCAGGAGGCCCATATATCCACCGACCAGGTGAAGCGCGCCGCTCCCGGTCAGTTCCGCGCCGGCCAGCAGGGCGAAGGTGATCCACAAGGCCAGGAAGATCAGCTGCAGGGTGCGATTGAGGGCCATGCTGCCGATCCACATATAGAACGAAAAGACACCCCACATCAGCAGCCACCAGCCGACCACGTCGGCCGGCACCTTGGCGGCGAAGAACTCTACGAACAGGGCGAAGGTCCACCAGAACGCGCCGTATGAGCAGAACGCGACGAAGCCGAACGTGTTGCCGCGCGGCATTTCCATCAGCCCGGCAAAGAACTGCGCGGTGCCGCCGAAGGCGAAGGCGGAGGCCAGCACCATTGGCACGGCGGCGCCGGGCAGCAGGCCGGCATTGACCATGCTCAACATCCAGGTGGTCAGGGCGAAGCCGGTCAATCCCAGCGGCGCCGGATTGGCGAGTTTCATGCGACGAAGTCCTCCCGTGTTGGGTGGGGGACGAGCCCCACGTTAATGAGGTAACATATGCGTAACGCGCAATCCAGCCAGTTTTTGGGCCGCCAGCCCGGGCAGCCCGGCCGAACCGCGTCCGGCGCGCGGAATGCAAGCCGAACTCAGGGATGCCCCCTGCCGCGCGCAGAGGCTGCAACAGCCTGAGTGTTGGCCAAACTGCGATACAGACGCTGTTCCGTCCTTGATCTGGATCAACGCGCCCGCGGCGCCGGATCCACGGAGGCCAGGGGCCGTCGCGCCCGTCGAAAGGACCCAGCGCGAAGCAGCGCCCCGCTCCCGGCGGACGCGTGGACCGGATCGAAAACGCAGTGGCTCAAATGATGCCGCGCGGCGGGTCCGCTGCCGGCAGCTCTAATACAGGCGATCGCCGTCCGGGTACGGCACCAGCAGGTCATGCGGGTCCGACAGGTTGAGCATCTCCCGCACGCGCTCGTTCAGCAGGTCGAGGTCCAGATGGTCGGTTCGCAGTGCCGCCACCTTCTGCTGCCAGTCCGCCTGCCGCGCCTGGAGACGACCGAGATCGCCCTGCGCTTCGGCCAGCAAGCCCTTGCGCTGCGCAAGAGCCAACAGGCCGTGATCGCCGCGCACCGCGCTCCAGCCGAAATAGCCGGCCAGGGCGAAGAGGAACACCGGCACGATGGCGGCCTTGGCGCGGCGCTTCATTTCCCGGCCAAACGGCATTGCACGCTCCCGACTCTTTCTGGATGCATCCTATCTCATTGCCACGCGGCGACGGAAGCGCTGCGCTTGTAACACTTTGGGACGATTCGATCCCCTCCTGCCGCCTTGTCGCCACGGTTCGCCCGCCTGATCTGTAAGGAAGACCCATGGACCCCGTCGAAGGAGGTATTCCCATGCGTTCAACAACGATGCTGCTCGCGGCCGCCGGTGCCCTGGCGCTGTTCGCCACCGCGCTGCCCGCCCGGGCCGACCAGCGGGACGGCGGTGACGGCGGGCCCGGCTGGCACCACCCGGACTCCCATCACGGCGACTGGAACCACCAGGACGGGCGCGACCAGCGCGCCGCCGATCAGCACCGCCCCGACCGGCGCTGGGGAGACCAGCGTGCCGGCGATCGCCGGGACGGCGAACGGTATTGGAGCGACCGGAACCAGTACGACCAGCGATGGAGCGACAACGGTTGGCACCGGCACGACGATGCGTACCGCCGCTATGGCTACGTCTACGCGCCGCCGCCACCCCCGCCGCCGGCCTACTTCGCCGCGCCGCTCCCCAGCGTGACGTTCGGCTTCTCGGTACGCTGACCGGCCCCCGCGCGGCGGCTCAGCCGCGCAGGATGGTGCGACCGGCGTAACGCCCGGCGGGACCCAGCTCAGACTCGATTCGCAGCAGCTGGTTGTATTTCGCGGTGCGATCGCTGCGCGCCAGGCTGCCGGTCTTGATCTGCCCGCAATTGGTCGCCACCGCGAGATCGGCGATCGTGGTGTCTTCGGTCTCGCCGGAACGGTGGCTCATCACCGCGCGGTAGCCGGCACGGTGGGCGAGCTCCACCGTCTCCAGCGTCTCCGACAAGGTGCCGATCTGGTTCACTTTGACCAGGATGGCGTTGGCGACGCCGGCGGCGATACCGCGGCGCAGACGCTCGGGATTGGTGACGAAATTATCGTCGCCGACCAGCTGGACCTTGGCCCCGAGCGCGGCGGTCATGTGGGCCCAGCCGTCCCAGTCGTCCTCGGCGCAGCCGTCCTCGATCGAGATGATCGGATAGCGCGCGACCAGCGCATCCAGGTACTGCGTCATGCCGGCGGCATCGAGCACCTTGCCCTCGCCGTCCAGGTGGTAACTGCCGTCGCGGAAGAACTCGCTGGCAGCACAGTCGAGGGCGAAGGCCACGTCCTCCCCGGGGCGATAGCCGGCCCGCTCCACCGCGCGGGCGATGAAGGCGAGCGCCTCGTCGGCCGATTTCAGGTTGGGCGCGAAGCCACCCTCGTCGCCGACATTGGTGCTGTGGCCGGCATCGTGCAGGCCCTGGCGCAAGGCATGGAAAATCTCCGAGCCCATGCGCACCGCCTCGGCCATGGTGGCGGCGCCGACCGGCTGGACCATGAACTCCTGGATGTCGATCGGGTTGTCGGCATGGCGGCCGCCGTTGACGATGTTCATCATCGGCACCGGCAGGGTGCGGGCGTAGACGCCGCCGACATAGCGATAGAGCGGCTGGTCGAGTTCCGCCGCGGCGGCCTTCGCGCAGGCCAGCGAAACCGCCAGGATCGCGTTCGCGCCAAGCCGGGCCTTGTTCGGCGTGCCGTCGAGGTCGATCAGGATCTCGTCGATCTTCACCTGGTCGGACGGGTCCAAGCCGCCGATCGCGTCGAAGATTTCGCCCTCCACGTTGCCGACGGCGCGCTGCACGCCCTTGCCGCCGTAGCGCGCCTTGTCGCCGTCGCGCAGCTCCACCGCTTCATGCGCCCCGGTGGAGGCCCCAGAGGGGACCGCGGCGCGGCCGACCGTGCCGCTGTCGAGCACGACATCGACCTCCACCGTCGGGTTGCCCCGGCTGTCGAGAATTTCGCGGGCGGCGATATCGGCGATGGCACCCATGGCGATCAGCTCCTCTGGCATCCGCGCGGTGGCTACCACTTCGTCGCGGGACGTGCCACCGCTTGGCATCCGGTGCCGCAGCTTTCGGGACTTTGCACCTGTGTGCCCGCCGCATGGACCGGCGGAAACGTCGCGTCGACGACCTCGGTGCCGCTCGGGCGGCGCCAAGCATCGCGCCGCCCGTCTGGCCGCCCCTCGCCTGGCGCATTGCCGGGTGGAGTTTTTGCCTTCGCTTCGCCACGAACCGGGTTGGTAATAGCTGTCCGGACGCCGCGGCCTTTTCAGCCGGACCCGAGCCGACCCCTGATGATGATGCAGAAGGCCCCGGCCGGACCGGGTTCCGCCATGTCCACTACGCTGGCCCTCCCCCCCGCCACGGTCCCGTCGCTCAGCCGGCAACGGGTGATGTTCGCGGTGCTGTGCTTCGTCTGGGGCACGACCTGGCTCGCCATGAAGGTTGGCATCGCCACGGTGCCGCCCGGCCTGTTCGCCGGTTCGCGCTGGACCGTGGCGGGGCTGGCCCTGCTGCTCTGGCGCCGCGCCCAGGGCCACCGCATCAGCGTGCCGCTGCGGCTGCGCGGGCGGCTGCTGTTGGTTTCCGTGCTGATGATCTCGTTCAACCAGGTGATCCAGCTTTACGGACTGCGCTACGTGCCGCCCGGCCTCGCCACCGTCATCTCGGCCGCGCTCACGCCCATCGCCCTGCTCGGGTTCGGCGTCATGGCCGGGCAGGAGCGGTTCGATCGGCGCCGGCTGGCCGCGGTCGGGCTCGGCGTCGTCGGCATCATGGTCCTGTTCGGACCGAAGGCGATGGCCGGCACCCTGAGCTGGCAGGAGATTGCCGGCGCCGGCGGGGTCATCGCGGGAACCTTGTTCTACTCCGCCGGGTCCGTGCTGGCCCGGCCGCTCATGCGCAGCATTCCCCCGGCCGAACTGTCCGGGCTCGCCAATCTGATCGGCGGCGGCCTGCTGCTCACGGCGTCACTGATCTTCGAGCCGGGATCGCTCGCCGCCGCGACCGGTCATTGGGGCTGGCCGGCGTTCGAGGCGTGGCTCTACCTCCTGCTGCCCGGCTCGCTCGGCGCCACCATCATCTATTTCCTGCTGGTGCGGGACTGGGGCGCCAGCCGTACCGGCACCTATGCGTTCGTTTCCCCCGTGATCGGGGTCGTCGCCGCGATGCTGCTGTTCGGCGAGCATGTCGGCGTGGCGGACGTTCTGGGCATGGGCCTGATGCTCGGCGCCGCGGGCCTGGTGCTGCGGCGCTGACCCTCGCTTCCCGGCCGGCCTCGGCGCCCCGCCGCGGCTCTGCTACACCGCGGCGCATGGATGCCGCCCTCCCCGATCCCACCCGCGCCGCGCGGTCCGAGTCCACCGCCGCCCTGGTCGCGCGGCTGTGGCACGAGCATATCCGCCGCCAGCTTCCGCGGCTGCTGCTGATCCTGCTGCTGACGGGGTTCATGGCCGGTGCCACCGCGCTCTATCCGGTGGTGATCGACCACGCCTTCAGCATGTTCACCCACAAGGACCCGCGCATACTCTATCAGGTGCCGGTGCTGGTCGTGGTCATCACCGGCACCAAGGCGGTGGCGCAGTATCTGCAGAACGTGCAGGTGCAGCGCAGCGTCCTGCTGGTCATCCGCGACCTGCAGGGCCGCATGTTCGCGCACCTCACCCAGGCCGACCTCGCGCGGGTGGAACGCGAATCACCGGCCCAGCTCGCCGCCCGCTTCACCACCGATGCCACGGTGATCCGCGACGCGCTGACCCGCGCCGTGAACGGCGTCGCCGACGGCATCACGGTGGTCGGGCTGGTCGCCTCGATGCTCTATCTCGACTGGGAGCTGAGCCTGATCGGCGCCGTGCTCTACCCGCTGGCGGCGCTGCCGATCCAGCGTATCGGCCGGCACGTGCGCCGCGCCTCCGGCGGCATGCAGGAGCGCATGGGCGAGGCGGCGGCAATGCTGAACGAGAGCTTCGCACAGGCGCGCACCGTCCGCGCCTACCGGCTGGAAGCCGCCGAGACCGCCCGCGCCGAGGCCGCGTTCGCCCATCTCTATCGGGCCCTGCTGCGCATGACCCGCAACCGCGCGGCGGTCGACCCGGTGCTGGAAGTTCTGGGTGGCGCGGCCGTGGCGCTGGTGATCGGCTTCGCCGGCTGGCGGGCGGCGCTGGGCGGGCATACCATCGGCAACTTCACCGGCTTCGTCGCCGCGCTGCTGATTGCCTCCCGCCCGCTGCGCGCGCTCGGCACCCTGAACGCGGCGGTGCAGGAGGGGGTCGCCGGACTGATCCGGGTATTCGGGATCATCGACGAGCCGCCGGCGATCACCGATCCGCCCGGTGCGCCGCCGCTGCCGCCGGGCGTCGGCCATGTCGTGTTCGAGGACGTCGGCTTCGTCTACGCCGACGGCCGCGCCGGGCTGGAGGGCCTGAGTTTCGACGCCGCGCCCGGCACCACGGTCGCCCTGGTCGGCCCCTCGGGGGCCGGCAAGTCGACCGCGCTGTCCCTGATCCCGCGGCTGCGCGACGCGACCGCAGGCACGGTACGCATCGACGGGGCGGATGTGCGCGCGGTGCGGCTGGCCAGCCTGCGCGACGCCATCGCCTATGTCGGGCAGGAGACCCTGCTGTTCGACGACACGATCGAAGCCAATATCCGCATGGGCCGCCCGGATGCGACCGAAGCGGAGGTCGCGGCCGCCGCGGAGGCCGCCGCCGCCGCCGGCTTCATCGCAGCACTGCCGGAAGGCTATGCCACGCGGGTCGGGCCGGGCGGACAGCGCCTGTCCGGCGGCCAGCGCCAGCGCGTCGTGCTGGCGCGCGCGCTGCTGCGAAACCCGCGCATCCTGCTGCTGGACGAAGCGACCAGCGCGCTCGACACCGAATCGGAGTCGGCGGTTCAGGCCGCCCTCACACGGCTGCGCCAGGGTCGCACCACGATCGTGGTCGCACATCGGCTGTCCACCGTGCGCGACGCCGATCTTGTGGTCGTGATGCAGGACGGGCATGCCATCGAGCGCGGCACCCACGCGGACCTGCTGGCCGCCGACGGGCTTTACGCCCGCCTGGTGCGGAGCCAGATGCTCGAAGCCTGACGCCCCCGCCCCGGCAAACGCCGATCAGGCCGGCCGATCAGGCCGCTTGGGCAAGCCCGGCGCGGCGGGCGGCTTTCACCAGGTCGGCGCCCTTTTCGGCGATCATGATGACGGCGGCGTTGGTGTTGCCGGACACCATGGTGGGCATGATCGAGGCGTCGATCACCCGCAACCCCTCCATGCCGCGCACCCGCAACTGGTCGTCGACCACCGCCATCGGGTCCTGGCCCATCTTGCAGGTGCCGATCACGTGGTAGGTGGTCTGGCCGTTGTTGCGGGCGAATTCCAGCCACTCCTCGTCGGTCTGCACCTTCTCCCCCGGGTTCATCTCGAACGCGCGGTAGCGATCCATCGCGGCGTTCTCGATGATCCGCCGGCCGATCTTCATGCCGGCGACGACGGTCTGGCGGTCGAGTTCCTCGGCAAGGAAGTTCGGCCGGATCGCCGGCGCGGCCAGCGGATCAGGCGAGGCGGCGTGGATCGATCCTTTCGATTCCGGCCGGCACTGGTAAGTCGTGAGCGTCATGCCCGGCTCGCCGTCCAGGATACGGGTCGCGGCGGTCGCGTAGCTGGCGTGGGCGAAATGATACTGCACGTCCGGCTCGGCCAGCTCGGGCCTCGTCTTGACGAAGCCGTACACGATGCCGGCGGTGTAGGTCAGGATGCCGCGGTGCAGGGTGAAGTATTTCAGGATTTCCTTGGCGAAGTTCAGCCCGCGGGTCTGCTCGTTCAGGGTGATCGGCAGCTTCACCCGCCAGTTCATCCGCGGGGCGTAGTGGTCGCGATAGTTCTCGCCGACGCCGGGCAAGGCGTGCGCCACCGGCAAGCCGAGCCCGGCCAGCCGCTCCGGCTGGCCGATGCCGGAGAGTTCCAGGAGATGCGGGGACTTCACCGCGCCGGCCGACAGGATCACCTCGCCGCGGCACCGCGCCTCATGTGTCTGCCCGCCCTGGACGTAGCGCACGCCGACCGCCCGCTTGCCGTCGAGCAGCACGGCGGTCGACAGCGCATCGGTCTCGATGCGGAGGTTGGGCCGCCCGCGCGCCGGGTCGAGGAAGGCCCGCGCGGTGGACCAGCGGCGGCCGTTCTTCTGCGTCACCTGGTAGTAGTTGAAGCCTTCCTGGTGACCGTTGTTGTAGTCCGGGTTGGTGGGCCAGCCCTCGGCGGCGGCGGCGGCGATGACCGCGTCGCAGATCTCGTGCCGCTCCCTCATCGGCGCGACATTCAGCGGGCCGCCGCGCCCGCGGGTCTCGTCCCCGCCGGCTTCGCAGTGTTCGGACTTCTTGAAGTAGGGCAGCACCGACTCGTACGACCAGCCGCGGTTCCCGAACTGCGACCATGTATCGTAGTCGAGCGGGTTGCCGCGGACGTACAGCATGCCGTTGATCGAGCTTGACCCGCCCAGGGTGCGGCCCCGCGGGATCGGGATCTTCCGCCCGCGCACGTTGTCTTCCGGCTCGGTCTCGAAACACCAGTTGTAGTTCTTGTCGTTCAGCAGCTTGTTGAAGCCGACCGGGATCGAGATCCAGAAATTGCTGTCCTTGGGTCCTGCCTCCAGCAGCAGTACGCGCATCGCAGGATCCTCGGTCAGCCGGTTGGCCAGCACGCAGCCGGCCGAGCCGGCCCCCACCACGATGTAGTCCCACTCGGTCATCGGTTCGTTTCCCCCGCCTTGCGGCCCCGCAAAACGAGGCCGCGGCGATCAGGGACGAAATCCCGGCCGGGTGCAAGAGCGCGGCGGGGCGGCGCGCGGCGGCACGCCGCCCCCGGTTCTACTCTCCCTGCCCGAGCGAGAAGCCTGGCTGCCCATCGAAGGTGAACAGCTGTTCGGTCTTGATGAAGTCGATGCCGGCGCGGTCCAGCCGGTCCTGCAACGCGACGATGGCGGCCCGCGGGATGGTGCCGGGCGGTCCTGGAGGATCGCCTATACCTGCGGCTCGCTCGCCGGCGCCCATGCGGCGGTGCGCGCGGGCCTCGGCGTCAGCCTGCTGCCGCGCAACATGGTGCCCGCCGACCTGGCGATCCTGGACACCGGGGGCCTGGGCCTGCCCGACCTCGCGGAGACCGAGATGGCGCTGATCGCCGCCCCCGGCCTCGGCCCCGCCGCGCTGCGGCTGCGCCAGACCATCATCCGCGAACTGGAGGGCACAGCCTCGGCGGGACGGGCCTGAACGCGGGTCTGCGGACGCGGACCCGACGCGCCGGTCCGGGCACGGCCGCTGCCAGGCTTCGTTTCGCCCGCCGCGAATTGGCGATGCACCCAGGGCCACGCCGGCAAGTGCCCCGCTTCGAACCGGCAGGCGACGGCTGGGGCACGCCTTGACATCGGGCTTTGCCGGCGCCACTTGGCGCAATTGACGCGGGGGCGGGTTATGGCTAACTCTCCCGCCGTTCCCCGAATCTCCTGCGGCCGTTCCTGGCCGCACATCCTTTCCGGATGGATTGGTTCTCGCCCTCCGCGGATCGTCCGCGCCGACCGGCGCATGTCTGCCCGAGCCACTCCATCCCTCCCCCGCCCGCTGCCCGGCTTCCGACTCCCCGACCACGCTTCCTCGTACCTCGCCAAGGCATCCACGATGCATCTCGCCGAACTCAAGGCAAAGTCCCCCGCCGACCTGCTATCCTACGCCGAATCACTACAGATCGAGAACGCGTCCTCCCTGCGCAAGCAGGACATGATGTTCGCGATCCTGAAGACCCTGGCGGAGAACGACCAGGCCATTCACGGCGAAGGCACGCTCGAGATCCTCCCCGACGGGTTCGGATTCCTGCGCAGCCCGCAGGCGAACTACCTGCCCGGGCCGGACGATATCTATGTCAGCCCCACCCAGGTCCGACGTTTCGGCCTGCGCACCGGCGACTCGGTGGAGGGACAGATCCGGGCCCCCAAGGACGGGGAACGGTATTTCGCCCTGCTCAAGCTCAACACCATCAATTTCGAGCCGCCGGACGCGGTGCGCCACCGGATCAATTTCGACAACCTGACGCCGCTCTATCCGGACCGGCGCCTGAAGATGGAAGTCGAGAACTTCCAGTCGGTCGCAAAAGGTCCCGGCAAGGACTTCACCCCCCGCGTGATCGACCTGATCGCGCCGATCGGCATGGGCCAGCGCGCGCTGATCGTGGCGCCGCCGCGCACCGGCAAGACGGTGATGCTGCAGAACATCGCCACCGC
>JAGWSV010000088.1 GCA_028869315.1 Rhodospirillales bacterium
CGCCTCCGCCGGGCCAAAGGGCGGTTGGCCTCCAGGATGGCGATCTTCTCGTGCAGCAGGTCGCGCTCGATCAGGGCGGCACCGAGCTTCGCCTTCAGCCGGTCGCTTTCGAGCGCCTCGCCGCTGGCGGGTTGCGTCGCCTGTGCGGCCTCCCCGGCGGCGAGGAAGGCGTCGCGCAAGCCGCTCAGCCGCGCCGCCGTCACGCCGAGGCTGCGAGAGACCGTTTCCAGGTCCTCGCCGCGCAGCAGCCGCAACATCGCCGCCGTCTTGCGCTGTTGCGACATCCTGCCGCCGGCCCGGCGGGCGGCGCTGCGCCAGACTCTTGGGGTCGCTCCGCGGCGCCCGGCCGCGTTTCAACGTTCGTGCCTTATGTCCATGTGTCACCTCTCTCGCGGAGATCGTCCGCTTGCGAAGTGTCCCAATCAACCGTGGGGCGGGACACGATCGCCCTGGGCAAATCCGGCCCCCCGCGTTGACAGGGAAATGGTGCTATGGCTAGGTTACTTTATCGAAGCAGGGCACCGACCTTGGCGCGCATCGACGACATCCCTGAGCCAACCCGTTCGCATATCCTCCACCTCGACTGCGCAGGCTTCCCCACAACGCCCTTCGTTGTCGGTCCGTCACTCGCACGCCGCCGGGTCGCTATCGTCAGCTCGGCAGCGATCCATTCTCGCAATGAGCCGCCATTCCCATACGGCTCCGCCGAGTTCCGCCGTCTGCCTGTCTCGCTCGCCGCCGGCGACATCGTCATGAGCCACGTGTCGGTCAATTTCGACCGCTCCGGCTTCCAGCGCGACCTCAACGTGGTCTACCCGATCGACCGGCTGCGCGACCTCGCGGCCGAGCGCGCGATTGGCAGTGTCGCCGACACGCATTTCGCGGTCATGGGATCGACCGATCCCGCGGCGATGGGGCCCACCGCGGACCAGATCGCCGGGCTGCTGCAGCAGGACCAGGTGGACGCGGTGCTGCTGGTGCCTGTCTGACCGCTCTGCACGCGCGCCGTGAGCGCGCTCGCCCACATGCTCGAATCGAGGGGCCTGCCGACCGTCGTGATCGGCTTGGTGCGGCCCCATCTCGAAGCGGTCCGGCCGCCGCGCGCAGTGTTCGTGCCGTTCCAGCTCGGCCGCCCGCTCGGCGAACCCGCCGACGCGCCATTCCAGCGGCGGGTGCTGATGCAGGCCCTCGGCTTGCTGGAGCGGCGCGACGGTCCCGTGATCCTTGAGGATTTCTCGGACGATGCCCCGGGCGCGCGCGACCAGGCCGGGTGGACCCCGCCCGTCGCGAACGGGGCGGCCGATCCGGCCACGCCGCAGGATTGGGCCGCGTTCCTGGCGCGGGAAATGGCGCTCCTCCGGCCGGCCTGGGAGCAGGCGCGCCGGCGGAGCCGCGGCAGCACGGTGGGGGTCTCGGCCCAGCCGCCTGAGGACTGGCCGGGCTTCATGGCAGGCTTCATGGCCGGGGAACTGCCCAGCGTGGCGGCGCACGCGACCCCCGCTTTGGCGTTGCGCTTCCTGCTCGATGACCTGAAGGCGTTCTACGGCGAGGCCGCCCAGGCGAACGGGCCGGCGCCGTCGAGCGGGCAGCTCGACCGCTGGTTCTGGCGGCAGACAATCGCCGGCCGCTTCGTCATCGCGCTGCGCGCGACATGCCTTCACGCCACGAACAATGCCCTGCGGACGGTGGCGGGGCGGTTCTTCGTGCCCCGGCCCTACCTGCCGGACTGACGGCGCCCCGCCGCGCGTTTCTTCCGCCAGCGCGGGGCGTGGGGGCTTGCGCGCGCGGCGGCCAGCCCGGATCATTGCCACCGCCGTGCGCACGCCCGTCATCAAGGATCTGGTTCTGATCGGCGGCGGGCACAGCCATGTCGCCGTGCTCCGCCGGTTCGGCATGGCGCCGATGCGCGGTGTGCGGCTGACCCTGATCGGCCGCGACGTGCTGACCCCCTATTCGGGCATGCTGCCAGGCTTCATCGCCGGGCATTACACGTTCGAGGACTGCCATATCGACCTTGCCCCGCTCGCCGCGTTCGCCGGCGCGCGTTTCTACCATGACGAAGCGGTGGGCATCGACCTCGCGGCCCGCCATGTGCTGTGCGCCGGACGGCCGCCGGTCGCGTTCGACGTGCTCTCGCTCGATATCGGCTCAGGCCCGAACCTGGCCGATGTGCCGGGGGCAGCCGAGCACGCCACGCCAGTCAAGCCGATCAACGGATTCGTCGCACACTGGGAGCGGATTCTCGCCCGCGTCCTCGCCGATGACCGGGAACTGCGGATCGGCGTGGTGGGCGGCGGCGCCGGCGGGGTGGAGTTGGTGCTCGCCATGCGCCACCGGCTGCGCGCCATGCTCACCGCGCGGCGGCAGGACCCGGACCGGCTGCGCTTCGTGCTCATCACCGCGGGGCGGATGCTGGCCACCCACAGCCAGGCGGCGCGGCGCCTGTTGCTGCGGGCGCTGGAGCAGCGCGGGGTCGCGTTGCACACCGACAGTCCCGTCGCTGCGGTGGCACCGTGCCTGCTGCGCTGTGTCGGGGGGCAGGAAATCCCGCTCGACGAAATTCTCTGGGTGACGCAGGCCGGGGCGGCTTCGTGGCCCGCCGCCTCGGGCCTCGCCTGCGATGCGGCCGGCTTCGTGCGGGTGCGCGACACGCTGCAAAGCGTGACCGATCCGGCGATCTTCGCCGCCGGAGACATCGCCGCGGTGGAGGGCTATCCGCGCCCCAAGGCGGGGGTGTTCGCCGTGCGCCAGGGGCCGCCGCTGGCCGAGAACCTGCGCCGCGTGCTGGCCGGCCGGCCAGCCAGGCCGTTCGTGCCGCAACGCCGCTTCCTCTCGCTGATCTCCACCGGCGACGCTTGTGCCGTGGCGTCCTGGGGCGGGCTCGCGTTCGCTGGTCCCTGGCTGTGGCGGCTCAAGGATCGGATCGACAGGCGCTTCATGCGCCGCTTCACAGAACTACCGGCGATGCCGGCGGCCGAGCCACCGGCGCCCGCCCCAGGCGTCGCCAACGCGCCGGCGCAGGCGGTGCTGGCGGCGCACGGGATGCGCTGCGGCGGCTGCGCGGCCAAGCTGAGCAGCGACATCCTGTCGCGCGTGCTGGCGCGGCTCACGGTGGTGCGGCGGGAGGAGGTGCTGATCGGGCTGGACGCCCCCGACGATGCGGCGCTGGTGCTGCCGGTCGCGGGCATGGCGCAACTGCATAGTGCGGACTACTTCCGCGCCTTCATCGACGACCCCTATCTGTTCGGGCGCATCGCCGCCACCCATGCGCTGGGCGATATCCATGCGATGGGCGGCGATGCGCGCACGGCCCTGGCGATCGCCACGCTGCCCTATGGCATCGCGCGCAAGATCGAGGACGATCTGTTCCAGATGCTCACCGGCGCGCTCGCCGTGCTCAACCAGGCGGGCTGCGCCCTGATCGGCGGGCACAGCAGCGAAGGGGCGGAGCTGGCGCTCGGATTCGCGCTTACTGGTTCGGTGCCGATAGAGGCGGCATGGCGCAAGCGCGGGCTGGTGGCGGGCCAGGCGCTGGTGCTGACCAAGCCGATCGGCACCGGCGCGCTGTTCGCCGCCGCGATGCGCGGCCGGGCCAGGGGCGTGTGGATCGATGCCGCGCTCGCCAGCATGCAGATTTCCGCCGCCGCCGCCGCCGCTTGCCTCCGCCGGTTCGGCGCCACCGCCTGCACCGACGTCACCGGCTTCGGGCTGGCCGGCCACCTTGCCGAGATGGCCCGCGCCTCGGGCGTGCAGGCCGCGCTCGACCTCGCTTCGGTGCCGCTGCTGGATGGCGCGCCGGAGGTGGTGCGGGCGGGCATCGTCAGCACCGCTCAGGCGCAGAACATGCAGCCGGGTGATGTGCTCGCGCAGGACGCGGCGCAGGCGGGCGATCCGCGTTTCGCGCTGTTGTTCGATCCGCAGACCGCGGGCGGGCTGCTGGCCGGAGTGCCGGCGGAGCGGGCCGGGGCGTGCGTCGCGGCGCTGCGCCGCCTCGGCTATCCCGCGGCGGCGGTGATCGGGCAGGTGCTGGGGCAGATTACGGGCGGCGCCCCGATCCGCATCCTTGAGGCGCCGCCCGCCCGAGTGTGACCGTCTATCCCTTGCCGTAGAAATCCGACACCGCCTGCGGACCGCCGTTGGCCAGCCGGGCGCGGAAGGTGTCGTCGTCGCGGGTGCGCCAGGCCCAGCGTTCGGAATAGAACGGCACCAGCTTGTCGCGGATGCGGCGGGCCAGGGCGTCCAGGCTCGCTTTCAGCGCATCCTCCAGATCGCGCGCATCGGTCCAGGCGGCGCGGTAGTGGATGACCCCGCCGGGTCCGACGATCCAGGTCATGTTCGGCAGCGTGCCGTAGGCGCGATGCGCGGTGCCCGCCAGATCGTCGAGCAGGATCTGCCGTCGCAGGCCGAACTCGGTCTGGAATGCCCGGGCATGATGGCGCTTGTCGTCCATCGTGGCATGATGGCGGTACGTCTCGCCCGGATGGGCCTCGTTCGTGTAGATGAAGACCGATCGCACGGACCGGTCCGCGTACCGTTGCGCCATGTCCTCCATGGCGACGGCCGCGAGGGAGCAGTAGGGTCAGGTATATGAGCCGAACTCGATGACGGCGAGGCCGCCGCGCCACAGGTCCTTCATGCGCAGGGGCTGCGCGGTGGCCAGATCCTCGAGCGGGAAGTCCGGCGCCACCGTACCGACATGCAACGGGTGGTCGGGGAACGCGGCGAATTTCGGCATCTCCCGCGCCATGTCGAACGTGGCGTAGTTGTAATCATGCTCCGTCATGGGAACTCCGCTGGCACGCGATGAGGCTGGACAGACGCGACGAGCTTAGCCATGGAACGGTAACACCGCAACGAACCGGAACCCCGCCGCGTGTCCATCCTCCCGCCCGGCGATGACGCCACGACCCCGGCCGCCCCGCCGCCGCGCCGCCACCTGCCGGCGCTGGACCGGCTGTTGCGCGACCCGGCGGCGGCGGCGCTGATCGAGCGATACGGCCGCCCCGCGCTCGCCACGGCGCTGCGTGCGGAGCTGGACCGGCTGCGCGCAACCCCGGCCACCGCCCTGCGACCCGCGGACACGGCGGCAGGCGCGGTGCTGGCGCAAGCGGGCGAGAGGCTGGAGGCGGCGGCGCGCCCGTCCTTGCGCCGGGTGTTCAATCTCACCGGCACGGTGCTGCACACCAATCTCGGCCGCGCCGCGCTGCCCGAGGCGGCGATCGCGGCCGTCGGCATCGTCGCTGCCGGGCCGAGCAACCTGGAATACGACCTCGCGAGCGGCGCGCGCGGCGAGCGCGACGACCATCTGGAGCCGCTGTTGTGCGCGCTGACCGGCGCCGCGGCGGCAACGGTGGTGAACAACAACGCCGCCGCCCTGTTGCTGGTGCTCAACACGCTGGCCGCGCGCCGCCAGGTCGTCATCTCGCGCGGCGAACTGATCGAGATCGGCGGCGCATTCCGGCTGCCCGACATCATCACCCGGTCCGGCTGCCGGCTGGTCGAGGTGGGCACCACCAACCGCACCCATCCGCGCGACTATGCCGAGGCACTCGGCCCGCGCACCGGCGCGGTGCTGAAGGTGCATACCAGCAACTATGCCATCGAGGGATTCACCGCCGCGGTGGGGGAGGCCGACCTCGCGCAGCTGTGCCGGGTGCCGCATGTGCCGCTGGTGGTCGATCTGGGCAGCGGCGCCCTGCTCGATCCGCGTCGCTACGGGCTGCCGCACGAGCCGACGCCGATGCAGGCGATCGCGGCCGGCGCCGATCTCGTCACCTTCAGCGGCGACAAGCTGCTCGGCGGTCCGCAGGCCGGGCTGATCGTCGGACGGGCCGACCTGATCGCGCGGATCCGGCGCAACCCGCTGAAGCGCGCACTCAGGGTGGACAAGCTGACCATCGCGGCGCTCGGCGCGGTGCTCGGCCTGTATCGCGATCCCGACCGGCTGGCCGAACGGCTGCCCGCGTGGCGCGCCCTGCGCCGGCCGCTCGCCGCGCTGCACGACCAGGCGGCACGGCTGGCGCCGGCGCTGGCGGCGCGGCTCGCCGGCCTGGCCACGGTGGAGTCCGGCGCGTGCGTGAGCCAGGTCGGCAGCGGCTCCCTGCCCACCCAGGGGGTCGCGAGCGTCGCCCTGGTGATCCGCCCGGTTGGGCGGCGCGGCGCGGGCGCGGCGCTGCGGCGGCTGGCCGAGCGGTTCCGGGCGCTGCCGGTTCCGGTGATCGGGCGCATCCATGACGGCGCCTTGCTGCTCGATCTGCGCTGCCTGGAGGACGAGGCGGGCTTCGCCGCCCAGCTTGCGGCCTTGCGCGACGCGCCCGGCGCGCCGTGATCGTCGTCACCGCCGGGCACGTCGATCACGGCAAGACCGCGCTGGTGCGCGCGCTGACCGGCATCGACACCGACCGCCTGCCGGAGGAGAGGCGGCGCGGCATGACGATCGATCTCGGTTTTGCCTATATCGGGACCGAAACCGGCGGGCGGATCGGCTTCGTCGACGTGCCGGGGCACGAACGCCTTGTTCACAACATGATCTGCGGCGTCGGCGGAGTGGATCTGGCGCTGGTCGTGGTCGCCGCCGATGACGGCGCAATGCCGCAGACCCACGAGCATCTGGCGATCCTCGATCTGCTCGCGGTGCCCCGAGCGGCGGTCGTGGTGACCAAGACGGACCGGGTGGCGGCGTCGCGGGTGGCGGAGGTGGGCGCCGAACTGGCCGGGCTGCTGGCGCCGACCCCGTTGGCCGGCGCGCCGGTGTTCGCGGTTTCTGCCCCCACCGGGAACGGTATTGCCGCGCTGCGCGCGCATTTGGAACGGATGGCGCAGCAAACCCTTCCCGGCGCCACGCGGGGCCATTTCCGCATGCCGGTGGATCGCAGCTTTACCGTCAGCGGCGCCGGCCTTGTGGTAACCGGCACCGTCCTGTCGGGTGCGGTGGCGGCGGGCGGCACGGTGCGCGCGATGCTGGCCGGACTTCCGGCGCGGGTCCGCACGATCCATGCGCAGAGCGCGCCGGCCGGGCGCGGGGAGGAAGGGCAACGCTGCGCGATCAACCTGGCGGGAGAGGGGGTCGCGGCCGGGCGGATCGCGCGCGGCGACTGGATCGTTGCTGGAGCGGTGCCGCCGCCAGCACGGAAGCTGGATGCGCGGCTGCGGATTCTCGCCAGCGAGACGCGCGGGTTCGCCCACTGGACGCCGGTGCATCTGCATCTCGGCGCGGCCGACGTGACCGGGCGGGTGGCGGTGCTGGACGGGGGCGCGATCGCCGCCGGGGCGTCGGCGCTGGTTCAGCTGGTGCTCGACCGTCCGGTCGGCGCGGTGCGCGGCGATCGTTTCGTGATCCGCGACCAGGCGGCGCGGCGCACCCTGGGCGGGGGCCGGGTGATCGACCTATTTCCCCCTGCGCGCGGGCGTGCCCGCCCGGAGCGGCTGGCCCATCTGGCGGCGATGGAGATCGAGGACGACGCGGCCGCGCTCGCGGCGCTGCTGGAGACCGCGCCGGCCGGCCTCGATCTCGGTCGTTTCGCGGCCAACCGGAATCTGATCGCTGCCGAGGCCGCCGGGGTCTTTGCCGGGTCCACCATGCGCCGCGTCGCCACCGCGGCGGGGACGGTAGGCTTCTCACCGCGGTGCTGGGAGGCGCTGCGGCGGCGGGCGCTCGCCCTCCTGGCCGCCTGGCACGCCGGCGCGCCCGACCGGCTCGGGCCATCGCAGGACCGGGTTTTTGCCGCTTCGGGCATGCGGGTGGCGTCCGAGGTGTGCGAGGCGATCGTGGCCGAGCTGGCGGCCGAGGGCCGGGTCGTGCGACAGGGCATGCGGCTGCGGCTGCGGGAGCATCAGCCGGCGCTGGTCCCGGCCCACAGGGCGCTGTGGCGGGAGGTCCTGCCGCGGCTCGAAGCCGGCGGCCACCGCCCGCCGACCGTGCCGGAACTCGCCGCCGCGATCGGCCATGATGCCCGCAAGCTGGAGGCGTTCCTGACCCACGCCGGACGCCTGGGGCTGGTGGTGCGGGTGTCCGAGAAGCGCTGCGCGCTGCCAGCCACGCTGCGCCGGCTGGGCGAGATCGCCGAGGCGGCCGCCATCGACGGGCGCGTCACCGCCGCCGCGTTCCGCGACCGGGCGGGGATCGGGCGCAACCTTGCCGTCGAGCTGCTCGAATATTTCGATCGTGTCCGCTTTACCCGCCGGATCGGCGATGCGCACGAGATACTGCGCCCCATCGGCGCCGTGTTTGGCGATGCGGGCGATCCAGAATATAGCGATACCGCATGAATGGAAGAGAAACGCACCCCGGTGGGGCGCCCGGACTTCAAATCCGGTGAGAGGCGTCAGACGTCTCTGGTGGGTTCGACTCCCACTCTTTTCCGCCACCCGCTTGCGGACCGGCCGGGCCGACGCGGTGATGGTTCAGCCCGGCTGCCGCGACAGCGCGCGTGTCAGGTACAGATCATGTTGACCGTAGCCGGAAAATTCATGAGGGCTGGCGGGGCATGGGTGTAAGCCTTTGAATTGATCCCGGCGGGCCGATGCGCCGGCGGCATGGGCCCGGAAGATGCGGCGTACCACCGCGGCCTCGGCCTCATTGATCCGCGGCTGTCTGACTGTTTGTCGTGCGGCACGAGGCCGATCATCGCCGACTCCCGTTCCGACCGCTCGGCAACGACCCTCACTTTTGCTGCGGCGGCCGAGCATCCGCCAACGGCGCTACGAATCAAAGAAAGCCAGCGTGCGCAACTCGATGCTTTCCCGCGGCAGGATATCTGCGGGCGCCGTCGGGTCCTTGAACGCGGTGTGCGGCATGAAACGGGCCCGTCCGTCGCGCAGCGAGTCGAAGCACTTCAGCAGCAGCACTTCTTCCTGCCGCATCTCCGGCGCATAGAACCAGCGCTGTTGCGGGTCGTAGTTCAGACCGTAGATGTGGCCGATGCGGTCGCGATAGATCAGGTCCTGCTCGATCAGGTCGGCCTGGCGCACCGTGGTCGTGTCGCACACCGCCAGCGGCATGTCGCGCAGCGGCCCAC
>JAGWSV010000089.1 GCA_028869315.1 Rhodospirillales bacterium
CATAGAACAGGCCCAGCAGCAGCAGCGCGACGCGGCGCCCGTAGTAGCGGCGGTAGATGTCGAGGATCGGCAGGATGATCAGATCGGCGAACAGGAACGCGACCACGCCGCCGAAACTGATTCCGCCGTTCCACAGCACCGCGGCCAGCGGCACGTTGCCCACCGAGCAGACGAAGGAGACGACCGCAACCAGCGGCCCGATCAGCGGGCCGACCACCTTCGACCAAAGCGGCGTATGGGTCAGGAAGATCCCGCTCCAGACGTCTTTCGGTACCCAGGCGGCAAGCGCACCGGCAATCAGCAAGCCGCCCACGATATCCATCCACACGCTCGCCCAGTCCATCACGTAGTAATGGCTGATCGCGGTGAAGCCGCGCGGCGACAACGCGCGGGAGACAACGCTGCCGCCCGCAAGTGACATGTCCATCGCGGCGTGGCCTTCCATCCGTCCGGCGACGCCGCGCTCGGCCGTCTCGCGCGCTTCCGCCAGCCGCGCCGGCGTCATCGCGCGGCGCAACATCAGGTTCAGCAGCACGATCATGATCGGCCCGCCGACGAACTCGGCCAGGGTGAACTGCCAGCCCATCAGCACCCACAGGATGATCCCGAGTTCCAGCACCAGGTTGGTGGAGGCAAACTGGAACGCCATCGCGGCGTTGAAATCCGCGCCCTTGCGGAACAAAGACCGTGCCAGCGCGACCGCGGCGTAGGAGCAGGAAGACGATGCCGCCCCCAGTGCGCTCGCCAGCAGGATCGTGCGCGGGCGCGCGTCCGGCAGCAGGCGGCTCATTTCCCCTTTGGTAACGACCGCCTGCACCACGCCCGACAAGGTGAACCCGAGCACCAGCGCCCAGAGGATGTCCCAGCCCATGACGACGGCCGCGTCGAGCGCGCGGACGATCGCGGCCAGCACCATGTGGGTCATGCCGCGCGCCTCCCTTCCGCCGGGTGGCGGCGGCGCCCGGCCTCCGCCCCGCTTAGTTCGTCGATGATCGGGCAGTCCGGCCGATGATCGCCCCGGCAGTCGCGGATCAATACGGCCAGCGCTCCGCGCAACGATTGCAGCTCGGCGATCTTGTGATCGATCCGCGCCAGATGCTGCGAGGCCAGCGCCTTCACGTCGCGGCTGGTGCGCGCGCGGTCGCGATACAACGCCACCAGGCCGCGCAGATCCGCAATCGAGAACCCCAGCCGACGCGCCCGGCCGAGGAAGCGCAGCATCGCCACGTCCTCCGCCCCGTAGGCGCGATACTGGTTCTCCCCCCGCGCCGGCGGCCCGAGCAGGCCGATCTGCTCATAGTAGCGGATGGTCTTGGCCGGCACGCCCGATTGCGCCGCCGCCGTGCCGATGGCGATGGCGGCGCTCATGCCGCCCCTCCCGCCGCCGGCCGCCAGCGCCGCAACAGCAGCGCGTTGGACACCACCGTCACGGAGGAAAACGCCATCGCCGCGCCCGCGATCATCGGGTTGAGCAGCCCGAGACCGGCCAGCGGAATCCCGATCACGTTGTAGAAGAAGGCCCAGAACAGGTTCTGGCGGATCTTCGCGTAGGTGGCGCGGCTGATCGCGATGGCGTCGGCTATCAGCAGCGGGTCGGAGCGCATCAAGGTGATGCCGGCCGCCGCCATCGCCACGTCGGCACCGCTGCCCATGGCGATGCCCACGTCGGCCTGCGCCAGCGCCGGCGCGTCGTTCACCCCGTCGCCCACCATCGCCACCCGACGGCCTTCCTTCTGCAAGCGTTCGATCTCGGCGGCCTTGCCCGCCGGCAGCACCTCGGCCAGCACGCGGGCGATCCCGAGTTCGCGTGCCACCGCCTGCGCGGTGCGCGCGTTGTCCCCGGTCAGCAGCACCGTCTCGATCCCCGCGGCCTGCAACCGGCGCACCGCGGCGGCGGCGGACGGCCGCACCCGGTCCATCGCCGCGATCAGGCCCAGGAGCTGCGGAGCCGGGTCTAGCGCGCCCACCCACATCACGGTGCGGCCCCGTTCCTCCAGCGCCAGCGCCTCGGCCTCCAGGGTGGCCGGAATGCCCTGCTCGGCCAGCAGCGCACGGTTGCCGATGACGATCCGCCGCAAGCCGACACGCGCGGTCAGGCCGCGGCCCGGGTGGCTCTGGAAACTGTCCAGCTTCGGCAGGGCCAGCCCCTCAGCCGCGGCCAGCACGGCGCGTGCCAGCGGATGCTCGCTGCCGGTCTGCGCCGCCGCCGCCAGGGCCAGAAGCTCCCGCTCGGGCAGGGTCGGGGAGACGATCTCCGTCACCGCCGGACGGCCCTCGGTGACGGTCCCGGTCTTGTCCAGCAC
>JAGWSV010000090.1 GCA_028869315.1 Rhodospirillales bacterium
CCCGGCCAGGACGCCGAGCGCCACCGGCGCCGCGATCACCGGATCGATGTCGCCGCGCTGGAAGAAGATGCCGGCCGAGGCAGCGGCGGTGACGCCGATCATGAAGTTGCTGGTGGTGGTGGAGACCTTCATCGGCAGCCGCATCGCGGTGTCGAGCGCCAGCACCTTGAAGGTGCCGCTGCCGATCCCGAGCAGGCCGGAGAGCGCGCCGGCCAGGCACATGATGCCGAAGCCTTCCGGCACCCGGTCCACGTTGTAGGCGACCTCCCGCTTCAGGCGCCGGTCGGGATAGCTGCCGGACAGGCGCAGCGCCGCGGCCCAGGGGTGCTGGCGCACGTTCTGCGGCAGTTCCTCGCCCAGCCGGAACACGAGCGGCAGCGCCGAGATTACCAGCACCGCGCCGAACACGACGAACAGGATGGTGGGATCGAGCACCGTGGTCAGCAACGCGCCGGCAATGGCGCCGGCGGTGGTGGCAATTTCCAGGAACATCCCGACCCGCAGGTTGGTCAGCCGGTCCTTCACATAGGCCGCGGCAGCGCCGGAGGAGGTCGCGATCACCGAAACGATGGAGGCGCCGATGGCGGCGCTGAACGGCACGTGGAACACGAGGGTGAGGATCGGCACCACGAATACGCCGCCGCCCAGCCCGACCAGCGCGCCGATGAACCCGGCGAACATGGAGGACCCGAGGACGGCGAAGAAGAACCACAGGCTGGCGCCCTGCACCGGGGTTGCGCCCGGCTGGCTCATCCAGTCACCTACGGCGAAGATCGAGAACAGCAGGATGGCGAGCACCAGCGCGGTGATGCGGACATAGGTCCAGTCCCGCTCCAGCGCGAAGGCGGGGATGGAGACCGCGACCCGCAGCACCGGGGTTGCCAGCAGCACCAGGAGGCCGAGCGAGGCGATCGCCAGCGGCTGCGCGAGCCGCAGGCCGGTCATCAGGGAGGTCAGCGAATCGGGAAATGTCGGGTCCGGCAGGCGCCCGGCCAGGCGCAGGGAGAAGAAGTCGGCGATGCCGAGGCCGACGATCGCGATGCTGAGCAGCACGCCGCCGCGCAGCACGCGGCTGATCATGAGCTCGGTCTTGAGGACCAGCTCGGGCGAGGCGGCGACCGCCGTCGTGGAAGCTTTCATCGGGGCGACGCCTCAGGGCCAGTGGGTTCGTATGCCGGTGGGTTCGTATGCCGACGGGTTCGTATGCCGACGGGTGCGGATGCGGGTGGGTTCGGGCGCGTAAAGTCGGCGCGACGTGCGCCTGTCCCGAAGCCCGGTAAACCGGAATTACGCCAACGCTGCCCTGCGATATGAGTATGGCCGGCGGGACGTCCCGCCGGCCATGCGATGCGTACGATATGGCCGGTGCGTCGCCGCTTCTATTCTGCGGCCTTGCGCTGTGGCCAGTCCGCCACGGCGATGCGCGGCAGGTCGAACCGGTCGCGCGTGCGGGAGTACCAGCCGGCGCCGTGCATGCGCCCGATCAGGTCGAGCTTCGGCGTATCGACATAGCAACGGGCCGGATCGAGGACGAACTCGTCCTTGATTTGGATCGCCAGCACCTTGCCGAGCACCACCGCGCGATCGATGCCGACCTCGACGATCACCAGCCGCTCGCATTCGAGCGAGACCGGGCTTTCGGCGATGCATGGCGGGCGCACCTTGGCCGAAGGCGCGGTGGTCAGGCCGGCCTCGGAGAGCTCGTTCACGCTCTTTTCGAAGTCGATCGCGGTGACGTTCATCTTCTCGGCCAGCGCGTCGCTGACCAGGTTCACGACGAATTCGCCGGTGCGGCGGATGTTGCCGCCGGTGTCCTTCACGTCGCCCGGGGCGCGGCCGCCGATGCCGATCGCCACCACCGGCGGGTTGCCCGACACGGCGTTGAAGAAGGAGAACGGCGCGGCGTTCACGCTGCCGTCGACGTCCTGGGTGGTGATCCAGGCGATCGGGCGCGGCACCACGGTGGAAACCAGCAGCTTATAGGCATTCTGCGCGTCGAGCGCGGCGAGATCGAACAGCATGCGAGGTCCTGCGGGGGAGGGCGGGAAGCGGCCAACCTGCCGGGGCCGGGCGGCGCTGTCCAGCGCCGGGCGGCCGCCTGCCCCGGCCACGCGCCCGGCTACGCCGCGATGCCGAGCGCTCCGGCGGCGGCCAAGGCAGGAACCTCGCTCGGCTCGAACCGCGCCACGAGGTAGAGCGGGCGGTGCTTGGTTTCGTTGAACACCCGCCCGAGATACTCGCCGATCACGCCGAGGGTGATGAGCTGCACGCCGCCCAGAAACAGGACCACCGCCATCAGGCTGGGGTAGCCCGGTACCTGGTTGCCGAACAGCAGGGTGCGCAGCACCAGCTGCCCGCCGAAACCGGCGGCGAACAGCGCCACCGCGAGACCCAGGTAGCTCGCGAGCTTCAGCGGCAGGACGCTGAACCCGGTGATCCCCTCCAGCGCCAGGTTCCAGAGCTTCCAGTAGCTCCATTTGCTGCGCCCGGCGACGCGCGGTCCGCGGCAGTACGGCACGCCGCAGCTGCGGAAGCCCACCCAGGCATAGAGGCCCTTCATGAAACGGTGCTGCTCGCGCAACGACAGCAGGGCGTCCACCACGTTGCGGCTCATCAGGCGGAAATCGCCCGCCTGCGCGGGCAGCTCCACCGGGCCCCAGCGCCGCATCAGGCGGTAGAATGCCGAAGCGGTGTGCCGTTTCAGCCATGAATCGCCGGCGCGTTCGGCGCGTTCGGCGTAGACCATGTCGTAGCCCTGCCGCCAGGCGGCGACCAGGCGCGGGATCAGTTCCGGCGGATCCTGCAGGTCGGCGTCGATCAGGATGACCGCCTCGCCGCGGGCGTGGTCGAGCCCGGCGGTGGCGGCGATCTCCTTGCCGAAATTGCGCGACAGCGCGAGCAGAGCCACCCGCCGGTCGGCCTGGCGCAGCGCCTCGGCGACCGCTTCGGTGGCGTCGCGCGAGCCGTCATCGACGATTACGAGTTCCCACGCCGCGCCGAGCGCGTCCATCGTCGCGGCGAGCCGGCGATGGAAGGCCGGCAGCACGGCCGCTTCGTTGTAGGCCGGGACCACGACGGAAAAGACCGGCGCCGCGGCCGGCGGCGCGGTGGGAGTCGTGCCGTGCCCCCCCGGCGGCACCGCGCGCCGTTGGGGCGGAGACACGGCGGCGGCCGGCGGCACGCCCCGCTTGAGGGCCGCGGGAGCATATCGCGGGCGCGGTCGGCCCGCATCGGGGCGCGTCTGGTTCATGGCTGCGATGGTGGCGGCGCCAGGTAAACAACCGGTTGCCGCCCTGGCGTGCGCCGCGCCCGATGTCGTCGGCCCCGGGCCTGCCCATATGTGCGTGCGTCGAACTCATGGAGGGAGGCGGAAGATGATGATTTCAGACGTATTGGACAGCAAGGGGCGCGGCGTCGCCAGCCTGCTGCCGGAAGACAGCGTCGCCACCGCGATCGGGGTGCTGGCGGATCGCGGGATCGGCGCGGTGATCGTGCAGGACCGCTGGCAGAAGATGCAGGGCCTGTTTTCCGAGCGCGACCTGGTGCGCCTGCTGGCGAAGCACGGGGCCGCGGTGCTGAGCCGGCCGTTGCAGACGGTCATGACCCGCGCGGTGATCACCTGCCGGCTGCAGGACCGGATCGAGGCGGCGCTGACGACGATGACCGTGCACAAGGTGCGCCATCTGCCGGTGCTGGATCAGGCGCAGCTGGTCGGCATCGTCAGCATCGGCGACCTGGTGAAATACCGGCTGGACGAGAAGGCGCTGGAAGCCAACGTGCTGCTGGAGATTGCGCGGCTACGGGTCTCCCCGGCCGAGCCCCCGTTGCCCGCCACGCACGCCGGCTGATCCGGTTCCTCCCGGCGCGTGGTCCGCCCCGGCGCGTGGTCCCTCTGGCGCGTGGTCCCTCTGGCGCGTCGCCGGCCCGGCCGCGTCGTGCAAGCGGACGGCGCGGTCGCCTGGCCTGTCCTCCGCCGGTATCCGGGCCTATTTCTGACGCCAGGGGAGGCCGGCCGCCTTCCAGCCCGCCAGCGTTCCCCGGTGGCCGTCGGCGTCCGGCGGTCCTTCGAACCCGTCGGCGACGTTGTAGGCATGCGCGAAACCGGCCGCTTGTGCCGCCCGCGCTGCCGCCATGCTGCGCCCGCCGGTGCGGCAGATGAAGTAGATGTGGTGGTCCGGCGTCAGCCCGGCTTCGCTCAGATGCTCGGCGAAACGGTCGTTGACCGCCATCGTCGGATAGACCTGCCAGGGGATCAGCACCGCCTGCTTGCCGGCGGCGACGAGATCGGGCAGGCCGACGAAATTCCATTCCGCGTCCGTGCGAACATCGACAAGCTGGGCCTGCGGGTCGGCCCGCAGGGCTTCCCAGGTGCGGGCGGGCGCGACATCTTCGACCATAGTGCACTTCCTCCGGGGGACGACTGGCGATGACACAAGCCTATCACGGCGCGCGTTGGCAAGCGGGGCTGCTCGAAGCGATCGGGCACACGCCGCTCATCCGGCTGCGGCGCGCCTCGGAGGCGACCGGCTGCACGATCCTCGGCAAGGCGGAGTTCATGAACCCCGGCGGGTCGGTGAAGGACCGCGCCGGGCTCTATCTGATTGCCGACGCCGAGGCTCGCGGCGCCCTGCGCGCCGGCGGAACGGTGGTGGAGGGCACCGCCGGCAACACCGGCATCGGCCTCACCCTGGTCGGCAACGCCAAGGGCTACCGCACCGTGATCGTGATGCCGGAGACGCAGTCGGCGGAGAAGATCGCCTTCCTGCGCATGATCGGGGCTGATCTGCGCCTGGTGCCGGCCAAGCCGTACCGCGACCCCGGCAACTACGTGCACGTCTCCCGCCGGCTGGCCGAAGAGATCGGCGCCCAGGGCAACGCGATCTGGGCCAACCAGTTCGACAACACGGCGAACCGGGAGGGCCATCGCACCGGGACCGGGGTGGAGATCTGGGAGCAGACCGGCGGCGCCATCGATGCCTTCACCTGCGCCTGCGGCACCGGCGGCACCCTGGCCGGGGTCGCAATGGCGCTGAAGGACCGCAAGCGGGGGGTGCGCATCGTGCTGGCCGATCCGGAGGGCAGCGCGCTCTATGAATGGGCGAAGGGCCGGGAGATGACGGTCTCCGGCAGTTCCATCACCGAGGGGATCGGCCAGTCGCGGGTGCCCGCGAACCTGGAGGGCGCGCCGATCGACGACGCCGAAAAGATCCCGGACGCCGAGGCGCTGGAGCAGATCTACGACGTGCTGATCCATGAAGGCCTGTCGGTCGGCACCTCCTCGGGCATCAACATCGCCGCGGCGATCCGGGTGGCGAAGGCGATGGGGCCGGGGCACACCATCGTCACGGTGCTGTGCGACGGCGGCGCGCGCTACCAGTCGAAGCTGTTCAACCCGGACTTCCTGCGCGGCAAGGGCCTGCCGGTGCCGGCCTGGCTGGCCGGCGGCTGAACCCGGCGCGATCAGCCGGTCTCGTCGTCCGCCCGGCGCCGCTGCCGGGTGGAACGCGCGCGGGGCGGCAGCGGAGCGGCCGGGGCGGGGTGCAGGTGCACGATCCGCTGCCCGGTCGTGCCGGCGATCATCTCCGCCACCAGGCGGCGGTGGCACTGCGCCGGATCGTGCTCGAAGCAGAGCAGGCAGGCGCGCGTGCCGGCGGCGAGGCCGCGCGCCTCTGCCAGCTCCGCCTGCGGGCGGTCGGCCTGCATATGCGCCGAGAAAATCCGCCCCATGATCTCCGGATGGCCGGCGCGCGCGGCGTCGCGCCCCGGCTTCGGGGTGCCGAGCGCCTGCAGGTGGACGTAGCCGATGCCGCGCGCATCGAGTTCCGCCGCCAGTTGCCGCTTGGAGAAGCCAGGCTTGCGCGACTGCGGCACCGCCCGCACGTCGATCAGCAGCCGGGTGCCGGCCGCGGTCAGGGTCTCCATCACGTCGGCCACCGTGCAGCCCTCGTAGCCGATGGTGAGCAGGTCGGACATGGGCGTTCCTTCGATACGGGCGGGCGATACGGGCGGGCGCTTGATCGGCCCCGCCGCCTGGGCTTCTGTGCCGGCTCAGACGTGGCGTCGTCCACCCAGGGAGAGAAGCCCGTGTCCGCAACCTCCTTCCGGTCCGGCCTGTCCGGATTTGCCTTGAGCCTCCTGCGCTTCGTCGCCGGCCTTGCGTTCCTCGAGCACGGGCTCGCCAAGCTCGTCGGCTTTCCGCCGGGCCCGGTCGCCTTCCGCCACATGATGCATCTGCCGCCGTTGCTGCTCGCGGCCGGGTGGATCGAGACGGTGGGCGGGGTGCTGGTCTGCCTCGGCCTGTTCACCCGTCCGGCGGCGTTCCTCATGTCGGGGGAGATGGCGGTCGCCTATTTCATGGTCCACGAGCCGCGCTCGTTCTTCCCGATCCTCAGTCACGGCGAGCCGGCGCTGCTCTATTGTTTCATTTTCTTCTATCTTGCGGTGGTCGGCGGCGGGCCGGCGAGTCTGGCGCGGATGCTGTGCGGCGCGCGTGGCCGGGCGATGAGCTGACCGTCGGGTGTCGGCGACGCACGAAAAATCCGGCGCCGCCGAGGCGCGGCAGCTCGCCCTGCCGTTTCCGCACCGGCCCGAATTCGCTGCCGCCGACCTCGTGGAGGCGCCGTCGAACGCGGCGGCTCTCGCCTGGCTCGCGCGTACCGCGTCCTGGCCCGACCTGCGCCTGGCGGTGTGGGGGGAAGCCGGCTGCGGCAAGACCCACTTGCTGCATCTGTGGGCGGCGCGGCGCGGCGCGGCGTTCTGGGCGGCGCCGGGTCTGCGCACGCGGCCGGGCCTGCCGGCGGCGGGCGTGGCGATCGACGACGCCGACGCGGCGCCCGACGAAGTGAATTTGTTGCATATTTTGAACGAGACTGCCGAGACGCGGGTGCCGGTGCTCCTGGCCGCCCGGCTGCCGCCCGCCCGCTGGCGGGTGGCGGTGCCGGATCTCGCCAGCCGGTTGCGCGCTGTCACCGCGGTGGAAATCGGCGTGGCCGACGATCCGCTGCTGCGCGCGCTGCTGGCGCGGCTGCTGGCCGAGCGGCAGCTGGAGGTTCCGCTGCCGGTGCAGGCCTGGCTGCTGCTGCGCCTGCCGCGCCGCCCGGCCGCGCTGCGCGAAGCGGCGGCACGGCTCGACCGGGCGGCGTTGCGCGCGGGGCGGGCGGTGAGCCGCGCGCTCGCCGCCGAAGTGCTGGAAGAAATGACCGAGGCAGCGGACGGCTGACGCGGCCAGATGCCGGCGCCAGGCCGCCCGCGCCGGGCAATTTCCGTGCGCTCGCCGCGGTGTGATCGCCTTGCCGGGGCGTTGCCGCGCTTCTAGCATGCCGACAGGGAGCGCCCTTCCCCCAAAGCAAAGGAGATGATCGATGCGGTTCCGCGCCACCTTGCGCGCCGGTCTGGTTTGCGCTGCCGCGCTGGCCGCGGCTTTCGTCCTGCGCCCGCCGGCGGCCGCAGCCGCCGGCTTGACGAAGGCCAACGCCGCCGCGCTCGACCATGAGCTGGATGCGGTGATGGGGCCGTCGCGCTTCGTGCCCCCGGGCCCGCCGATCGATGCGGCGTCGCTGAAGGGCAAGCTGATCTTCACCATTCCGGTGTCCACCGCGATTCCGTTCTGCTCGGTCGTCAACAGGCAGATGGAAGACTTCGCCAAGCGCCTCGGCCTGCGCTACGAGACCTGGCAGAACAATGCGCAGCTCGCGCAATGGGCCCAGGGCTTCACCGCCGCGCAGGAACACAAGGCGGCGCTGGTGAACGTGTTCTGCGGCCTCGATCCGGCGACCGTTTCGCCGCAGGTGCATCAGACCCTGGCTGCGCACATCCCGGTGGTCGCCGGGCACTCCTACGCGCTCGGCCAGAAGCCGCTGGCGGGGCTGTCGGGCATCGTCTACGGCGCCTATGTGCAGGCCGCCGAACTGGAAGCCGACTGGGTGATCCGCCGGACCGACGGCAAGGCCGACGTGCTGGTGGTCAACGCGCCGGGCACCGCCAACAGCCCGTTCATCCTGAAGGCGTTCCATCGGCAGTTCGCCAAATACTGCCCCGGCTGCAAGATGCGGATCGTCGGCGTGAACCCGCCGGACTGGCCGACCAAGATCGGCCCGCAGGTGCAGAGCGCGGTGCTGTCGGACCCGAAGCTCAACTACATCATTCCGATCTATGACGGCATGGTGCAGTTCGTGGTGCCGGCGATCGTTTCCACCGGCGCATCGGCCCGGGTGAAGGTCGCGTCCTTCAATGCCACGCCGGCGGTGCTCGACATGGTGCGCACCGGGAATGTGGTGACGTTCGACGTGGGCGAGGACACCACCTGGCTCGCCGGCGCGATCATCGACCAGGATCTGCGGGTGCTGCTGCACAAGCCACTGATCAAGGATTATTCCGCCGGGCTGCGCGCCTTCACCAAGGCGAATGTCGCCGCCGCCGGGGTGCCGGCGAAGTTCGGCCAGGGCTACGGTGCCGCGGCCGAGAACGGCTATCTCAAGTTGTGGGGGCTGCACTGAAGCTGATCGTTTCGTGTCTGTGATGAACGCGGCGGCCGCGGTTCCGGCCGCCGCGCCGCCGGTGCTGCGGCTCGCTCATCTCGGCAAGCGCTTCGGCGGCACCGTCGCGCTCGACGATGTGGGGCTCGACGTGGCGGCGGGCGAGGTGCACGGCCTGCTCGGCCATAACGGGTCGGGCAAGTCGACCCTGATCCGCATCCTGGCCGGCTATCATGCGCCGGAACCGGGCGGCGAGCTGGAGATGCGCGGCCGGCGCGTGCGCCTGCCGCTGCGGCCCGGGCAGTTCCGCGATCTCGGCATGGCCTTTGTCCACCAGGACCCGGCCCTGCTGCCCGCGCTGACCGTCACCGAGAACCTGCGCATCGGCGCGCTCGCCGGCGCCGCCCTCGCGCGGATCGACTGGCGGGCGGAGGCGCGGGCGGTCGCCGCCCTGCTGGAGGAATTCGGCATCGAGGCGGACCCGGACGCCCGGGTGGAGCGGCTGCGCCCCTGGCAGCGCCCGCTGCTCGCCATCGTGCGCGCGGTCGACGAGGTGCGCCGCCTGACCTCTGCGGGCGGCCTCCTTGTGCTCGACGAGCCGACGGCGGGGATCGGCGATGCGGGCGTCGAGCGCCTGTTCGCCGTGATCCGCCGGGTGAAGGCGGCGGGTTTCGGCGTTTTGTTCGTCTCACACGACCTCGATGAGGTGCTCGGCATCACCGACCGGGTCACCGTGCTGCGCGACGGCCGGGTGGCCGGCGAAGGGGTGACCGCCACCCTTGGCAAGGACCGGCTGGTGGAGATGATCGTCGGCCGGGCGATCCTGCGCGGTCCGCCCTCCGCCGCGCCGCCGACCAC
Source organism: Rhodospirillales bacterium (assembly GCA_028869315.1). Taxonomy (GTDB): domain Bacteria; phylum Pseudomonadota; class Alphaproteobacteria; order Acetobacterales; family Acetobacteraceae; genus JAJZVS01. The sequence continues at coordinate 9,333 of JAGWSV010000090.1, forward strand.
GCCGCTGGTCGCGGTGGAGGGCCTGCGCGGCCCCGGCGTCCGCGCCGCGGCATTCCGGATCGGGGCTGGAGAAATCCTCGGCCTGACCGGGCTGATCGGCTCCGGCTTCGCCGAACTGGGTGCGATGCTCGCCGGGGCGCGGCCGGCCGCCGCCGGGGCGCTGGCGATCGGCGCGGCACGGCATGATCTGGCCGGGTTCACCCCGGCGCGGGCGATGGCCGCCGGCGTCGCCTACGTGCCGGCGGAACGGCTGCGGGCCGGCTGCATCGGCGCGTTGACGGTGGCGGAGAACATCGCCCTGCCGGTGCTGGGGACGTTGACCCGTGCCGGCGTGCTGACCCCGGGCGCGCTGGTGCGCCACGCCAGTGCGCTGTGCCGGCGCTTCGACGTGCGCCCGCCCGATCCGACGCTGCCGCTGGAGTCGCTGAGCGGCGGCAACCAGCAGAAGGCGCTGATGGCCAAATGGCTGCAAACGGAACCGAAGTTGCTGGTGCTGGAGGAACCCACTCAGGGCGTTGACGTCGGCGCGCGTGAGCAGATCTTCGCCGCCGTCCGCGCCTGGGCGGAGGCCGGCGCCGCGGTGCTGGTGCTCAGCGGCGACCACGAGCAGCTCGCTTTGTTGTGCCAGCGGGTGCTGATCTTCCGCCACGGGCGGATCGTCGCCGAACTCGCCGGCACGGATGTCACCGAGGAGCGCATGGCGCATGAGTGTTTCGGAACCGGCCCAGCCACCTCCCGGCCAGCCACTTTCCGGCCAAGTGCCGCCGGGCCAGGCGGCGCCGAGAGGGGTTGAGGCGACCGGCATGGCGTTGCTTCGCCGCGGGTTCGAGCGCTACGCGCTGCTGCTTGCCTGGATCGCCACCATCGCGCTGTTCGGCGCGATCGAGCCGGGCATCTTCCTGCGCGCGGCCAACTTCGCCTCCATGTTCAGCTCCCAGGCGGTGCTGGTGGTGCTCACCTATTCGCTGGTCGTCAGCCTGACCGCCGGGGAATACGACCTTTCGGCGGCGCCGGTGCTGACCCTTTCGGCGATGACGGTGGCGATCCTGAACGCGCAATGGGGCCTGCCGGTCGGCGTGGCGATCCTGGCGGCGCTGGCCGCCGGAGCGGTGGCCGGCATCGTCAACGGCATTCTGGTGGTCTGGATCGGGATCGATTCGATCATCGTCACCCTGGGCACCGGTACCCTGGTCAGCGGCGTCGTGCTGTGGATCAGCAATTCCGAGATGGTGTCGGGCATCTCCCAGACCCTCGTGAACTGGGTGATCGTGCCGCGGCTGTTCGGCCTGTCGTTCGGCTTCGTCTATGCGCTGCTGCTGACGGTGCTGCTGTGGTACGTCCTGGAATACACGCCGCTCGGCCTCAAGCTGCTGTTCGTCGGGCGCGGGCGGCGGGTGGCGCGGCTGGCGGGGCTGGATGTCGGCCGGCTGCGCTTCGGCGCGCTGGTGGCCGGCGCCTTGCTTGCCGCCTTCGCGGGCGTGCTGTACGCCGGCACCAGCGGGGCAGCCGATCCCAACTCGGGCGACAGTTTCATGCTGCCGGCCTTCGCCGCCGCCTTCCTCGGCTCGACGGCGGTGCGACCGGGGCGGTTCAACGCCTGGGGATCGTTCACCGCGGTCTATTTCCTGGTCACCGGGATCACCGGACTGTCCTTGATGGGCATCCAGATCTTCATCCAGGACCTGTTCTACGGCGCCGCGCTGATCATCGGCGTCACCCTGTCCGTGCTGGTCCGCCGGCGCGAGCAACGCGAACGCGACGTGGCGGAGACTGCGGAGGCCTGAGCGTTCGTGCGCACATGCAAGTGGGCGGTCGACATCCCGGGTGCTCGCGTGCCGCCCCGACGGGCGCCGTGGTGCCCGGGCGCGTGCACATCGCCACCTGACCCCGGCGCGTCCGCGCCGACCGCCGCCGCCGGTTCTGGCGCCGCTTGGGCTGCCGCTGGGGTCGCCATTGGGGGCGCCGCTTTGCCCCGGGCAGTGCGGTGACCTTCCTGCTCGCCCTCTGGTCCACCACCGGGCGCCTGGCGGCGCCGGCCCTGCGCGTGATGCTGCGCCGCCGGGCGCGACGCGGCAAGGAGATCGCCGCCCGCCTCGGGGAGCGGCGCGGCATCACCGCGGCGCCACGCCCCGCCGGGCCGCTGGTCTGGCTGCACGCGGCGAGCGTGGGCGAGAGCGTGTCTGTGCTGCCGGTGGTCGCGGAACTGGCGGCGGCCGACGTGTCGGTGCTGCTGACCACGGGCACGGTCACCTCGGCGGCGCTGCTCGCCCGCCGGCTGCCGGAACTGGCTGTCGCGAAACCGGACGCCCCCGAGCCGGGCGCCGCCGAACCGGGCCGCCCCGAACCGGGTCTCGCCGGGCGGGTGTGCCACCAGTTCGTGCCGCTCGACGTGCCGCGCTGGACGGCGCGGTTCCTCGACCATTGGCGGCCCGACGTGGCGGCGTTCGTGGAAAGCGAGATCTGGCCGACCCTGCTGGCCGCCTGCCGGGCGCGGCAGGTTCCGACGATGCTGCTGAACGCCCGCCTGTCGCCGCGCAGCTTCGCCCGTTGGCGGCGCGTGCCGGGGCTCGCGCGCAGCTTGCTGGGCGGGTTCGCGCAGGTGGCGGCACAGAGCGAGGCCGACGCCGCGCGGTTCCGCAGCCTGGGCGCCTCGGCCGTCAGCGCGCCCGGCAACCTGAAATTCGCCGCCCCCGCTCTGCCCGCCGATCCGGCGGAGCTTGCACGCTGGCGGGCGGCGCTGGCCGGGCGGCCGGTATGGCTGGCCGCCAGCACCCATCCGGGCGAGGAGGCGCTGGTCGCCGCCGCGCACCGCATGCTGGCCGCCGCCCGGCCGGAGCTCGTCACCCTGCTGGTGCCGCGCCATCCCGAGCGCGGGGCGGCGATCGCGGCGGAGCTGCACGGGCTCACGGTGACCCGCCGCGCGCGGGCGGAGGGGCCGCCGGGCGGCGGCGGCATCTGGCTCGCGGACACGCTGGGCGAGCTTGGCCTGTGGTACCGGCTGGCGCCGATCGTGCTGGTCGGGCGCAGCCTGCTGCCGCCCGGGGGCGGGCAGAACCCGCTGGAGCCGGCGCGGCTGTCCTGCGCCGTCGCCGTCGGTCCCCATACCGCCAATTTCGACGAGCCGGTGGCGCGGCTGCGGGCGGCGGAAGCGATCGCCACGGTGGCTGATCCGCCGGCCCTGGCCCGCTTCGTTACGGCGATGCTGGACGATCCGCCGGCGCGGGCGGCGATGGGCGGGCGCGCGGCGGCGGCGGCGCGCGGCGCAGACGACCTGCCCGCGGTGCTGGCGCGGGCGCTGCTGGCACTGATGCGGGATCGGCCCCAGGCGGATCGCCTGCAGACGGATCGGCCGCAGACGGATCGGCCGCAGACGGGGCGGTCGGCGACGGGGCGGTCGGCGACGGGGCGGTCGGCGACGGATCGTCCGCAGATGGCACAGCCGACGACGGTACAGCCGGCGATGGGGCGGGCCGGCGCGGGGCAGCCCGCCGCCGAAGGATCGCCGCCCGCGCCGATGGACGGCGGCTGAGATGCCGCGTGCGCCGCGCTTCTGGGACGCGGAGGTAGGCGGCGGGGCGCTACCCGCCCTGCTGGCACCCCTGGCCGCGCTGGTTGCGGCGGCCACCGCCCGGCGGGTCGCGCGGCCGGGCTGGCGCGCGCCGGTGCCGGTGCTGTGCGTCGGCAACGCCACCGTGGGCGGGGCCGGCAAGACCACCGTGGCGCTCGATCTCGCTGCGCGGCTGGCCCGGGCCGGGCGCACCCCGCACGTGCTGCTGCGCGGCTATCGCGGCACCATGCGCGGGGTGCGCCGCGTGGCGCCGGGCGACAGCGCGGCGCTGGTTGGCGACGAAGCGCTGCTGCTCGCGGAGGTGGCGCCCACCTGGGTCGGCGCCGACCGCGCCGCGTCCGCCCGTGCCGCCGTCGCGGCAGGCGCCGGGGCGCTGGTGATGGATGACGGATTGCAGAACCCGGGCCTGGTCAAGGACGTGGCGCTGCTGGTGATCGACGGCGGCTTCGGCTTCGGCAACGGGCGCGTGCTGCCGGCCGGGCCGTTGCGCGAGCCGGTCGCCGCCGCCGCCGCCCGGTGTGCCGCCGCGGTGCTGATCGGGGAGGACCGGCACGGCGCCCGCGCGGCGCTGCAGCCCGCCCTGCCCGTGCTGCGCGCG
>JAGWSV010000091.1 GCA_028869315.1 Rhodospirillales bacterium
CTGGAACGCGAGCAGCCGCTGACCTTCCTCGAATTCAACTACATGATCCTGCAGAGCTACGATTTCCGCGAGCTGTCGCGCCGTCACGGGGTGCGCCTGCAGATCGGCGGCTCCGACCAGTGGGGCAACATCATAGCCGGCATCGAGCTGACCCGGCGGACGGACGCCAAGCCGGTGTTCGGGCTGACCACGCCGCTGATCACCACCGCCTCCGGCGCCAAGATGGGCAAGACGGCGCGCGGCGCGGTGTGGCTGACCGCGGACCGGGTGTCGCCCTACGAGTACTGGCAGTTCTGGCGCAACACCGACGATCTCGATGTCGGCCGCTTCCTGCGGCTGTTCACCGACCTGCCTCTGGCCGAGATCGCCCGGCTGGAGGCGCTGGGCGGGGCGGAGATCAACGAAGCCAAGAAGCTGCTGGCGACCGAGGCGACCGCGCTCGCGCATGGGCGGGACGCCGCGATGACGGCGGCCGAAACCGCGCGGCGCGCGTTCGAGGCCGGCGCGGCGGCCGAGGATCTCCCGTCGGTTTCCGTCCCCGCTTCGGACCTGTCGGCGGGCGTGCCGGCGTTCCGGCTGTTTACCCTGGCGGGGCTCGCCGCCAGCAACGGCGAAGCCCGGCGGCTGATCCGCGGCGGCGGCGCGCGGGTGAACGACGCGGTGCTGACGGACGAATCGGCGATGATCGGCGCCGACGCGCTGCGGGAGGGGGCGATCAAGCTTTCGGCCGGACGCAAGCATCACCGGCTGGTGCGCCCGGTCTAGACGGGTCGGCAACCGGGTCGCGGCCGCGCCGCGAAACACCCGTCCCGCGAAACGTCAGGCCCGGCGGCGGCGCAGCACCGCCAAGCCCAGCAGCGGCGCGCCGAGCAGGGCCAGGGAGCCGGGCTCGGGCACCGGCACCTGCTGCTGGCCGATCGTCGTCGCGGTTGCGATGGGGGTGACGAAGACCCGGTCGACCAGGATGTCCTTCGCCGGCGAGCCGCCGCCGGCGAAGGTGAACGCGACGGTGTAGGTCCCCGCCGCGGCGACCTGCGCCGTGCTGGCGACGGTCACCCATGTGTTGATGCCGTCGGCGGTGCCGATCCCGGCCACGCTGGCGGAGGAAAACAGGCTGGTGCCGGCGATGCTGCCGGTGAACGTCGCATCGTGGGGGTTGTTGAAGCCGTTCTGCGGCACGTAGACGTCGAACCCGATGGCATAGGTGCCCGCAACGAGGGAAACGGTCTGCGACAGGGTCTGGGTGCCGGTATCGGTCGAAAAATAGGCGGCGTAGCCGGCGGCGGCGTCCGGGCTGCCGGTGAGCAGCGGGTCCTCCGGGATCGCCTGGCCGTAGGCGCCGGACGGGTAGGGACGGGCGACGTTGTCGGTGGCGATCACGACCGCGGCGCTGGTGATCGGCCCGGCGGACGACGTCGTCCAATCGGCAAAGGACCCGGTGCCGAACGTCCCGTTCAGCACGAGGTTCGGCCCTGCCATGGCCGATCCGGACGCCACGAGCCCGATCGCGAGCAACGCCGCCGCCGCTCCGTTTCTGAGAATCGCCTTCCACGTCATGCCGCTGGGTCTTTCTTCCGCACACACTGGCTATGTCGTATAAAATATGCGACTGATCTCTGTAATCAAGCGATAATGCGGCCTAGGCCATCGGCGCGGCCCTGCGCCGGGGCCCCGCCTGACGGGATCGGCCGCACGGGACAGGTCCCGCTGGGGATCGGCCGCCCTGGGCCGAACCGGGATCCCGCCGGCGCGCGGCGGCCTGCGCGCATGCGGCGCGCGGTGAGCGGCGGCGGGGCGGATATTGCGCGCAGTCGGTTTTTCGGGACTGGCCGCACCCTGGCAGGGCCGGGCGGCCGTCGCGGCCGGACATCGGCGCCCCGAACAGCGTGGCGGTGCCCTTGACGGAGCCTGCCCGATAGGCCATTTCCGCCATTCAGGACTGATAAGGTCCTCTATACCGCCGGCACCTGCGTGCCGGCACCGGGCTGCGTGGGGCGAACCAGGATGCTGAGGCTCTCCAAACTCACCGACTATGCCGTTGTGGTGCTCGTCCGCCTGGGGCAACCGGACGCTGCGGGCGATGCATGCCGGGACGTGCAGACCTCTCCGTGCATCGCCGCCGCCACCGGGATTCCCGAGCCGACGGTCGCCAAGGTGCTGAAAACCCTGGCCAGCGGCGGGCTCGTTGGCTCCCAGCGCGGCGCCCGCGGCGGCTACCGGCTGCTGCGCCCGCTCGACGCGATCCCGATCGCCGACGTGATCGCCGCGATCGACGGTCCGATCGCGCTCACCGCCTGCGTCGAAGGCTCGGGCAATGGCTGCTCGACCGAAAGCCTGTGCCCGGTGCGCGGCCGGTGGGACCCGGTGAACGCCGCCATCCAGGACGCGCTGGGCGCGATCACCCTGGCCGACATGCAGGAAGCGGCGATCCCGCGCGCCTTTCGCATTCCCGCGCTCCCGCCGTCGGGCCCTGCGCTCCGTGCCGCCGAATAGGACAGCAAGATGCCTGCCGTAACCGAAACCCTCGATACCGTCCGCACGCTCGCCGAATCCGGCTACAAGTTCGGCTTCGAGACCGCGATCGAGATGGACATCGCCCCCAAGGGGCTGAGCGAGGAGACGGTCCGCCTGATCTCCGCGCGCAAGGGCGAGCCCGCGTGGCTGCTGGAGTGGCGGCTGGCCGCGCTGGCCGCCTGGCGCAAGATGGCAGAGCCGCACTGGGCCCGCGTCTGGCACGCGCCGATCGACTACCAGGACATCCACTACTACGCCGCACCGAAGGCGAAGGCCGGGCCGAAGTCGCTCGACGAGGTCGATCCCGAGTTGCTCGCCACCTACGAGAAGCTCGGCATTCCGCTGAAGGAGCGCGCCATCCTGGCCGGCGTCGAAGGCGCCGGGCAGTCGAACGTGGCGGTGGACGCGGTGTTCGACAGCGTCTCGGTCGCCACCACCTTCCGGTCGACCCTGGCCAAGGCCGGCGTCCTCTTCTGCCCGATCAGCGAGGCGGTGCGCGAGCATCCCGACCTGGTGCGCAAATACCTCGGCAGCGTGGTGCCGACGGCGGATAATTTCTTCGCCGCCCTGAACAGCGCGGTCTTCACCGACGGCAGCTTCGTCTACATCCCGCCCGGGGTGCGCTGCCCGATGGAGCTGTCGACCTATTTCCGCATCAACGCGCGCAACACCGGCCAGTTCGAGCGCACCCTGATCATCGCCGA
>JAGWSV010000015.1 GCA_028869315.1 Rhodospirillales bacterium
CGCGGCGGTGAAGGCGGACCCGGCGGATGTGGCCGCGCGGCTGGATTGCCAGATCGGCGCCTGGCTTTCGGTGGTGGGCTCGCAGAACGGGGTGGCGAAGGGGGCGAGCCACGGGATCGGCCACGTGCTGGGCGGCACCGCCGGCGTGGCGCATGGCTATACCTCCTGCATCATGCTGCCGCACGTGCTGCGGTTCAACGAACCGGAGACGGCGGAGCGGCAGCTTTGGGTGGCCGAGGCGATGGGCCGTCCGGGCGCGGCAGCGGCGAATCTGGTGGCGGCGCTGGTCGCGGCGCTCGGCCTGCCGGGGCGCCTGCGGGATGTGGGGGTGCGGGAGGAGGAGCTTGACCTGATCGCGCGGGAATCGATGCATGACCGGTGGGTGCATACGAACCCGCGGAAGATCGCGGGATGGGAGGTGGTGCGGGGGTTGCTGGACGCGGCGTTTTGAGGGGGGAGCGGGAGCGGGTCGGCCCGGTGCTCACGTCCCCGGTGCTCACGTCCCCGGTGCTCACGTCCCCGGTGCTCAGGTCCCCGGTGCTCACGTCAATGTGGCGGGCGGGCAGCGCCCGGGGGTCCGGTGCGGCTTGCTGCGCCGCACCGGCGCCGGCAGAGTTCGCTTCCCCGGCCGAGCAGGTGCGACTCGGGCCGGCACACAGGAGTGCGCAGGATGAAGCCCAGGGCTCTTTCGCTGATGGCGCTGGCGTGCGCCGCGACGCTCGCCGGCGCGGCGACGGCCGTTGCTGCACCCGTCATCGGTGCCGACGTGGCGCCGGTGCCGCAGCGGGCCGTTATCGACGCCTATTATTATCACGGGCGCCACTACCCCTACCGCTACAAGGGGCACTACTACAATTACTACTGGAACCATCATTATTACATGCATCGCGAGCACCGCAACGGGCACTGGCACTACTACTGACGATGCACGGGCGCCGGGGGCGATCCGGTCCCGCGCCGGCTCGGCGGGCGGGGTCGGCGGCGAGCGGCCGGCGGGCGCGTGATACCGTCCCCGGCACTTGGCGTGCGGCGACTGACAGCCCGGCCTGCGCGAACGGGTTGACGATGCGCACCCCGAGCAGGGAGGCGGCGCCTGTCAGGTGCTCCGGCGGCGATCGATCCATGCCTGTCATCCGAACGGTTTGGTGAGCGCCTTCAAAGCCGACGTCTTTATGGCTCAGGCCATGGCCGGGACGGCAAACATCGAGGTCTCGGGCCGCGTCATGCGAGGTTGGCTGTAGCCACAGCCGTTGCGTTTATAGATTTCGTAACAGAGGCCTATCACGAGCGAGAGGGATAAAACCGGGGCAACCCACCCGATTTACCATAAAGCCACCTCATCCCGCCCGCTGCCCGCTGTGCCGACCTCGGACCGAACATCTCATCTCGAACCATGGGCGTGCGGTCCAGACTCTCGGGACCGAGAGCCTCCCCCGCCGCGCCTGCGTGAGGGAATGGATGGCATCGGGCGGGACGCCGGCGCGGCCTGGAAACCATGCTGCGCAGCGCCACCGCCGTGATACCTGTGAGCCGTGCCGCCGCGCGCCGGCCCGACATCATAGCCTGTGCCCCAGCTGCCATAAGTGACGCCATACGGTTCGTAATAGCCAACGCCGTAGCCTGCGCCCCGGCCATAGCCATACTCGCCGCCCGGCACGACGCAGCCGGCGGTCAGCAGCGAGAACAGCCCGACAACGATGACCGTCACCAACCAGCGAACGGGGCGCGCGTTCATTTCGACGCCCCCTCGCCTGCGGCGCCCGACCATTGGAGCAGCCCGAACGGCGCCCCCAACGGGTCGGCGACCAGCGCAATCCTGCCGCCATTGCGATCGACCCGCGGCGCGACGAGGACGCGGCCGCCGAGTGCCAGGACCTTGGCAACCATCGCGGTCACATCGTCCACGCGCACATAGTTGAGCCAGCGCGGGTGAATATGGGGGTGGCCCGGCGGCAGCGAATTCACGCTCGCACGCGCGTAGCCCTCGGACGCCAGGATGAAATGCTGCGTGTCCTTCCCGGGCGGCCGCTCGAACACCTCGTAGCCGAAGACCTTCTGGTAGAACCCCGCATCGGTGGCGGGATCGGTGGTGATCAGCGAGCTCCAGATCCATTCGCCGGGATCGGCCAGCAGGTCGGGCGGGTCGCCGCTGCTGGAGGCGAGCACGGCGAAGACGGCGCCTTGCGGGTCCGCCAGGACCGCTTCCCGGCCGCGATCGGGGAAGCTGTGCGGTGCAAACAACAGCTTGCCGCCATCCTGCAAGGCGGCCCTGGCCGCTGCGTCGACGTCGCGCACGGAGACGTAGGTCAGCCATGCCGGCTGGCGATGCTCGCCCGCCGGCACCTACCTTTGAAACATCCCGGCAACCGGCCGGCCGGCCAGCATCGCCTCCACGTAGGCGGTCCTGCCGGCGGCGATGTCGCGGAACGTCCAGCCGAACAATCCGCCATAGAACCGCTTGGCGAGAGCAAGATCCGGCGTCACCAGCTCCACGAAGATCACCTTGCCGGCGAGGTGCTCGTGGCTGGCGGGCGCGACGATGGCGGGAAGCTGGAGCCGTGCGGCGGCGACCGGGGCGGCAACCGTGCCGACGACCAATGCGGCGAGCAGTCCCCGTCGGGGAAGCGTAAGGGCTCGACCGGATGGACGCATGGTGATCAGCGGACCCTTGTTGCAGAGAATGGCACCGGCGCGGCGGCCTTGCACAATGCCGAGAATGCGCCTGCGATCAGATCGAGTCCCGCAGTTCCTTGGCCGGGCGGAAGGCGATCTTCCTGCTGGCCTTGATTTTGATCGCTTCCCCGGTAGCCGGGTTGCGTCCCATGCGCGCGGCACGGTCGCGGGCTTGCAGGATCCCGAGGCCGGTCAGGCGCAGGCGGGCGCCGTTCTTGAGGTGGCGCGTCGTGACCGTCACCAGGTCGGCGAGGATGGCCTCGGCATCCTTTTTCGCGAGGTCATGCGTCGCCGCCAGCTCCGCGGCCACGTGCTTCAAGGTCACGGTGGCCGGGGCAGCGGGTTTGCTCGGATGCTTCGCGGTGCCCGACTGCTTCGCCGTGCCCGACTGCTTCGCGGAGCTGGGCGTCTTCGGGGTGGCCTTTGGCATGCTTCTCTCCCGGGGCAACGGCGCAGCGGCGCCATGGTGGCAATTGGCCGCGCCCTACCGATGCGCGACGTCTGATCGTACCAGATGGCGGCGCCGTTCTCCAGCAGGTTCAAGTTGCGGGCCATCGTGCTTCGTTACGGCCCAAGCCCGAGCACAGCAGCAAAAGGACAGCAGCAAAAAGCAAGCCCTGTTCCGGATCCGTTGACCGAATCTTAACCTCCCTCCCCTACCAGGGCCCCAACCACCGCACCCCACCACCCTGCCCCATGTCCGCCACCACCGCCCGTGCCGCCCTGCCCGAGCGCCTCGCCGCCATCCTCGCCTGGCTGGCCGACTGCGTCGCCGACCAAGGGAACCGCAAGCGCCTTCCCGGCGCGCTGGTGGTGGCAATCTGGACCCGGGTGAACCGGGTCGCCGCCCAGTTCCGCGCCGTCGCGGCAACCCCGATCCCCCCGCCCCGGCCCGCGCGCGCCCAACCGGCTGCAAACCCCACCACCGCCCCACCTGAAGACTCTCCGCCCCAAGCCCCGCGCACCCCGCGCCGCCCGCCGGTCATGCCGTACGGCAGCCACTGGCTGGTGCGCCTGATCCCCGGCGCCACCGCCAGCCTCTCTCAGCTCGAAGCCCTGCTGCGCGATCCGGAAATGGCCGCGCTGCTCGCCGCCGATGCGCGCCTGGGCCGCATCCTGCGTCCGCTGTGCTGGGCGCTCGGCGTACAGCGCAGCCTCGCGCCCCCGCTGCGCCGGCGCCGCAAGCCGCCCGCGCCCGCCGGCGATCCGGCCGACCCAGACTCCGGCCAGCCCGGCGCACCCGGATCGATCCTGCCATCGCCCGCCCTTGGAACCAGACGCAAGCGGCGCAAGCGCTTCAACCTGCGCGGGCGCGACCTGCTGACCCGGCTGCGCATGGGGCCGTCGCCGTACTGGAGCTGACCCGCGCAGGCGGAGACGCGTGCCCATATTGTTACGATACAACAATATAAACCACCCGCGGCCGCGACGCGGCTTGCCCTGGCGCCCGCGCTGCCTCACTTTGCCGCCATGTCGAACCGAACCTGGACCACTGCGACCGCCGCCACCAGCCTTGCGGACCGCGGCAAGGGGGTGGCGCTCGCGCTGCAAGGCGGCGGCGCCCATGGTGCGTTCACCTGGGGCGCGCTCGACCGGCTGCTGGAAGACGGGCTCGCCGTCGATCGGGTCTGCGGCGTCTCCTCCGGCGCCATCACCGGGGCGATGCTGGTCCAGGGCTTGGTGCGCGGGGGCGCCACCGGCGCGCGGGCCGAATTGCGCCGGCTGTGGGACCGCGTGGCCAGCGCCCATGCGCTCAGCCCGTTGCGCGCCGGACCGCTGGACCGCTGGCTGTGGGGCTGGGACATCTCCAACACCCCGGCCTGGTGGGGGCTGGACATGGCCATGCGTGTGTTCGGCCCGTCGCAGATGAACCCGCTCGGCCTCAACCCGCTGCGCAGCGTGCTGGCCGACCTGCTCGACCGAAGGCTGCTCGCCGACCCCGCCGCGCCGCGGCTGACCGTGACGGCGACCGAGGTCGCCTCTGGCGCCGCGCTGCTGTTCGACAATGAGCGCATTACGGTGGAGGTGCTGCTGGCCTCCGCCTGCGTCCCGTTCCTGTTCCCGGCGGTGGAACTGGACGGAAGGCCGTGCTGGGACGGCGGCTATGCCGGCAACCCGCCGCTCGGCCCGCTGCTGGACCCGGCGCCGCCGGCGACCCTCGTTCTGATCCGCGCCCAGGCCGGGCGGCGCGCCGGGCTGCCGTCGACCCAGGCGGACATCGCCAACCGGCTGACCGAGATCGCCGGACAGAACCTGCTCGCCGCCGAGCTTGCCGCCCTGCCCCCCGGCGTCCGGGTGATCGAGATCGCGGCCGACACGGCGCTCGACAGCCTGCCGGTCTCCTCCAAGTTCAACGGGGAGGCGGCGTTCCTGACCGAGTTGCATCAAGCCGGCCGCAAGGCCGCCGAGCGGGCTGTTGCGACGGTGCCGAGCCCGGCATAGTGCAGTCCCGCCGGCAGCAGATCGGCACCGGCCGGCGAACCAACTGCCTGACGGCGCTCCAGGCCAGGACGAGCGCGACGCAATGACGGGGTGGAGATGGAGATGACATCGCAGGACTGGCTGGTCCTCATCGTGGCGGCAGCCGTCGTGCTCCTGTCCCTGATTCTGATCTCGGCGGCGGGCGAGGTATACGGGCTCGGCATCGCCCTGTTCATCGTCGCGGTCGTCTTCGCGTTCTACTGGATCAAGCGCGTGTTCGACCGCATCGATGCCGCCCGCCACTGAGCCGGCAAACGCCGCCGGCACCCCGCCGAGTTGGGACCCCACCCAGTATCTGCGCTTCGCCGACGCGCGCCTGCGGCCGGCGCTCGACCTGCTGGCGCAGGTGAACCTGTCGGCGCCCGCACAGGTGGTCGATCTCGGCTGCGGGCCCGGAACCGTCACGCGCGTCCTGAAGGCACGGTTTCCCGGCGCGTCGGTGCTGGGCATCGACGGCTCCGCCGAAATGCTGGCCAAGGCGCGGACGACGGCACCGGAGTGCAGCTTCTGGGAAGCCGATTTCGCGACCTGGACGCCGGACGCCCCGCCCGACCTGATCTATTCCAACGCGGCGCTGCATTGGACCGGCGGGCACGACCGCCTGCTGCCACGCCTGCTGGGCCTGCTCGCGCCGGGCGGCGTGCTGGCGGTGCAGATGCCGGCGATGCACGCCGCGCCGCTGCGGCGGCTGCAAGTGGAGGTGGCGGCCAGCGGACCCTGGGCCGCGCGGCTGCGGGACGCGTCGGGAACCGCCCGCGACATCCTGACCGCCGGGGAGTACTGGGATATCCTGCGGCCGCACGCGGACAGCCTGGAGATCTGGGAAACCACCTACCTGCACCCCCTGACCGGGGAGGACCCGGTGGTCGAGTGGGCCTCCGGCACCAGCCTGCGCCCCTTCCTCACCCGCCTGCCCGAGGAACAGCGGCCGGCGTTCCGCGCCGCCTACGCCGCCGCCCTGCGGCCGCATTATCCGCGCCGGGCCGACGGCACCACCCTGCTGCCGTTTCGCCGCCTGTTCCTGCTCGCGCATCGTATGGGGTGAACCGGGCTTGCATGGCGCGCCGGGCCAGCGGCCGGCGGCCGGCGGCGCGCGAAACAAGGCCGGATACCGGCGGATGCTGGCCCGCGGGGGATGGGCCAGGATTGGCGCGTATCGGATCAGGAGGCCCGGGCGGTCGCTTCGAGCAGTTTCTCGATCGGGTCCCAGGCGAAGGCGGTCTGCATCACCGCTTCGCCGCCGACCCTGATGGCGGCTTCCGCCACCGGCCGGCCGCCGAGCCGGGCGTAGAACCAGCGGCTCGGGTTGTCGCGCAGCACCCAGAGGAAGGCGCTGCGGCAGCCGCTTTCCGCCAGTTGGGCCGCGGCGGCGCGCAAGAGCCGCCGGCCGACGCCACGGTCCCGCCAGTCGTCCAGCACGTAGAGAGTCTCGATCTCGCCCTCCCCCAGCCGGCGGCCGAACGGTCCGCCGCGGGCGCGCCCGGCGGTCGCGAAGCCGATCACCCGGGGCCCGCGGGCGCCCATCGCGTCGGCGCCGCTGGCCACGGCGACATGCACGGGCGCGCCGGAGCGGATCGCCGCCTCGTACATCCGGGCCTGACGCGACATCGACAGGCCGGCGAGATAGGCGGCCGGCAGGATGCCGGGATAGGTCGAACGCCAGGCGGCGACGTGCACCGCCCCGATGGCCAGCGCGTCGGCGCCACGCGCTCGGCGCAGCGAGATCACCGACGGCCTCCTCGTCCCGCCGCCCCGATGAGGAGCGCAGCCAAGCCGGCCGCAGCCGGGGGGCGCGGCGCGAGCAGGCTTGCGGAGCAGGCGGGTTCCTCGGTCATCGGCGTTCGAGCACGGCGCAGAAGAACCCGTCGGTGCCGTGACGCGCCGGGGTCAGCGCCAAGGCCGGGCCGGGGCACGGCGGCGGGCCGTCCAGCGGCCAGGCGCGCGCGAGCGGGACTTCGGCGAACTCCGGATGGCGGGTCACAAACCGCGACACCTGCGCCTCGTTCTCCTCTGCCAGCAGGGAGCAGGTAGCGTAGATCAGTTTTCCGCCGCTGCGAACCAGGGACGCGGCCTGGTCCAGGATCACGGCTTGGCGCGCTGTCAGTTCCTCCAGGTCCTGCGCGGTGAGGCGCATGCGCGCGTCCGGGTTGCGCCGCCAGGTGCCGGTGCCGGTGCAGGGGGCATCGACCAGCACCCGGTCGAAGCTGCCGGCGCGGCGCTTGGCCCATTTGTCGCCGGGGACCAGCAGGTGGCGTTCCGCATTGTGCACCCCGGCGCGGCGCAGGCGCCGGATCGCCCCGTCGAGCCGCGGCGCCGACACGTCGCAGCCGAGCAGCCGGCCGCGGTTCGCCATCGTCATCGCCAGGGCCAGGGTCTTCCCGCCGGCGCCGGCGCAGAAATCGACCACGCTCTGGCCCGGCCGCGCATCCGCGAGCAGCGCGACCAACTGGCTGCCTTCGTCCTGGATCTCCACCAGTCCGGCCTGGAAGGCGGCGCCGGCGGTGACGTTGCGGCGCCCGCCGATCCGCAGCCCCCAGGGCGAGAGCGGGGTCGGCAGCGCTTCGATGCCTTCCGCCGCCAGCGCCGCCCGGGCCGCGTCCCGCGTGGTCTTGAGCAGGTTGACCCGCAGATCGAGCGACGCCGGCGCCAGCAGCGCCGCGGCTTCGCTCCCCAAAGCGGGGCCGAAACGGGCGGCAAGCAGCGGCAGCAGCCAGTCCGGCAGTTCGAGCCGCACCGCCTCCGGCATCGCCGGATGGTCGAGCGTGTGGCCCGCCAGCGCGCCGAGCGCCGCCTGCTCAGCGGGATCGAGCGGCGGCGGCGCGAAGCGCCCGCCGGAGAACGCCCGCGCCAACGCCTCCAGGCTACCGCCTGCGCGCAGCAATGCGGCGGCGGCAGCGCGCAGGCGCGGTGTGGGCGCGGCCCCGGCCCGCGCCAGCCACCAGGCAAGCCGGCGGGGTGCGCGCAGCACGTCCCAGGTCACTTCGGACACGGCACGGCGGTCGGCGGCGCCGATATAGCGGCGGGACCGGAAGAAATCGTTGGCGACCGCGTCGGCCGGACGCGGGCTGAGGTCGATGGCGGCAAGCAGGTCGATGCTGGCGGCGAGGCGCGCGGCGGGGGTCACGGGCGAGGAGCAAGCCGGGTTGTGGGGGCGGACACGCGCCGACCCTACGCGGCCCGTGCCGCCGATGCCAGCGGCGGAAAGCGCCAGCGATGCCCCGGTTTGGAATCCGGCGCCAGGGGAGGCATCAGCGGACACTTGAGCGGAGGCCCCAAGGGAAGCCCCGGTCGAGGCCCCGTCGAACCCCAAACCCGGCTACCTGAACGCCCGCCGCCCGGCATCGGTTTCCGCCCGGTATCGGCATGCCGGCTCCGGGGAGGCGAGCCTGAAGGCGGGCCAGGGCCGGGCTGCGCTGCGAACCGGCAGGCGGCCCTATCGCCGCGGTGCGGTCATGCATGCCGCGGCATGATCGCGGTTGCACCGGACACGCCCCGATTGCGCTTCTCTGGTGTGACATCCCGGCCATCGCTGCTTAGGCTGGCGGCTCTCACCTGGCATGGTACACGCATGAAGCTGCTGATCCCCGGCCCCGTCACCACGCATCGCTCGGTACGCGCCGCCCTGACCCACGATATCGCGCCCTGGGATCCCGATTTCCGCGCCGTTTACCACGGCCTGCGCGTTCGGCTGCTGCGCCTGGCCGGCGGGCAGGACGGCGTGCATGCCGCCTTGCCGTTGCCTGGCTGCGGCCATTTCGTGACCGAAGCGGCGATTCGCAGCCTGATTCCGTCGGGCGGACGCCTGCTGGTGCCGCTGACCGGCGCCTATGCCGACCGCATGATCCGGCTGGCGCGGGAGGCCGGGCGCGATGCGGTCCCGCTGCCCATCGCCGCCGACCAGCCGACCGACCCGGCCGCCGTGCGCCGCGCCCTGCTCGCCGATCCCGGCCTCTCGCATGTCGGCCTCGTCTACAGCGAGACGGGAAGCGGCGTCGTCCACGACCCGGCAGCGATCGGCGCCGAGGCGCGGGCGCTGGGGCGGCAGATGATTGTGGACGCGGTCTCGGCCTTCGGCGCCCTGCCGCTCGACCTGGCGGCGCAGCCGGAAATCTCCGCTGTGGTGTTCACCGCCAACAAATGCCTGGAGGGCGTGCCCGGCAGCGCCTTCGCGATCGTGCGGACCGACCGGCTGCTGACGGTCGGCCGGGCGGGAAGCTGGTCGTTCGACCTTGCCGACGTCGCCGCACGGCTGGCCGGGGGCGATGGGGCGCGTTTCACGCCGGCCCCACAGGTGCTGGCGGCGCTGGTCGTCGCGCTCGACCGGCTGGACGCCGAGGGCGGACCGCCGGCGCGGCTGGCGCGCTACCGCGCCAACATGCGCGCACTTTACAACGGCATGTGCGGGCTCGGACTGACGCCTCTGCTGCCGCCCGCGGTGCAGGGACCGATCGTGCTGAACATCGATGCGCCGGCCGATCCGGCCTGGGACCTGCAGGCGTTCGTCGCCGCGGTGAAGCGGCGCGGCTTCGTCATCAGCAATTTCTACAACACGCCGCGCCCGAGCTTCCGGCTGGGCTGCATCGGCGCGCTGCGCCCCGCGGACATGCGCCGCGCCGTGACCGCGATCGGCGCGGCGCTCGACGAGATCGGCATCCGGCAACGAAAGGCGGCCTGAACGATGAACCACGACCTCGCGATCGCCCGTTCGGTGCCGTTGCGTCCCATCGCCGAGGTAGCAACGAAGCTGGAGATTCCGGCCGACGCGCTGGAGCCGTATGGACGATTCAAGGCCAAGGTCGGCTTCGATTTCATCCGCTCGGTGCAGGATCGGCCGGACGGCGCCCTGGTTCTGGTGACCGGCATCAGCCCGACCCCGGCCGGCGAGGGCAAGACGACCACCACCGTCGGCCTCGGCGACGCACTGAACCGGATCGGCGTGCGCGCCGCGATCTGCCTGCGCGAGCCAAGCCTGGGGCCGAGTTTCGGCCAGAAGGGCGGCGCGGCTGGCGGCGGACGGGCCCAGGTGGCGCCGATGGACGAGATCAACCTGCACTTCACCGGCGACTTCCACGCCATCACCGCGGCCAACAACCTGCTGGCGGCGATGATCGACAATCACCTCTATTGGGGCAACGAACTCGGGCTCGATCCGCGGCGCATCACCTGGCGCCGCGCGATGGACATGAACGACCGCGCGCTGCGCGGGATGGTGGTGAGCCTGGGCGGCGTGGCGAATGGGTTCCCGCGCGAGGACGGGTTCGACATCACGGTTGCCTCCGAAGCGATGGCGGTGTTCTGCCTGGCGCGCGACCTCGACGACCTGCAGGCGCGGCTGGGGCGCATCGTGATCGGCCAGACCCGTGACGGGCGGAACGTGACGGCGCGCGACCTCAAGGCCGACGGGGCGATGGCGGCGCTGCTGCGCGATGCGCTGCAACCGAACCTGGTGCAGACCCTGGAGGGCTCCCCCGCCTTCGTGCATGGCGGGCCGTTCGCCAACATCGCGCATGGCTGCAACTCCGTCATGGCGACGCGGTTGGGACTGAAACTGGCCGACGTGGTGGTGACCGAAGCCGGGTTCGGCGCCGATCTCGGGGCGGAAAAATTCCTCGACATCAAGTGCCGGGCGGCGGGGCTGCGCCCGGCCGCCGCGGTGGTGGTGGCGACGATCCGGGCGCTGAAGATGCATGGCGGCGTGGCGCGCGCCGACCTCGGCCGGGAGGATACGCAAGCGGTGGCGCGCGGCGTCGCCAATCTGGCGCGGCACGTCGAGAATCTGGGCAAGTTCGGCCTGCCGGTGCTGGTGGGGCTCAATCGGTTTGATTTAGATACCGACGCGGAATTCGCGGTGGTGGAGGCGGCGATGGCAACCCGGCGTGTGCCGGTGTTCCGCTGCACCCATTGGGCCGATGGCGGCGCCGGCGCCGAGGCGCTGGCGCGGGCGGTGGCCGACACGATCGCGCTCGGCGAGGCGCGCTACGCGCCGCTCTATCCCGACGGGATGGGGCTGGCCGACAAGATCCGCACCGTCGCGCGGGAGATCTACCACGCCGGGGATGTTTCGATTCCAGATCACCTGGCGCAACGGCTGGCGCGGTTCGAGGCGGCGGGGTTCGGGCATGCCCCGGTCTGCATCGCCAAGACGCAATACAGCTTCAGCGCCGACCCGCGGCTGATGGGGGCGCCGGAAGGGCATGTCCTGCCGCTGCGCGAGGTGCGGCTGTCGGCGGGTGCTGGATTCGTGGTGGCGATCTGCGGCGACATCATGACGATGCCAGGACTGCCGCGGACGCCGGCGGCGGCGGCGATCCGGCTGGATGCGGCAGGGCGGATCGAGGGATTGTTCTGATCTGCCGGAGAATCAGGAAAAGCAACGCCGCGGGACCTATGCCACCCCAGGCGAACGGCAACGGGGCAAGAAAAAGCAGAAGCGGGAGGATGGCAATCAGCGCCAGCACCATCGCCTCGAGGCCGGTGAAATCGCAGGCCGACTGGCGTCGTTGTGATACCACAACTAGCAGCGCGTAGGTAGCGATCGGCAGGTCGTAGAACACCGCATAAGGGGCAACAAGAAACGTTCCGGCCATGAGAGCCGCGACACCGAGCGGAAAGACGCCGCGGCGGAACAGTCGCCGAATCGTTCCGGCTACCGCAATCGCGACCATTACCTCGATGCCGATTGCCGCCGCGGCCGGCAGCCCGAGGGAGTGCAGCATCGGCGGAATGGTCGGGTCGACCCTCAGAAGCCCGACGCGGGCGACAAAGCGCGACACGTTCGCCATCGCGGCGGGCAGACCCGCCCAGCTCCGCCAACTGAAGGTGAGCGCGCTGGCGCCGACGCCGGCCAGCACGGTCACGGTTGCCGCGATCAGGCATTTCCACAGGCGCGATGCGATCAGCGCAATCGGAACCAGCAGGCCGAACTGCGGCTTGACAGATGCCAGACCGAACAGCACACCGGCAAGGATCGGACGCCGATCGGCAAGCCGGAAACCACCAATCAAGCCCCCCGCCACCAGCAGGGAAACCTGTCCGTAATAGAGAGCCGCCACAGTGCTGGGAGCGGCGAGGATGACGAAGCCGCCGAGCAAAGGCTGCGGCCGGTCCCAGCAGGCCCAGGCATAGAGCAGCAATCCCGAGCCGAGCCAGAGCGGGAGCGAAACCTGTGGGGACGTCATGGCCAAAGGCCAGATCAGCAACAGGAAGGTCGGCGGATATCCGAAGGGAAGATAGTGCGAATGCGCGCTCACATGGTTGCGGAGGACGGCATACAGCACGCGTGGATCGTAGATGAGTGACGCCGTGGGAACGATATGGAGGAATCGCGACCAGCTCCAGAACAACCCAAGCCGGTTCACATGCGCTGTCGGATCGCCGAGGAAGGCGCTGACCAGGGCCACATGCATGACGAGCGCCAGGGCCGCGATCTGCACCACCATAAGCCAGAACAACAGCCGCGACGCCCGGCCTGTCCTGGACGCAAGCGAGCGACCGATGCACATTGCCGGCTTTGAAGATGCGGCGGCAGGCGCTGCTCCGATCATATCAAGCGCGCACCAAGGCGCGATCGGCAAAGCCGGCACGACGAAGAATGAGCGCGAACAGGAGCGGCAGAACCAACAGTCCCCAGGACACGTGCACGGCGTAGATGAGCACCGGCAGGGCGA
>JAGWSV010000092.1 GCA_028869315.1 Rhodospirillales bacterium
CTCGGCGCCGCCGAGTTCTGCTGGCAGGCGGCGCGCGACTACACGATGCAGCGCATGATGTTCGGCCGGCCGCTGGCGGCCACGCAGCTCATCCAGAAGAAGCTCGCCGACATGCAGACCGAGATCGCGCTCGGCCTGCAGGGCGTGCTGCGACTCGGCCGGCTGATGGACGCGCACGATGCGGCGCCGGAGATGATCAGCCTCTGCAAGCGCAATTCCTGCGGCAAGGCCTTGGCGATCGCGCGCGAGGCGCGCGACATGCACGGCGGCAACGGCATCGCCGACGAGTACCACGTGATCCGCCACGTGATGAACCTGGAAGCGGTCAACACGTACGAGGGCACGCACGACGTGCATGCGCTGATCCTCGGCCGCGCGCAGACCGGGCTTTCCGCCTTCGGCGGCTGAGCCCGCCTGGCTGGCCCCCCCGCCTGGCTGGCCCCCCGCCTGGCTGGCCCCCCGCCTGGCTGGCCCCCCGCCTGGCTGGCCCGATGGGCGCGCGGCGGCCGGGGCGGGACGGCCCCGGCACCTTCAGGCGGGCCTGCCGCCCGCCAGCGCAATCACGTCGGCGGCGGTGAGCGCCTTGCCGCCGATGCCCCAGTCTCCGCTTTCCACTTCTTCGACCACGCACCAGGTGACCCCGCGCATGGCCTCGCCTTCGACCGAGACCATCGCATCCGTCAGCCTGCCGATGATCTGACGCTTCTGGTCGGCGCTGAACACGCCCTTGATGACGCGAACCTGGATGAGCGGCATCGGGAACCTCCCTCGCTGTCCTCTCCGGCCTGGCCGCGCCGCCAGCGCCCGGTCGCGGCGCGCGCGCTCCGCGCGGACGCTCGCAAGTGAAGGTCCGCAGGGCAAGAAACAATCCTGTCATCGATCGGTGCGGCCGTACCGGTCCGCCGGCCGGGCCGGTGCGGGAATCCCTGCGCCGGGCCGCGGCGCGCCGCGCGGGCTCCGCGCCTGGTGTCCGCGGGGGTTGCGCCCGCGGGGCGCCGCCTGTACCGCCTGCGCGGTGCCACCGGTTCATCGCCAGAGACGGTCATCATGAGCGACGGGATCCAGGTCGAGCCCCTTGCGCTCACCATCGACGCCGTCGGCGCGACCGGCGATGGGACCGGGCAGACCGCCGCCGGGCAGCGCATCTTCGTGCCGTACGCCCTGCCGGGCGAGCGGGTGCGGGCCGCACCGCTCGCGGCGCGCGGCGGCGGGCTGGCCGCGCGGCTGGAGCAGGTGCTCGCGCCGAGCCCCGACCGGATCGCGCCCGCCTGTCCCCATTTCGGCACCTGCGGCGGCTGCGCGCTGCAACACTGGGCCGCGGCGCCCTACCTGGCCTGGAAGGCCGCCTTGCTGCGGGAGGCGCTGGCGCGCGCCGGATACGCCGACCCGCCGGTGGCGCCCACGGTCGCCACCGCGCCAGGCGCGCGCCGGCGCATGGACCTGGCGCTGCGGCGCACGGGCGGCGCGGTGCGGGTGGGGCTGCACCGCGCGCGCGGGGCCGAGGTGGTGGACCTCGCCGCCTGCCCGGTCCTGCAGCCGGCGCTGGCCGCGCTGATCGACCCGCTGCGCGTCCTGCTGCGCGGCCTCGCCGCCTTGCGGCGGGAAGGTTCGGCGGTGGCGAACCTGTATGAGACCGGTCCCGACCTCGTGCTGCGCACCGATGCCGAGGCCTCGGCGGCGGACCGCGCCCGCCTGGTGGCGTTCGCCCGCGCCCAGGGCCTGCCCCGCCTGAGCTGGGCGCGCGGCGACGCGGCGCCGGAGCCGATCCTGGTGCAGCATCCGCCGGAGGCCGTGTTCTCCGCCGTCGCGGTCGCGCCGCCGCCGGGCGCCTTCCTGCAAGCCTCCGCGACCGGGGAGGCGGCGATCCTGGCGGCGGTGCGGGCGGCGCTGACCGGCCCTGCGGGCGTCACCCGGCTGGCGCCGCGGGCACGGATCATCGAGCTGTACGCGGGGATCGGCACCCTGACCTTCGCGCTGGCCGGGCTTGCGCGGGTGAGCGCCTACGAGGGCGACGCCGAGGCCTTTGCCGCGTTGCGCGCCGCGGCGGCGAAGGCCGGGCTGACCGGGCGGATCGGCGTGGAACGGCGCGACCTGACCCAGCGCCCGTTGCAGCCGGCCGATTTCGCCGGCGCCGCGGCGGTGGTGCTCGATCCGCCGCAGGCCGGCGCGGCGGCGCAGATGGAGGCGCTGGCCGCCGCGGCGCTGCCGGCGGTGATCTATGTGAGCTGCAACCCGGCGACCCTGGCGCGGGACGCGGCGCGGCTGCGCGCCGCCGGCTACGTGCTGGAGGCGGCGACGCCGATCGACCAGTTCCTGTGGTCGGCGCGGCTGGAAAGCGTGAGCGTGTTCCGCCACCCGGCCGGGACCGACGCGCGCGGGCGGATGCGGCGGGCGCGGCCGCTGTTCGGGTAAGGCATCGTCGGCAAATAATACCAGCTTGCGGAATGGCTGACTCTTCCAGCCGTTCCGCAAGCTGGTATCGCGCGCCGGGTTGGCGGGCGGCGGCGCCGGCCCCCCGGCAGGGCCCGCCGCCGGTTTGCCGGCATCGGGCCGCCCTGCCGGGTGCCTTTCACACCGCGACGATGCCCGCCGGGATCAGTCCTTGATCCCGGTGATCGAGGCGCTCATCGCGCGCGGGTCCCGCTGCGGCCAGCGGCCGGCGTCCACCTGCGCGAGGAAGGTGCCGACGATGCGGTTGAACTCGTCCGGGTCCTCGATATTGATGGTGTGGCCGCAATTCGGCATCACCGACAGCGCGGCCGAAACGATCGTCTGCTTCATCAGCAGCGCCGGCTGCAGGCAGGGCCAGTCCTCGTCGCCGGTCAGCACCAGGGTCGGCAGGGTCAGCTTCTTCATGTCGTCGACGAGATCATAGAGCGAAGGCCGTTCGCGCTGCACGCCGAGCTGGGTGTTGCGCGCCCCGGGGCCGGAATGTTCCGACAAATACCGCTTGAACTCGGCAAAGCCGCGCGGGTCCTTGTTCTCGAACTGCACGCGGGTCGGGCCGTAGGCGTATTTTGCGGCGAACGTTTCCATCGTGTTCTGGTCGATGAACGCGGCGATCGCTTCCGCCTCGGCGCGGAACTTCTCGCGCACGCCCTTCTCGGCGCCATAGCCGCAGCCGGCCACCACGAGGGAGCGCGCGCGGGCGGCGTGGCGGAAGCCGAAATGCAAGGTCGCGAACCCGCCCATCGACAGCCCGACCACGTGCGCGCGGTCGAGCTTCAGGTGGTCGAGGATGGCGGCGATGTCGTCGGCGGCGCGGGCCTGCGAATAGGCGCCCACGTCCTCCGGCACGTCCGACGGCGGATAGCCGCGCGCGTTGTAGGCGATGGCGCGGTAGCGCCGGCCGAAATGGCGCAGCTGCGGTTCCCAGCTGCGGAAATCGCCCGCGTATTCATGCACGAAGACCACCGGGGTGCCGGAGCCCGTCGCCTCGTAATAGAGCCGCACCCCGTCGTCGGCGGTGGCATGAGGCATGGGTTTCAACTCCGTTTTCGTTGCTGGATGCAGGGTCGTTGCGGTGCGTGGTCTGGCGGCGCGTCGTTCACGCACCGGGCCAGCGATGTTCTTCCTCGGCGAGACTGTTGTCCACCGCCTGCTCGAACGACGCGCCGGCGGTGACGAAGCCGCCGGAGACCAGGCTGGCGCGCAGCCGCTCATAGCCCGCGCGCGGCAGGATCGGGTCGCGCCCCCAGATGCCGAGCGCCTTGTAGCGGTCGTAGGCGGCGGCGAGGATCGCGTGCGGCACGTCGGGAAAGTAGCTGGCGACGGTGGCGGCGATCTCCGCCCCGTCGGCGCCGGCGAGCCAGGTCTGGGTCGCCTGGATCGCGCGCACCATGCGGCGGAACGCCTCGCGCTTCGCCGCCATCACCGGGCGGCGGGCGTAGAACGTCGTGTAGGAGGTCGGCCCGCGCGCGGCGGCGGCGTACCACACATGGCCGGCGCCTTCCGCGACCAGGGTGGCGGCGAACGGCTCGAACGCCTGCACGACGTCGAGCGTGCCGGCGCGCAGCGCGGCGCAGTTCTCGGCCATGCCGCGGTCGGCGACGCGGTTCACCCGCTCCGGCGCGATGCCGGCGCGGCGCAGGTCGTCCTGCAGGCAGAGCCAGGGGGTCGGCACCTCGCTCACGCTGCCGAGCCGTGCTTCCAGCAGGTCCGCCATGCGGAAGCCGGGATTGGGCGTCCGCCCGATCAGCAGGAACGGATCGCGGGTGACCACCTCGGCGAAACAGACGAGGTCGCAGCCGGGGTCGGCCTGGTAGGTCGCCATCACCCGCATCGGCCCGCCCCAGCAGACATCGGCGGCGCCGGCGAGCAGGCTGGTCGCCGCCTGCGCCGGGCTGGGGGCGGAGGTGAAGCGCACCTCCACCCCGGCGGCCGCGTAGGCGCCGCGCGCCAGGGCCGCATAGAAGGGCGCGTAGAACGCGGCGCGCAGCGATTCCTGCAGGATGATGGCCATCAGCCAGGGGCCTCTCAGAGCGGTCGTTCAGGGTTCGGCAAAGGTCCGGTCGGCGATGTCGACCGGCATCGCGCGCGGCGGCAGGTCCGGCGGCAGCGCCAGTATGCTGCCGGAGGCGAGCGGAAAACGGAAGCGCTGGGCGCGTTCGCCGGCCGCGAACAGGCCGCAGGCCTGGCTCCAGAGTTCGCCGACCGCGAACTCCACGGTCCATGGCCCGTGCGGCAGGCCGCGCAGCGCCGCCCGCCCGCCGGCATCGAGATAGATGCTGCCGACGACCCGCCCGTCGGCGCCGCGCAGCTTCACCACCGCCGGTTCGAGGTCGCGGTTGATCACCGCGAACCAGTCGCGCCCGCCGCCGCGGCGGGCCAGCACGGTGCCGTTGGCCGGAGCCGCGCCGGCGTGATCGGCGCAGAACGCCTGGAACGCGACCTGTTGCGAGCCGGCGGCGAGCCGGACCCGGGCCACGAACCCGATGCCGAGGCCGGCGAGCTGGATCGCGGCCAGCCGCGGCGCCGGCCCGGGTCCGAGCACGTGCACCGCGGCGAAATCATGCAGCCGGGCCACCGGGCGCAGCCCGCCGGCGCGCGGATCGTCCTGCCAGACAGTGACCGGACCGAGGCCGGGCAGCGCGAAATGGTCGCCTGGCCCGCTGGGCCGGGCGAAGGGCAGCGCCGCGGACCGTATCCGCCCCGACTGCGCCCATCCGGATTGCGCCCACCCGGGCCGGGGCGGCGGCGGCGCGGTCCCGTCGGGCAGGCCCGAGGTCGGCCCTGTGGCAACCGCCAGCATCAGCCAGGCCGCCGCCGCGGTCGCGACGACCAGCACCCCGATCCAGAGAGTGACCAAGCGGTCGAGCCCCGCCGTGGTGCGCGGCCGGAGGGTCTGGCGCAGTCCCCAGGCGCTCCGCCCGCCGGTGCCCGGGCCGGTGGCGTCCGGCCCCCTGGCGTCCCATCCGCTGGCGTTCGGCCCGCTGGCGTCCGGCCCGCTGGCGTCCGGCCCCCTGGCGTCCCGCCCCGGACCGGCCGCGGCGGCCCCCGGCGCGCGGGCTTCCGGCCAGGACGGTC
>JAGWSV010000093.1 GCA_028869315.1 Rhodospirillales bacterium
GCTCGGCGCGCCGGTCACCACCAGCCTCGGCGGCAAAAGCTCGTTCCCGGAAAACCATCCGCTGTCGCTCGGCTCGGGCGGCAACGCGGTGCCGAAGACGGTGCATCATTTCGTCGCCAACGCCGATCTGATCATCGGCATCGGCTGCTCGTTCACCGAGACGAATTTCGGCATCAAGTTCCCGAAGGGCAAGAAGTTCATCCAGGCGACCCTGGAACCCGACCATCTGGCGAAGGACGTGCCCCTGGTGGCCGCGCTGCTCGGCGACGCCGGACTGGTGCTGGAGGCGCTGATCGGCGAGCTCGGCCAGACCATCAAGGCGCCGCGCGATAACGCCGCGGTGGTGCGCGAAATTCAGCAGGTGCGCGAGGAATGGATGGCCGAGTGGCGGCCGCTTCTGGAATCGAACAGCACGCCGCTGTCGCCCTATCGGGTGATCGCCGAGCTGATGAAGGCCACCGATCCGTCCAACACGATCATCACCCATGACGCCGGCAGCCCGCGCGACCAGATCTCGCCGTTCTGGGTCTCGACCGAGCCGATGTCGTATATCGGCTGGGGCAAGACGACGCAGCTCGGCATGGGGCTCGGGCTGGCGATGGGGGCGAAGCTGGCGAAGCCAGAAAAGCTCTGCATCAACCTGTGGGGCGATGCGGCGATCGGCTTCACCGGAATGGATTTCGAGACCGCGGTGCGCGAGCGCATCCCGATCCTGTCGATCCTGCTGAACAATTTCTCGATGGCGATCGAGCTGAAAGTGATGCCGATCTCGACCGAGAAATACCGTTCCACCGACATCTCCGGCGACTATGCCGCGATGGCGCGCGCCTTCGGCGGCTATGGGGAGCGGGTGACCGATCCGGGCGACATCAGAGCGGCGATCGCGCGCGGGATCGCGCAGACACGGGAGGGCAAGCCGGCGCTGCTCGAGTTCATCACCGGCAAGGAGACGCGGGTTTCCAAGTTCTGAGGACGCGCGGCGGCGTATCCTGCCCGCAGACACGCCCCGCTCCGGGCAGGACAGGCCGCGCGATGGATGGCACATTGCCGTGATGCACCAGTTGCTTCTGCTCCGCCATGCCAAGTCCGTCCGCGAGGAGGCGGGCCTGGCGGACCGCGACCGTTCCCTGGCGCCGCGCGGCCGGCGCGACGCCGCGGCGATGCGCGCGGCGATGCGCCGCCTCGGGCTGGTTCCCGACCTCGTCCTGCTCTCCCCGTCGCGGCGGACCCGCGAGACCCTGGCCGGGCTGGAGCCTTGGGACGATACCCCGCTGGTGGAAACCCTGGAGCAGCTCTATCTCGCAGATGCCGCCGGACTGGAAGCGGCCCTGGCCGAGGTGCCGGAAACGGTGCGCAGCGTCCTGTTGATCGGCCACAACCCGGGGCTGCACCTGCTTGCCCGCACCCTCGTCGGCGGTTCCCGAGGGGATGCGGCCAGGGATGCGGCCGGACGTCTCGCCGAACGTTATCCCACCGGAGCCCTGGCAGAATTCGTCATCCCCGGTCCTTGGCACCATCTCGATGGTGCCCGGCTGATCCGCTTCCTTACCCCCGAGGACCTGGCGCCGGACCAGACCCGAGCCTGAGGGCGGACCCGCGGCCGCAGGGCGGACCGCCGGACATGGCGGATGGGTTCGGGGCGGCGGCCTGTCGCAGGGTTGCTGTCCCGTCGGGGCCGCAACGGCCCCGCTCGCCGCGCAGGGTTGACGCAGGTCAATGCGCGACCAGCTCAAATCACAGCTGATGCTGGGTGGACGTCCACGCGATCACGGCGCCCGCCGGCATCCCCCGCCTGGCTACCACGCGAACCCGGGAGACCCCCATGCGACTGCGAGACCTTCAGGTCGTGCTCGACGCATCCCCCCGCAGTGACATCCACCGCGACATCGCGATCGAACTGGCGCGGGCGAACGGCGCCCATCTCACTGGCCTCTGCCCGCTGGAGTTGCTGCTGCCGGCCGATCTGGGGTTCGCGCTTGGCGGCTACCCGGAGGTGATGGCGCTGCAGGCCGCCGTGGACCAGTTACAGAGCCAGGCGATGGAAGCGGCGCGGCCGATCGAGGCCGGCTTCCGCGAGGCGCTGCGCCGCGAGGGACTGAGCGGTGACTGGCGCACCGCACCGGGGGCGGTGGCCACTGCGGTGGCGTTCCATGCGCGTCACGCCGACCTCACCGTGGTCGGGCAGGCCGATCCGGGGCGCCGTATGCCCCCGGCCGGACGGCATATGGTGGAAGACGTGCTGCTTGCCGCCGGCCGGCCGCTGCTCATCATCCCCTACGCGGGCAGTTTCCCCTCGATCGGCCGCAACGTGCTGATCGCCTGGAACGAGACGCGGGAAGCCGCCCGCGCGGTCAATGACGCGCTTGGCCTGATGGACCCTACGGCGACGGTGACGGTCCTGAGCTTGGCCCGGGCGGGAGGCGCCGAAGCGACGGACGTGCCGGGCGCCGAGATCGCCGAACATCTGGCGCGCCATGGCCTGTCGGTAACCGCGGCCCGCAGCGTGACCGACAGCAATATCAGCGAGGCCGACGCGCTGCTGAGCTACGCGGCGGATCTTGCCGCGGATCTTCTGGTCATGGGCGGCTACGGCCATTCGCGCATGCGGGAACTGACCCTGGGGGGGACGACGCGCGGCGTACTGCAGCACATGACCCTGCCGGTGCTGATGTCTCACTGAAGACGCGCGGCTACGCGGCTGTCCAGCCACCCGGCGCCGAATCGCGCCGGGCGCGCACCGGGGAAGGACAGCGGGGCGCGGCCGGCTTCATCCTGCCCGCGGCCAGCCGCCCATGGCGGTCCCCGGTTTCGATCATCAAGTCCGCATCGCGGTCCTAGGCCATACCCGTCACCACCAGCAGGCCGAAGCCGATCGCCGCCGCGCCGATCAGCCCCGCGCCCCAGCGCAACGCCGCCATCCGTGTCACGATCGAAATCGACGCGAGCAGGATCGCGATCTGCAAAGCCCCGGCTACCCCGGCGAATTCATGCTCGCGATGCAGCGCATGTCCGGCCCGTTTCTCGTGCACGGCCGCGGTGACCAGAAGCTGCTTCATGCCGTTGCCGCGCGCCGGATCGTCCTTCAGCACCGCCTCCGTCGCGCGGGCGGCCTTGATCCGCCCGAGCACCGCGGGGCTCGCGGCATCGGGCAAGCTTTCCAGCACCGCCACGGTGTTCGCGAGCGCCATCACCCGCAGGTTCTTCGCCTGGTAGTAGGCGTAATCGTCGGTCATGCTGATGTGGTTCATCAGGAACGACGTCTGGGCGTCCTTCTCCCCCACATCGGCGAGGGCCAGCGCCGCGGCGAACAGCGCCACGAGCACCGCCACCCAGCGCGCCGCGGTGTCTCCCTCATGCTCGTGGGCGTGGTGCGCGCGCTCGATCCCCTCGCGCGCCTGCTCGATCGATTCGCTCATTCCGCAACTCCGCTGCCCTGATCGCCCATGTTAGCAGCATGGACGGACGCGGCGCGAAGCGGCGCGTCCATCATCGAAGCTTCGCGGCACTGCAACACGCCTGCCATGGCTGCCGGTCTAGACAACTCGCACGGGGAATCAGAGGAGACCGAAGATGGCCGAAGCCTTACCGTTTGCCGCGCTCGATGAGCAGAAATTCAAGCGATTCCATTGGCTAGCGCTGTTCACCACCGGGATGGGGGTATTCACCGACGGCTACGACCTGTCCTCGATCGGCATCGTGCTGCCGCTCGTTCTGGCGAGCTTCGGGGTCAAGAAGCTCACCGGCCTGGAAAGCGGCATGCTCGCCGGCTCCGCCCTGATCGGCGCGGCGGTCGGCGCCGTCATCTTCGGCCTGCTGGCGCAGAACGGGCGCAAGAGATATTACGGCTATGACGTGATGCTGATGGCCGTGATGGCCTTTGCGCAGATCTTCGCCCCCACCCTGTGGTGGTTGATCGGCATCCGCTTCGTGCTCGGCATCGGCGTCGGCGCCGACTATGTGCTGTCTCCCACCATCATGGCAGAGCACGCCAATCGCCCGGACCGGGGCAAGAAGATCGCCATTGGCTTCGGCGTGATGTGGCAGGCGGGCGCCATGGTCGCCGCCCTGCTGTCGCTGCTGCTGATCGGTAGCGGCATTTCGCCCGACCTGCGCTGGCGCATCGTGCTTGCGTTCGGCGCCGTCCCGGCGCTGTCGGTGCTGTATCTGCGGCGGAAAATGCCCGAAACGGCGCGCTTCCTCGCCCGCATGGCCGGCGACGCCGCTTCTGCCTCACGGGTGGTGGAGCAGATCGCCGGCGAGCAGCCCGCGAAGCCGCCGGCACCGGATCGCCGGCCATTCGGCGAGGTGTTCGCCGCCCATGCGCCGGCCATCTTCGGCGCCGCGCTGGTGTGGATGCTGTTCGACGTGGTGATCTACTCGGGGATCCTGTTCGGCCCGTCGCTGATCGCGCAGAGCCTCGGCATCAAGCCGGCGATCTTCGCGCTGATGGTCTCGGTGATCTTCATCCTGCCGGCCGCCGTGATGGGCGCACTGCTGATCGACCGGATTGGCCGCAAGCCGCTGACTATGCTGGGCTTCATGGGCTCCGCCATTTCGCTCGGCCTGTTCGCCTGGCTGCATGACGCAGCGATGGCCGCGCCGGCGCTCGGCCTGGCGCTGTTTGGCCTTTATAACATCATGATCGTGTCCGGCCCGGGCACCGTCGCCGGCGCCGGCATCCTGGGCGTGGAGGTCAGCCCCACCCGGATACGTTCCTTCGGCCAGGCGATCACGGTGGTGGGCGGGCGCATCGGCGCGTCTTTCTCCGCCTTCGTCTTCCCGCTCCTGTTCGGGATGATCGGCGAGCAGGGCGTGATCTGGGCGCTGGCGATCACCTCGCTGGTGGGCGCGATCTGCACCCTGTTCGTGATCCCCGAAACCGCGCGGCGGTCGCTCGAAGAAATCAACAACGACGGCGATGCGGGGCTGGCGGCAGCGGCAGCCGGCGCCGACTGATCCGCGCGCAAACCGAACAGCGCAGCGAAGCGGGGCCGGAGGAGTGTTGCTCCTCCGGCCCTTTTCGCGCGGGTTCGCCTTTCCCGCCCCGAAGTGTAAGCTCGCTCGACCGCGCAGGGGAGGGAGAAGGCGTCGCATGTTGGACATGAGCGGCAAGGTGGCGATCGTGACGGGAGCCGGCTCGGTCGGCCCGGGCTGGGGCAACGGCAAGGCGGCGGCGACCCTTCTCGCGCGCCAGGGCGCCGCGGTCTTCCTGGTCGATATCAACGCCGCCGCGGCGGACGAGACCAGAGGAATCATCGAAGCCGAAGGCGGCACCGCCGCCTCTCACCAGGCTGACATGCTGGAGGCTGCCGCGGTCGCGGCGATGGTCGATGCCTGCCTGGCGCGCTTCGGCCGCATCGACGTGCTGGTGAACAATGTTGGCGGCTCGGCGCCGGGGGACGCCGTCACCATGCCCGAGGAAGTATGGGACCGGCAGATCGATTTCAACCTGAAGACCGCGTTCCTCGGCTGCAAATACGTCCTTCCGGTGATGGAGCGGCAGGGCAAGGGCGCGGTGATCAACGTGTCCTCCGTGGCCGGGTTGCGTAACGACGGCCATGGTGGGCGTACCCATGTGGCCTACAGCGCGTCGAAAGCCGCGGTGATCCAGTTTTCGCGCTCCACCGCCGGCGCCTTCGTCGCCAAGGGCATCCGGGTGAACACCGTCGTACCGGGCCTGATGCACACGCCGCTGGTGGAAAGCCGGCTGGCGAAAACCGTGGCCGGCGGCGACGCCGCGGCGCTGATCGCCAGCCGCAACGCGCGCTGCCCGATGGGCCACATGGGCACCGGCTGGGACGTGGCGAATGCGGTGCTGTTCCTCGCCTCCGACGAGGCGGGCTACATCACCGGCACCGAGATCGTGGTGGATGGCGGGCTGATCCTGGCGTCCCCCTGATCCTGGCTTTCGCCCGATCCTGACTTTCGCCTGACGAAACACGGAGGAAACGACAATGTCCGAACCGAGGTTCACGGAACTCACCGCGGAGACCATGACGCCGGAACAGCGCCGGGTTGCCGAGGCGATCCAGTCCGGCCCGCGCGGCGCCGGGTTGCGCGGGCCGTTCAACGCGCTGCTGCGCAGCCCGGACCTCGCCGACCTCGTGCAGCGGGTCGGCGCCTATGTGCGCTTTTCAAGCTCGATCCCGGCGGCGCTCAACGAACTCGCGATCCTCATCGCCGGCCGGCACTGGACCGCGCAGTATGAGTTCTACGCCCACCGCAAGCTGGCGATCGCGGCCGGACTGTCGCCGGCCATCGCCGACGCGGTGGCGGAGGGCCGTCGGCCGGAGGGCATGAGCGCAGACGAGGCGGCGGTCTACGACTTCGCCTCCGAACTGGTCGGCACCGGGCAGGTGTCGGATGCGGCCTACGCCAACGCGCTGGGACGCTGGGGCGAGCCGGGCGTGATCGATCTGGTCGGCGCGGTCGGCTATTACAGCCTCGTCTCGATGGTGCTGAACACCGCGCGTGTGCCACTGCCGCCGGGGGAGACGCCGCCGCTGAAGCCGCTGCACTGAGGCGGCAGGGCGCGCGCCGGCAGCCCAGCTGGTCGGCGTCCTAACGCAGCTCGGCGAGCCCGAGCGCACTGCCGAACCGTCGCGAGGCTTCCAGCGGATCTCCGTATTTGCGGTGCATCGCGGTGTGCCAGGCCGCCGCCAGCACCAGCCGGTCGCGGTCGGCGCTGTGGTTCTTGCCGAAATCCTCCAGCATGCATTGGGCGATCTCCTGGTTGTGCGGATCGTTGCCGATACGGCAGGCGGCGATCGCGATCCGTTGCGCGAGCGGCGCACGATCGGTGACATTGTCGAGATATGCCTGCGTCCAGGCGACGCTTTCCGGCCCGTTCAGCGCCAGTACCGCGGCCTCCACCCGGTCGAGCAGCGCCGCTGCGCCAAGACGGTCGGCGCCGGACGGCGGCGCGATGGCTACCTTGTGGGTGTCGCCGGTGGCGTGCTGGTGCCAGGCCGTCCGGTTGACGAATGACGCCGCCACGAACAGCAGCTTCAGCCTTAGCGGGTGGTCGAAATGATCGTAGAACCAGCCGAGCGTGTTGCAGTATTCGTAGCAGTGGTGCGGCATCGAGAAATTGGTTTCGGCCCGCGTTTCCAGCACCAGTTCCGCCGTGGCGATCTGCATCACGTCCAGGATCTGCCGCGGCCCCTTGCCGGCCCTCAGCAGCGCGGCCAGCTTCTCGACATAGGCGGGTTCCTGCTGGCGGATCAGCACGGTTATCAGTTCCGCCGCCTCTTGCTGGCTGAGCGGTTCGGTGTTCGTAAGCAGCGCCGTTTCCTGTGCGCTCGCACCGCCGTAAGGAACCGCGTGGAGGGTCTCCCCGTCGATGAACATCTTGACCGCATTGCAGCCCATTTCGTAGGTGGAATACCAGCGCGGCCCCACCGCCATGTCCAGCGCGCCGGCGTACAGCACGTCGTGCGCGCGGTCCCAGCCGATCGCCTCGCCGATCTCCACCGTTGCCCGCGCACGATAGGCCTTGTGCCCGGTGGTATAGGACTTGTTGTACAGCATGCGGTCCTGCACATCGATCAAGCCGGCGAACACGAGCTCCGCCAGCACCTCCCGTCGGTGTTCCCGCTCCTCCATCAGTCCCAGGAACACGCGATAGGCGTCGATCACGTTGCCGCGCTCCACCAGGGTCAGCCAGTGGCCCAGCCGCTCCCGCAGCGGGCCGGCCTCCCGCAGCGGCTGCTGGTCCGGCCAGAACGCCACCGGCGGCGGCGGATCGGCCACCGCACCGCCGCGGAAGCCGCGCATGTAGTGGCCCGGCGCCTTGCCGATCTTCTGGTTCCAGATGTCGAGGCCGGTCGGGATGTACCAGATCGTCTGCGCCATCGGCAGCGCCGCGAGCGGGCCGGGCAGCATGCGATGCAGGTTCAAGGTGGCGCGCGCCGACAGCAGGCAGTGATCGTTGTTCACGAAATTCGGATAGCCGTCATCGATACGCTGATGGTACGGCACATGGGTATAGGGCGCATGGATACGCACGCCCTCCCCGACGATCTCGGCCAGCGGCCGGCCGGATCGCAGCAGGTCGTAATAGACCTCACTCGCGCCCACCTGGTCGCGGGCCAGGATACGGTCTTCCAGCCTGGCATAGAGCGGGTCCGCCGAGCGTGGGCGGGCGGCGGTCTCCTGCGGGGATTGGGGCTGGGAAATGGCTTGGGACATGGGCGTTTCCTCGTCGGTTCCAGGCGCGTTCGGGCGTCGCTTTTGGGCACCGTCGTGCAAGGCGGGCTGCCAGACCGCAATCCTATGCCCGCCGTCGCACGCACGGCAACCGCACCCGCTACGCGCTTCCGACCACATCATCCCGGCGGCGCGTCCGCCTGAGCACCCGAGCGCAGCCCGCAGCGGCCGACGGTCGCCGACCGCCGGCCGCGCGGTCCGGGTATATCCGCCTCAGACGGTCGCGCGCAGGTATTGCGCCGGCAGGTCCGGCTTCACGCCCAGCGCTTTCGCCGCCCGCAGCGGCCAGGCCGGATCGGCGAGCAACGCGCGCGCCATGAACACGAGGTCGGCACGTCCGTTGGCGACGATCTCCGCCGCGTGGGTCGGCTCGGTGATCAGCCCGACCGCGCCGGTGGCCAGGCTGGACCCCTGCTTCACGGCTTCGGCAAACGGCACCTGATAGCCGGGATGCAGGGACGGGATGCGCACCTCCGGCGTGATGCCGCCGCCCGAGCAGTCGATCAGGTCCACGTCGCCGCGCGCCGCCAGCATCTTCGCCAGCGCCACCGTATCCTCGATGGTCAGTCCACCAGGCACGTAGTCCGAGCAGGAAAGCCGCACGAACAGCGGCAGGTCGGCCGGCCATTCGGCGCGCACCGCGTCGATCGTCTCCATCAGGAAACGCGCACGGCCCGCGAGGTCGCCGCCATAGGCGTCGTTGCGGCGGTTGGAGACCGGCGAGAGGAAGGAGTGCAGCAGATAGCCGTGCGCGGCGTGCACCTCCGCGATACGGAACCCGGCCTCGCGGGCCATTCGCGCGGTGGCGGCGAACTGCCCGGCGATGCCGCCGATCTCCTCCGCGCTCAACGGGTGCGGATCGGTGGCGCCGGCAATGAACGGGATCGGGCTCGGGGCCACCGGCAGCCAGCCGCCGTCTTCGAGCGCGATCGGCTTGCCGCCTTCCCACGGGCGCTGGCTGGAGGCTTTGCGGCCGGCATGGGCAAGCTGGATCGCCGGCACCGCGCCGCACGCGGCAATCAGCGCGGCCACCCGGGTCAGCAGCGCCTGCTGACGCGCCTCCCACAGGCCTAGGCAGCCATGGGTGATCCGCCCGATCGCGGAGACGTGCGTGGCCTCGGTGAACACGATGCCGGCGCCGCCGGCGGCGCGCGCGCCGAGATGCTGGATATGCCAATCGTCACCGAGCCCGTCAGTGGCGCTGTACTGGCACATCGGGGCGACGGTGACGCGGTTGCGCGCGGTAACCGAGCGGAACGTGACGGGCTGGAACAGGAGCGGCGTGGCCATCGGTGTCCTCATGCTTACGGCTGTGGGGGGCGCTTCTACGCAGGACGGGCGGGCTTGTCACACCGCGCCGGCTGCCGCCCCGAGGACAGGACTACGCAGCGAAGAACTCACGGAGCGATGACAGAACGAGATCGGGCCGGTGCTCGGCCGGGTAGTGCCCGGTCGGGATCGCCCGGCCGCGATAGTCCGCCAGCCACGGCGCCCATGCCTGCATCGGCCGGAAGTGCCGGCCGACATGGCTGTTCTCACCCCATAGCAGCAACGCTGGACAGTCGATTCGGCGGCGGCCGAAATCGGCGCTGTCCATGGCGAAATCGAGCGTCACGGTGGCGCGGTAGTCCTCGCAGACCGCGTGGATCTGCTCGGGCGTGGTGCAGCGCGCATATTCCGCCATCGCCTCGGGAGCGAAGATACCGAGCCCAACGCCCTGCTTGTTCAGTTTGTACTGTATATAATAGTCGAGGTCGGCGCAGATCAGCCGTTCCGGGAACGGCGCCTTCTGCGCCATGAAGAACCAGTGATAGGACTCCAGCGCCCAGCCGAGCGGCGGCGCGCTGAGCACGTGATGCGTCGGCACGATGTCGAGCAGCGCCAGCCGGCGGACGGCGGCCGGATGGTCGAGCGCCATGCGAAACCCGACCCGCGCCCCGCGATCGTGCCCGGCGACCCCGAACCGCGTGAAGCCGAGCGCGGCCATCACCTCGATCCCATCCTGCGCCATCGCACGGAACGTGTAGCCGGCGTGATCGGCCCCCCCCTCCGGCTTGGAACTGTCGCCGTAGCCGCGCAGATCCATTGCCACCACGGTGAAGTCTCCCGCGAGGTCGGGGGCCACCTTGTGCCAGGACACATGGGTAAGCGGGTTGCCGTGCAACAGGAGCAGCGGCGGACCGTTCCCGCCGACGACAACGTGGATCTCCGCCCCGGAGGTGGCGATGCGGCGCGCAGCGAAGCCCTCCAGCAGGGGGACGGCGGCGGGAGTGGCGGCAATATCCGTGTGCATCGATCGATCCTGCCCGGACGTGGCGGTGGCGTGCGTTCCCGACCAGCTCAGCGGCTGGCCCTGTCGATCAGCGCGATCGCGTCGGCATCGAGCGCGATCGACGGCGCCTGCACCAGTTCGGCGAGTTGCTCGAGGTTGGTCGCGCTCGCGATCGGCGCGGTGACGGACGGCCGGGCGATCAGCCAGGCCAGCGCCACCTGCCCAGGCTTCGCGGCGCACCGCGCCGCCACCGTATCCAGCGCGGCAAGCACGCGGAGGCCTTTCGGGTTGAGGTATTTCTCCGCCCGCGCACCGCGCGTGCGGCCCGCGACATCCGCCTTACTGCGGTATTTGCCGGTCAGGAAGCCGCTCGCCAGCGAGAAGAAGCCGATCACCCCGATCTGCTCACGCCCGCACAGCGCCTCCAACTCGCCCTCGAACTCGGTCCGCTCCATCAGATTGTAGAGCGGCTGCAGGCTCTCGTAGCGCGGCAGGTCGAGCCGGGCGCTGGTCGCGAGCGCCTCCGCCAGCCGCGGCGCGGTGTAGTTGGAGGCGCCGATCGCACGCACCTTGCCCTGCCGGATCAACTCGGCGAACGCGCCGAGCGTTTCTTCCAGCGGCGTCTCCGGATCGTCGCGATGCGCCTGGTAGAGATCGATAAAGTCCGTCTTGAGCCGCTGCAACGACGCGTCCACCGCCTGCATGATGTAGCGGCGCGACAGGCCGCTCATGCCCGGACCCATTTCGAGGCCGCATTTGCTGGCGATCACGACCTTGTCGCGCCCGCCACGCGCGGCGAGCCACTCGCCGATGATCGTCTCCGACTCGCCGCCCACGTTGCCCGGATGGAAGCGGGAATAGATGTCGGCGGTATCGACGAAGTTGAAGCCGGCGGCGAGGAATCCGTCGAGCAATCGGAACGACATCGCCCGGTCAGCGGTCCAGCCGAACACGTTGCCGCCAAACGCCAACGGCGCCAGAGTAATGGCCGAGCGGCCGAGCCTGCGCTTTTCCATGCCTGCATCCCCTACCAGCGGTCGCGTTGCTCCGCGGCCCTTGCGGCCCCAGACTGCCCCTCAAACGAGGGGCGAACAAGCGGAGGCTTGTCACATGGAGTTCGGTATCTTCCACGAATTCCCGGCCCGTGGCGCCGGCAACGACGCACGCGCCCTGGACGAAGGCTTCGAGCTGGTGGACGGCGCGGAACGCTGGGGGCTCGATGCGGTCTGGCTTGCCGAATTACATTTTGATCCGGAACGATCGGTCGCATCCGCGCCGCTCTGCCTGGCCGCTGCGATCGCAGCGCGAACCGAGCGGGTGAAGATCGGCATCGGGGTGCAGGTGCTGCCGCTGTGCCATCCGCTGCGGCTGGCCGAGGAAACCGCGACGATCGACCAGATCAGCCGGGGCCGGCTGATCCTAGGGGTAGGACGCAGCGGCGTGGCGCGCACCTATGAGGCGCATGGCATTCCCTACGCCGAAAGCCGCGCCCGTTTCGCCGAGGTGCTGGAGGTGCTGCGCGGCGCGTGGAGCCGAACCGACTTCGCGCATGACGGCACCTATTTCCGATTCGATCCCGTGACCACAACGCCGCGCCCGTTCACCCCGTCGGGTCCGCCGATCCGGGTTGCCGCCACCAGCCCGTCCAGTTGCGCCGCGATCGGACGGCAGGGATTTCCGATCTTCGTGGGCGTCCGCCACGAGCCGGCAAGCCATCTCGCGCCGATGATCGCCGCCTACCGCGCGGCCTGGCGGGCGGCCGGACATCCCGGCGCGGGGCAGGTCTATGTGCGTTTTCCCGCCTATCTCGCCGCCACCGAGGCGCAGGCACGGGCCGATGCCGAAGCCAGCCTGATCCATTACTACCGGGCGCAGGGGGCGTTGCTGGCCGATTCCGCCCGCCGCGCCGGCGTCGCCGAAGCGGATGAGCGCGCCCGTCAGGCAAAGGTGCTGGAACGGATCACGTTCGAGGAGGCCAGCCGGGGCCTCGTGCTGATCGGCACCCCTGACAGCGTCTCCGCACGCTTGGCCAAGGTTCGCGCGGAGCTCGGAATCGACGGCATCCTGGCCGAGCTCGATTGCGGCGGTCGCGTGCCGCATGCGGAGGTGAAGACGGCGCTGCGGTTGTTGTGCGAGGACGTGAAGCCGCGCTTTCAGTAGGCCGCCATACGGCAGGCCCAAAGGCCCACCGGCCGCTACGGCCGGCCCGAGCGATGATAAGGGTGGCCGGTGGCGATCGACCGCGCCCGATACAGTTGCTCGGCAAGCATCGCACGAGCCAGAAGATGGGGCCAGGTCAGCTTGCCCAGCGACAGCGCATAGTCGGCACGCGCAAGCACCGTGCCGTCCAGCCCTTCCGCGCCGCCGATCAGGAACGCCACGGGGCCCCCGCGGCCGAGCCAACGCTCCAGCAGAGCGGCCAGTTCCATGCTGTCAGGCGCCGTTCCGCCGGGGTCGAGCGCCACGACGAACGCGCCGGCGGGCAAGGCGGCGAGCAGCGCCGCGCTTTCCCGCCGTTTCGTCTCCGCCGGGGCGCCGCGCGCTTCCGACAGTTCGCTCAACAGCAGTCGCGGGCGGGTACGCCCTGCATAGCGGGCGAACAGCGCGGCTTCCGGCCCGTCGCGCAGCCGGCCGATGGCGATGACGTGCAAAGCGGACATGAAGGATCCGGGAAGACGATGCGCCGGCAGGACCCGCACCCGCAGCAAGCGGGCCGCGGGGAGCGGTCGCGCGGAAGATGCGGCGACCGGGGGCAACAATCCACCCCCGACGACGCCGGCTCCGCCCGGCGGACGTCGGCCAACGGGGACCCGCTGCGTCCCGCCGCAGGGCCGCCGCAGGGCCGCCGCAGGGCCGCGGGCGCTCCCGCCGCGCCCGCTCGTTGTCAGCAGAATGAAAGTCTTTTTCGGGCACAATGCCGGTTGAGCCTTACCGGAGGGACCAACATGACCCGCCGAGATGCACCCTGGTCTCGCGACTGTCCGCCGCATCGCGGCCGCCTGCCGCTCGGCGCGTCAGCCGGGCTTGCGCTGCTGGCCCTCGCCGGCTGCGCCGCAGCACCGGCCGCATCCGCGACGTCGCACGCCGGCACGCCGGCCCCGGTCTACGCGCAGCGGCAGGACGTCGTGCGGGTTTCCAGCGTGCTGAACGAAAAGCTGGACAGCATGCTGGCGGCCCAGATGCAGCTGCCGGCACGATAGACGGCGCTGCGCGGCGGTTTTTGTCGCCAGGGACGCGGTCGGCGCGAGCGAATGAACGGAAGATCGCCGTTCGATCAATTGATTTTGTTTATTTTCTGTGCGGGATCTGGAGCCTCCTACCCGGCCGGCGCCCGGAGGATCGCTGCCGTTCCACCGAGAAGGGCGAGATCGCTTTCGACCTCGATCTCGCGGTCCCGCCCCCGCTGCGATCATGCCGACCCGATCCGGCCTGACTCGGCCGCGCTCACGGCGGCGCCGGAGGACGCCAACCCCGCGCGCGCCTGGCGGCATGAGGCATCGACATCCGCACATGACCAAATCGCTCCATGCGACCAGGATGCGGTGACTGGTAAAGGCGGGACGTGTCAAGAATTGGAGATCGCGACCGATCACCAAACAGAAAGTCTCCTGGGCAGGCGCTCCATGATTTGTACTCAGGTGCCCGCAACAGACTGAAGAATAGTCTTTTATTGCCGAAGGGTCGGCCCCGCCGGTGGCAACTGATACGGGTGGCGCCACTGACCTGAATATAATGGGGTAACCGGCATTTGCGTTGGTGGCGGCACGTGTCCTGTTCGCGACGGAGCCGATTGGCCAGCGGATCGCCTCGGCTTGCGGGCCTTCGTCTTCTCCAATGGGTCTCGTCCGATCCGGCCGCCGGGACGGGCCAATAT
Organism: Rhodospirillales bacterium; assembly: GCA_028869315.1. GTDB lineage: Bacteria > Pseudomonadota > Alphaproteobacteria > Acetobacterales > Acetobacteraceae > JAJZVS01. The sequence goes on from JAGWSV010000093.1 coordinate 14,355, forward strand.
CCTCCTGGCCGCCGTTCCGGGCGGGTCAGATGGGGCCTATGACTGGATCGCGGAGCGCATATCACCGAGGCCGATACCTGCGTTGCCGCCGATGTTCGGCTTGCCGCTCGATCCCTTTCCGCAGCGACGTCCATCTAGCACTGATTTGATTGGTGCGCCCGGCAGGACTCGAACCTGCAACCAAGCCGTTATGAGCGGCCCGCTCTGACCAATTGAGCTACGGGCGCGTTAGCCCTGGAACGCGCGTTCCGGACGGGCGCCGCGCGCGAACACGGATCGGCGCCCGCCAGATCGCACCCTCGCCCGAAGGACGCGGCCGGTGCAAGCCGGCGCCCCGACTCGCAAATGACGTTGTCACGCACAGGGCCGCGCGTTCCTTGTCTGCAGGGGCCTGCTGCTTCCTGAAATACCGGGGTATTCCAGGGACAGGCCACCGGCACGCCCTGCGTCGCCAGGGTGACGGCGGTCGCCGCCGGGGCGGACGACCGCGTCACGTGAAGCCACCCTGCTCGCCGAAGGACGCATCGCCCTGCGGTCGTTCCGAGGCCACAGACTGCGGCAGACAGCTCAGCGCGTCAAGCGCTCGACACGGATCGGCCATGCATTTTAAGCATGACCTGCCGCCTGCAGCTCTCGGGCGGCCCGCGGTTTGCCTGCCCGCCCTGGTTCTGGCATAGCCTGCCTCGCTTTCGTTTTGCTTTTGCCCGCCCCGCCCGCCACCGGCGCCGGGGGGACGGGCGAGCCGACCATCAGGGGAACATTTCGAATGTCCTTCGCGTTCGTCGTGATCATCGTCTGCGGCGTGCTGGCGCTGCTGTACGGGCTGGTCAGCAGCCGGCAGGTGCTGGCCGCTGACGCCGGCTCCGCCCGGATGCAGGAAATCTCCGCCGCCGTGCAGGAAGGCGCCCGCGCCTACCTCAACCGCCAGTACACCACCATCGCCATGGTTGGCGTGGTGGTGGTGATCTTCCTGGGCCTGACCCTCGGCATTCATGTCGCCATCGGCTTCCTGATCGGCTCGATCCTGTCGGGCGCGGCCGGGTATATCGGCATGAACGTCTCGGTGCGCGCCAACGTCCGCACCGCCCAGGCATCGCGCAGCGGGCTGGCCGCAGGGCTCGATATCGCCTTCAAGGCCGGCGCCATCACCGGGCTGATCGTGGTCGGGCTCGCTCTGCTCGGGGTTACTGTCTATTACATGATCCTGCGCAGCACGTTCCACGGCACCGACCTGCGTCCGGTGCTGGAATCGCTGGTCGGCCTGTCGTTCGGCGCCAGCCTGATCTCGATCTTCGCGCGGCTCGGCGGCGGCATCTTCACCAAGGGCGCCGACGTGGGCGCGGACTTGGTGGGTAAGGTCGAAGCCGGCATCCCCGAGGATGACCCCCGCAACCCCGCCGTGATCGCCGACAACGTGGGCGACAACGTCGGCGACTGCGCCGGCATGGCCGCCGACCTGTTCGAGACCTACGTCGTCACCATGGTCGCCACCATGCTGCTGGCGGCGATCTTCTTCACCGGGGCGGTGCGCGACCAGGTGCTGATGCTGCCACTCGGGGTCGGCGGAATCTGCATCCTGACCTCTGTCATCGGCACCTACTTCGTGAAGCTTGGGTCCGACAACGGGATCATGAAGGCGTTGTACAAGGGCCTCGCGGCCACCGGCGTGTTGTCGGTGGTGGGCGTCGCCATCGTCATCGGCTGGTTCGTGGGGTTCACCAAGCCGCTGATGCAGACCACCGGCGCCGCGGTCACCGGGCTCGACCTGTTCGTCTGCGCGCTGATCGGCCTCGGGCTCACCGGATCGATCGTGTTCATCACCGAATACTACACCTCGACCGAATACCGCCCGGTGCGCAGCATCGCCAATTCATCGACCACAGGACACGGCACGAACGTGATCCAGGGCCTGGCGATGTCGATGGAAGCGACTGCCGGGCCGGTGATAGCAATCTCGATCGCCATCATTCTGGCCTACATGATGGCCGGGCTGTTCGGCATCGCCATCGCCGCCACCACCATGCTGGCGCTCGCGGGCATGATCGTGGCGCTCGATGCCTACGGCCCCGTCACCGACAACGCCGGCGGCATCGCCGAGATGGCCGAACTGCCACGCGAGGTCCGCGTCACCACCGACGCGCTCGATGCGGTCGGCAACACCACCAAGGCGGTGACCAAGGGCTACGCGATCGGCTCGGCCGGCCTGGCCTCGCTGGTGCTGTTCGCGGCCTATACGCAGGACCTGAAGCACTACTTCCCGAACCTGCACGTGTCGTTCCAGCTCGAGGACCCGTATGTGGTCATCGGGTTGTTCATCGGTGGGCTGCTGCCCTACCTGTTCGGCGCGATGGGCATGACCGCGGTTGGCCGCGCGGCCGGCTCGGTGGTGGTGGAAGTGCGCCGCCAGTTCCGCGAGATCTCCGGCATCATGGCCGGCACGGCGAAGCCTGAATACGGCCGCGCGGTCGACATGCTGACCAAGGCCGCGATCCGCGAGATGATCGTACCCTCGCTGCTGCCGGTGCTGGCGCCGGTGGTACTGTGGGTGATTATCTGGGCCGTGGGGGGGGCGGTGAACGCCTTCGCTGCGCTGGGCGCGATGCTCCTCGGCACCATCGTGACCGGGCTGTTCGTCGCGATCTCCATGACCTCGGGCGGCGGCGCGTGGGACAACGCGAAGAAGTACATCGAGGAAGGCAACCACGGCGGCAAAGGCTCCGACGCGCACAAGGCGGCGGTTACCGGAGACACCGTAGGCGACCCGTACAAGGACACCGCCGGCCCGGCGGTGAACCCGATGATCAAGATCACCAACATCGTTGCGTTGCTGATGCTGGCGATCCTGGCGGGCTGGCTGCACTGATCGAAACCCGGGGCGTGTTCGGCCTGGCTGGACACGCCCCGGACGGCCTTTCCGAACATGTCACGCCTTCTGGTTCGCTCGGCGATTCCAGTCGGGCGTGATTTGTTTTATTCAGCGACTGCCTTCCACGCGCCGCATCCCGGGTGCGCCTTATCCCGGGCGTGCCCCGTGCCGAACTGCCGCGTCACAGACCGGCGACCCAAGGAGACACGACCATGGATGTCAGCAAGATCCCGATCGGCGGAGACCCGCCGCACGACATCAACGTAGTGATCGAAATCCCCCAGGGATCGGCGGTCAAATACGAGGTCGACAAGGCCTCGGGCGCCTTGTTCGTCGATCGTTTCCTGTTCACCGCCACCGCCTATCCGGCCGCCTACGGCTTCATTCCCGGCACCCTCGCCGAGGATGGCGACCCGCTGGACGCGCTGGTGCTGGTGCCGTCCCAGGTCGTACCGGGCGCCGTGGTGCGCTCCCGCCCGATCGGCATGTTGCGGATGGAAGACGAGAAGGGCCCGGACGAGAAGATCATCTGCGTGCCGCACGACCGGGTGCACCCGCACCACAGTGCGGTCGAGTCGATCGACGACCTGCCGCCGATCACCCGTGCGGCGATCGAGCACTTCTTCGAGCGCTACAAGGATCTCGAAACCGACAAATGGGTGAAGGTTACCGGCTGGGAAGGGCGCACGGCCGCCGAGGCCTGCATTACCGCAGCGATCGTCGCCGCGGCGCACTGAGCCGTTCGCCAGTGAAGGCCCCCCCGCCGTCACGCCCGGATGACGACCCGGCGGACCGCGACCGGCCTTCCGTTCCCCGGTCCGGATCGCTCCCGCGGTCCGGGTCCCTCCCCCTGGCCGAGCCGATCCGCACCGGCCTGCTGGTGCTGGTGGTGGGGCCGAGCGGCGTCGGCAAGGACACGCTGATCGACGCCGCCCGCCAGGCGCTTGTGCCCGATCCGCGCTTCCGCTTTCCGCGCCGCGTGATCACCCGCCCTGCGGCGGCCGGCGGGGAGGACCACGAGCCGGTCACCGAACAGGACTTCGCGACCCGCGCCTTCGCCCTGCAATGGCAGGCCCATGGGCTGCGCTACGGGATCCCGGCCGCGATCGTCGACGATCTCGCGCTGGGTCGGGTGGTGGTCGCGAACGTCTCGCGCACCGTTCTGGACAAGGCCGCGTCCCGCTTCGTCGCGCGGGGGATCGCCGTCACCGCCCCGCCCGGAGCGCTTGCCGCCCGCCTCGCCGCACGCGGGCGGGAGGCAGCCGCCGATATCGCCCGACGGCTGGCGCGCGAAGTGGCGCTGGCGGAACACCTGGCGCCGGGAAGCTTGCCGATCGAAACCGTGATCAACGACGGCACACCGGCCGAAGGCGCGGCACGGTTCCTCGCCGCCCTTACCCGCGCAGCGTCAGCCGCGTTGCCAGCCGGAACGGGTATCCTGGCCCAATCTGGGTAGACAGGCAGATCGCCGAGACCCGGCGCGGCACTCCAAGGGCCGGCGCAAATTGCGCCTCTGCCGCTTCCCTCCAGCGCGCCCGCTCATCCACCTGCAGGCGGCGGGTCAGGGTCAGGTGGAAGAACCACGCACCGAACACGTAAGGATAGCCCCAGCGGCGCAGCAGCCCGTCCTGTGCCGCGCTGAGCCCGCCGCATCGCCGGCGTGCCAGCTCCTCGGCCCCGGGGGGCGCACGGAACGCGTCCATCCCGGCGACGCACAGATCGGCCAGCGCCTGCAACGCCGGGCACGGCACCGTCTCCCGCAGGGCGAGGAATCCGTGCACATCCACCACCGTCAAGGGCGGCAGGTCGAACGGCGCCACGGACGCGGCGAGCTCGTCGGCGGCCCGCTCCAGTTCGGCCCAGCTCGCACCGTCCGCCAGGCGCATCGGCGGCTTCAACGTGGCATGAAATCCATAAACCCGCGGGTCCGCGGTGACTTCGGCGATGCCGTCGATCGCCGGCTGCGACACCGCGCTGCCGGTTTCCGCGTCCCGTCCCAGCCAGCGTGCCCCTGCGATGGCCAACGGATCGTCGGCCTCGGGCACGTAATAGAGCGCGACACGGGCGCCAAAGGGGGCATCAACCGGAGAAACGCCGCCGGCCGTCATGCCATCCGCTCCCCGGCCCGCCAGACGGCGCGCACCACCGGCAGGCCCTCATGCAGTCGTACCCGCACGAGATCGGCGCGCAGCCCGGGCGCCAGCCGGCCGCGATCGGCGAGGCCGGCGATCCGCGCCGGCCGGTCGGTGACCAGCGCCACCGCGTCCGGCAGGGTGCCGGCGGCACGGTGGAACGCGGCCTCGATCAGGCTGGTCGGCACGTAATCGGACGCCAGGGCATCGACCGCGGCGGCTTCCAGCAGCGCCGCCACCGCGACGTTGCCGGAATGCGAGCCGCCGCGCACCAGGTTGGGTGCCCCGGCGATCACCTGCATCCCCTGCGCGCGAGCTGCGGCGGCCGCTTCCATGGTGACCGGGAACTCGCTCACAGTGATGCCGTCGGCCAGATTCTCGGCCACCTCGACGGCGGTACGGTCGTCATGGCTCGCGAGCGCGACATGCCGGCCAACGAGGCGGGCCAGCACGGCGCGTCGGTTGCCGTCGCGCAACCGTCCCCGTTGCGCCTGCAATTCGGCGATCCGCTGCTCGACTTCGTTGGCGGCGGTGCCGCTGTCGCGTCGTAACTTCCGATAATGGTCGAGATCGGCGTACTGGCCGACTCCCGGCGTGTGGTCCATCAGGCTGACCATCCGGACCCGCGGATGCTCGGCCACGGGATCGAACAGGGCCAGCATGTCGGGCGCCGGAATCTCGCACCGCAGATGCAGAAAATGCTCGGCGCGCAGCAACCCGGTATCGGCCAGCGCATCGATATCGGCCACGCCCTCGCGAAAGGTGCGGACCCGATCCTTCTCGAAGCCGAGATCACCGAGGCAGAGCGCATCGAGCACGGTGGTCACGCCGGCCACCGCGCATTGCGCGTCATGTGCCATCAGCGCCGAGCGCGACGGCCAGCGCGCGTTGATCCTCGGCTGCACCTGGCGTTCCAGATTGTCGGTGTGCAGGTCGACGATGCCAGGGATCAGCAGGTCGCCGTCGAGCCCGATCGCGCCCGGGGCGGCAGAGCGGCCAGGCTGCACCTCCAGGATCCGCCCGTCGCGCACCACCAGGGTGCCGGCCAGCACCGCCCCTGGCAGCGCCAGGGCCGCGCCGGTCAGGATCATATCTGCGGTCATGCGGCGTCCTGGAAGAGGGTCATCGGAAACGCGCGGTCCGCGACGCGGGCAAGCGAGGGTGCATCATGCATGATCGCCACGATCGCGGCACCGCGCGCCTTCGCTTCCCCGATCAACGCCAGCACGGTGTCGCGGTTGGCGGCATCGAGCGCGGCCGTGGGTTCGTCAAGCAGCAGCACAGGGTGGCCGCCAAGAAAGCCTCGCGCCAGGTTCACCCGCTGTTGCTCGCCGCCGGAGAAGGTCGCCGGCGGCAGATCATGCAGCCGCGCCGGAATGCCAAGACGCGACAGCAGTGCTGCCGCCGCTTCCAGCGCCGCGGCCGGCGCGGTGCCCCGGGCGATCGCCGCTTCGGCCACGATGCGGCGGGCCGGCACGCGCGGCACCACGCGCAGGAACTGGGACACATAGCCAAGCGTCTCGGTCCGGACCGCAAGGATGCTGCGCGGCCCGGCCGCGGCCAGATCGAGCATGGCGCCGCGATGGCGGATCAGGATCCGCCCGGCCTCAGCGCGATAGCTGCCGTACAAGCAGCGCAGCAGGGTGGACTTGCCGGCACCGGACGGCCCGGTGAGCGCCACGCATTCGCCTTCGGTGACGGAGAGCTCGATCCCCGCGAAGACCGGCAGCCGCAAACCGCCCTGCAGATGCAGGGTAAAGCCCTTGGCCAGCCCCTCAGTGCGCAGCATCACCGTGGCCATGGCAAGGATCCGTTCAGGGATGGGGGGGTCAGCCCGATGGGGCGACGGGCCACCATGGCCGGACATCCTGCCTGGCCGCTCAAGGCACCGCCGCCATCGGAGGTGGTCCATGCTGGTGCGCACGGGCTTCGCTGTCCGGTGGGGTTGGCGTCGGATCTGAATGACACGCGTGATCCGCCTCCGATCCGCCGGGAGCCGGAGTGGCGGCAGCAGCCCAACTTTCGACCTCCTGCATACCACATCGCCACGCGCTGACGCCACATCGAGGATGGAACCGGCGCAAAAGAGCCCGCTTCCGCACTGGCACCCCCACACGCCTCGGATGCGATCCTGTTCACACCTGCAACACCGAACTGACCAGCAACTGGGTGTAGGGATGTTGTGGATCGTCCAGCACCTGATCGGTCAGCCCGGTTTCCACCACGCGTCCGCCGCGCATCACGGCGATCCGTTGCGCCAGCAACCGCGCCACCGCCAGATCGTGCGTGACCAGGACCGAGGCAATGCCGAGATCGCGCACCAGGCCGCGGACCAGGTCGAGCAGGCGCGCCTGCACCGAAACGTCGAGCCCGCCGGTCGGCTCGTCCATGAACACGAGGCGCGGACGGGTCGCCAGGGTGCGCGCGATCTGCAACCGCTGCAGCATGCCGCCCGAGAAGGTGCGCGGCAGGTCGTCGATGCGCCGGGGATCGATCTCCACCCGTTCCAGCCAGGCGGTGGCGACCGTGCGGATATCGCCGTAGTGCCGCGCGCCGGCGGCCATCAGCCGCTCACCCACGTTGCCGCCGGCGCTGACCGCCATGCGGAGGCTCTGGCGCGGGTCCTGATGGACGAAGCCCCAATCTGACCGATGCAGCCGCCGCAAATCCGGGGCCGCCATCGCATGCACATCGTGCAGCGCGCCGTCCGGGTCGCGGTAGCACGCGACCCCGCCATCCGGTCGGAGGCGGCCGGAGAGCACATTGAGCAGCGAGGTCTTGCCGGAGCCGGATTCGCCCACCACCGCGAGCACCTCGCCGGGCCAGAGATCGAGATCGACCCCGGCCAACGCCGGCACCCGGTCGAACGCCAGCGACAGGCCGCGGGCGGAGAGCAAGGGCGGATCGGTCACGCCGCCGCCCCTTCGGTGCCGACATGGCCCGCGGCACGGCGCCCCGCGCAGTAATCGGTATCGGAACAGACGAACATCCGTCCGCCGCGGTCGTCGATGATCACCTCGTCGAGATAGGAGCCCCGCGCACCGCACAGCGCGCACGCGGCCTGCGCGCGATGCGGACGGAACGGGTGATCCTCGAAATCGAGCGAGCGGACGTCGGTGTAGGGCGGGATGGCATAGATCCGCTTTTCTCGCCCTGCCCCGAACAGTTGGAGCGCCGGCATGCGGTGCAGCTTCGGATTGTCGAAGGCCGGAATTGGGCTCGGGGAGGTCAGGTAGCGGTGGTTCACCATCACCGGGTAGTCGTAGCTGATCGCCACCTGGCCGTAGCGGGCGATGTCCTCATAGAGTTTCACGTGCATGGCGCCATATTCCGCCAGCCCATGCATCCGCCGGCCTTCCGCGCGCGACGGTTCCAGGCGGTACAACGGCTCGGGCTGCGGCACCTGGTACACCAGGATCTGGCGCGCGGTGAGCGTGGTCTCCGGGATGCGATGGCGGGTCTGGATCACCGTTGCGTCTTCGGTGCGGGTCGTCGTCCGCACGCCGGCGGTGCGGGCGAAGAAGCGCCGGATGGAGACTGCGTTGGTGGTGTCGTCGGCGCCCTGGTCGATCACTTTCAGCACGTCGTGGGAACCCAGGATCGACGCCGTCACCTGGATGCCGCCGGTGCCCCAGCCATAGGGCAGCGGCATCTCGCGCGAGGCGAACGGCACCTGATGACCGGGAATCGCGATCGCCTTCAAGATGGCACGGCGGATCATGCGCTTGGTCTGCTCGTCCAGATAGGCGAAGTTGTAGCCGTTCATTCCGCCGCCTCCGCCTCCGCGTGGGCCCGGGCCTGCGCGTGCAGCCGGCGCACGGCCTCGATCTCGCTCTGGAAATCGACGTAGTGCGGCAGCTTCAGGTGCTCGACGAAGCCGGTCGCCTCGATGTTGTCGGCATGCGACAGCACGAATTCCGCATCCTGTGCCGGGGCGGTCACGTCCTCGCCGAGGTCGCCCGCCTGCAACGCGCGGTCCACCAGCGCCATCGACATCGCGCGTCGATCCGCCTGACCGAACGCTAGGCCGTAGCCGGTGGTAAAGCGGGCCGGCTCGGTCTTCGTGCCGTGGAACTGGTTGACCATCTGGCATTCGGTCAGCACCACGTCGCCGATATCGATGGCGAACCCGAGCTCGTCCGGAATGATCTCGACGCTCACCGCGCCCATGCGGATCTCGCCGGCGAAGGGGTGACTGCCGCCGTAGCCGCGCTGGGTGGAATAGCCCATGCCGAGCAGGAAGCCTTCGTCGCCGCGCGCCAGCCCTTGCAGCCGGGCGGCGCGCGGCAGCGGGAGCGCCGGCGGCGCCCGGGTGAGGTCGGCGGGTTCGCCCGCATCAGCCGGATCGGGACGGATGAGCCCCTCGGCAGCCAGGAGATCAGCCACCCGCGGCATCGGCGCCGGATCGGGCTCCGCCATCGGTGCGGCTGGCGGCAGGTCCTGGGCCGGCAAAGCGAAATCGATCAGCCGGTGGGTGTAGTCGGTCGTCGGGCCCAGCACCTGTCCGCCCGGCAGGTCCTTGAACACCGCGGAAATACGTCGCTGGATCGCCATCGCCGTGGTGTCGAGCGGCAGAGACACGCCGAAGCGCGGCAGGGTGGTGCGGTAGGCGCGCAACAGGAACGCCGCCTCGATCAGATCGCCCTCCGCCTGGGCGATTGCGAGCGCCGCCAGGCCGCGATCATAGAGCGAGCCTTCCGCCATTACCCGTTCCACCGCCCGGCCGAGCTGGCCCTCGATCTGTGCCGGCTCGAGCTTGGACACCGCGGGATCGCCGCGTCGTGCCTCGGCGCGCCAGGCATGCGCCGCCGCGATCGCCTGCTCGCCGCCCTTGACTGCCACATAGGCCATCCTCCTGCCCCCTCAGATCTGATCCACGGCAACCGAGCGCGGCAAGGCGGCGATCCGTGTGTCGCAGCCGAGCAGCAGGTCCACCCCGCGCGGGAAGCCGGCCCGGTTCGCATGCCACGCGGCCACGAACCCGGCGCCCAGCCCGGCGGCGGCGAAGCTTGCCGGCGCCGCCAGTCCGGGTCCGTCAAGACGGAACCGCGTCCCCTCCCCCAACGCCGAAAGTTGCAGAATCACGCTTGCCCCCTCCTCCGGCGCCTCGTCGCTGCCGCGACGCAGGGTGTCGAGCGGCGGCAGTACGGTGGCGAGCAGGAACGACGCCGCCTCCGGCACCGCCACAAGCAGGGCACCGCAATGAAAGGCGATCCAGTCGCGCGCCGGCGCCAGCGCCGGCTCCACCCAAAGCGGCGTATCGGGATCGACCAAGGTGAGCAGCAGGGCAGCCGTCGCCGGATCGAGTGGTGCGGGCGCGTCCAGGCCCGGCGCGACGGCGTGGATCGTGCCGGGACGCGCCATCGCGTCCAGCACCGCACGGAACGTGGCCTGCGCGTCCGCCACCGGATCGGCGAAGCCCGGCAGATCGGGGGCGAGCATCATGTGCGCATCGTCTGCAACGCGAAGAACTGCACCCGGGTCGCCGCGGCGCGGGCCGCAAGCGCCTGGCGCTGTACCTGCTGGGCCGCGGCGAGCGGCGCGATCAGGTCCGCGAGCAACGCGTCCTGCCGGGCGGGATCCTGCAGCAACGCGTCGGCGAGCGCGGCCAGTTCGGCGTGCCGGAGGTTACGGCCGGCGACGGTCGCATGCCCGACAAGGCCGCTGGCCAGCCGCAAGGTGCACCGGGTCACAGTCATTTCACCGAGATTGAAGGACGCGCCGCCGCCGCCGCTGCGGCCGCGCAGCATGACAAGGCCGGTGTCCGGTCCACGCAGCCGGCGCCACTCGGGAATGGCCTCGGCCCGCCGCAGCCGGGCGGCGATCGCTTCGGCGCCGGCACGGGCGAGTACGGCCATCCAGCGTTGCCGCGGAGTCTTTTCCGCGTCGTTCGGCTGGGTCGGCGGGGCAGTATCGGTCATCATGTCTAGACGTCTAGATGTTTGGGGCCGCCGACGTCAAGCTAACCGACCGGCCGGCCACTGTCGGGACGTACGGGAGCCCAGATGTCCGAAAGCCGCGATTTCCGGGAGCGGATTTATACGGCCCAGCCCGTGGCCTGGGCGGAGGGCCGGCAACTCTTCACGAAGTGGTCGTACAAGCGCCGGACAAATGGTCACCCGACCGCCAGAGAGACTAGGCGGCGCCGACGTGCCTCGCCCCGTCGCCGCTGACGACGGGGCGACCTGGTTTCGCAGGTCCGGCCCTCGATCCCTCCCAGGGCCACGAACTCATGTGACGGCCGGTGACTCCGGGGGCTTTTGTCGATTCGATGCCGCTCCCCCCGATTCGGAGCCGCCCCCATGAGCACCCCCGACGATCTGCTGGGCAAGTCCCGTCTCGCCGTCCTTCTGGATCACTTCGCCACCATCGCCGATCCGCGCGACGTGCGCCGCATTGCCCATCCGCTGGCCGAGATCCTGCTGCTGGTGGTCTGCGGCA
>JAGWSV010000094.1 GCA_028869315.1 Rhodospirillales bacterium
AACTACGACCCGCGCGCGAAGATCATCCAGAAGGCCTGCCACGACGTGCTGGGCGAGCTCGGCATCAAGGACGATCCGCTGCTCGACCTCGCCATGGAACTGGAGAAGATCGCGCTCAACGACCCGTATTTCGTCGAGCGCAAGCTCTATCCGAACGTGGATTTCTATTCCGGCATCATCCTGAAGGCGATGGGCTTCCCGACCTCCATGTTCACCGCGCTGTTCGCGGTGTCGCGCACCGTCGGCTGGATCAGCCAGTGGGCGGAGATGATCGAGGATCCGCAGCAGCGCATCGGCCGGCCGCGGCAGATCTACACCGGCCCGGCGCAGCGCGACTACATTCCCCCTGGCCGTCGGGCGTGACCGCGCGTCCCTGAGGCAGCCGGGCCAGGACCGGTGCGGGTCCCGGGCGCGATGGTCCCGGGACCCGCCCCGGACTCGCCCCGAAATCAGTCCAGGGCTTCCAGCAACCCCGCCAGCAGGGCGGCCCGCGGCGCGAGTTCCTTCCAGCGGATATGCTCGGAATGCACGTGCGCGCCGCCGCCCGGGCAGCCCAGCCCGTCGAGCGTCGGCACGCCGAGCGCGGCGCTGAAATTGCCGTCCGATCCGCCGCCGCGGCTTTGCTTCGGCAGCGCCATGCCAAGGCCGGCGGCGATCACCTGCGCCTTCTCGTAGAGCGCGGTGATCGCCGGCGTCTCGGCGAAGGGCGGGCGGTTCATGCCGCCTTCCACGGTGACGCGGCAGCCCGGAGTGCGGGCGGCGAGGCCGCGCAGCGCGGCTTCCAGCGCCGCGCCGTCGGCGTCGGTGGAAACCCGCAGATCGATCTCGCAGCCGGCCTCGGGCGGGATGACGTTCGGCCTGGTGCCGCCCCAGACCGGCGCGGCATTCAGGGTCACGCCGCGCTCGGTATCCACCAGCGCGTGGATCGCCTGGATCTGGTGCGCGAGTTCCACCACCGCCGAGGCGCCGTCGGCGAAGCCGTTGCCGGCATGGGCGCCGCGGCCCTCGACGCGCAGCACGAACCGGCCGACGCCCTTGCGCGCGGTCACGCAGGCGCCGCCGGCGCCGGCGGGCTCGGGGATCAGCACATAGGCCGCCTGGGCCGCCTCCCGCTCGATATGCGGGCGCGAGCTGGGGCTGCCCACTTCCTCGTCCGGCGTCAGCAGCAGGGTGACCGGACGGCGGAGCGGCACGCGCTGGCGCAGGATTGCGCGCACCACGTGCAGCGCGACGAAGCTGCCCGCCTTCATGTCGAAGATGCCCGGCCCGTGCGCCTTCGCGCCGTCGACCCGATAGGGCATGGTCTCGATCGTGCCGGGGTCCCACACCGTATCCAGGTGTCCGGCGATCAGGATGGACTTGCCGTCCGGCGCGGCGGGACCGGGCGTCCGGGCCAGCAGGGTGTCGCCGAACCCGCCCTCCCCCGGTATCCGGGTGATCAGCGCGCCGGCGGCGGCCAGTTCCGCCTCCGCCACATCGACCAGGCGGTTCACCGCGTCAGGGTGGGTGGTGGGGGTTTCCAGCCGGACCCAGCCGGCAAGTTCGGCAAGCAGGTCTTCGGCGGACCCGATTTCGGTCTGCGGCATGCGGAGGCTCCCGGAGCGGATCGGCGGTGCCCGTGTTTCGACCCGGGGCGGCCGCTTGTCCATATCGCCGGGCGCGGTTGACCCTCCGGCGCCCATCCCGCACAACCGGGCGGTCCAGCCATGCAGGGATCGTTGCCATGACCCAAAGCGCCTGCTTCGAAGACCTGGCCGTCGGCCAGACGGCGAGCCTCGGCAAGACCATCACCGAGGCCGACATCCTGCTCTATTCCGCCGTCTCCACCGACACCAACCCGGTGCACATCAACGAAGAGGCGGCCAGGGCGTCGCTGTTCGGCGAACGCATCGCGCACGGCATGCTGTCGGCCGGCCTGATCAGCGCCGTGCTGGGCACCCGGCTTCCCGGCCCGGGGACGATCTACATGGGCCAGACCCTGCGCTTCCGCGCCCCGGTGAAGATCGGCGCCACCGTCGTCGCCACCGTGGAAGTGACCGCGCTCAACGCCGAAAAGCGCCGCGCGACGCTCAAGACCACCTGCACCGTCGGCGAGGAGGTGGTGATCGACGGCGAGGCGCTCGTACAGGTTCCCGCGCGCGGCTGATGCACATCTTCCACGATTGGCGCGACCTGCCGGCCGCCGCGCACGGGGCGACCGTGGCGCTCGGGAATTTCGACGGGGTGCATCTGGGCCACGCCGCCCTGATCCGCGCCGCCCACGCGGCCCGGCCGGACGCGCCGCTCGCGGTGCTGACCTTCGAGCCGCACCCGCGCGAGGTGTTCCGCCCCGACGACCCGCCGTTCCGCCTCACCCTCCCGGCCGAGCGGGCGGACCTGCTGGCCGCGCTCGGCGTCGACCTGCTCTACGAACTGCCGTTCACGCCGGCGTTCAGCATGATGAGCGCCGAGGCCTTCGTGGCCGAGGTGCTGCACGCCGGACTGGGCGCACGGCACCTGGTTTCGGGGCAGGACTTCGCTTTCGGCCACCGGCGCGGCGGCGACACCGCGTTCCTGACCGCACAGGCCGAGCGGCTGGGCATGGGCGTGACCCTGGTGCCGCTGATGGCCGACAGCGAAGGCCCGCTGTCCTCCACCCGCATCCGCCGCGCCCTGCAGGACGGCTATCCGGAGCGGGCGGCGGTCGAACTGGGGCGGGACTGGGCGATCCGCGGCGTGGTGATGCACGGCGACGCCCGCGGCCGCACGATCGGATTTCCGACCGCGAATATCGCGCTGGGCCGGCATCTGGAGCCGGCGCGCGGCGTCTACGCCGTCACGGTGCGGCTCGCCGACGGACGGACCTATGACGGCGCGGCGAATATCGGCCGCCGGCCGACGGTCAATGCCGGGACCGAGAGCCGCCTGGAAGTGAACCTGTTCGACTTCGCGGGCGACCTGTACGGGGCGGGGCTCGCCGTCGCGCTGCGGGCCTATCTGCGGCCGGAAGTGAAGTTCTCCGGCCTCGACGCGCTGCGCGCGCAGATCGCGGCGGACGTGGCGGAAGCCAGGCGCGTGCTGCGGCACGCATAGCCGCCCGGCCGGGCGCGGGCGCTACAAACCAAGCCGGCGCGACTGGGCGGACGCGAACTTGCCGGCGGGGTCCAGCTGCGCGCGCGCCGCGCGGAAGCGGGGCAATCCCGGATAGGCGCGCATCATGGCGGGCGCCATCCGGGCGTCCTTGGCCAGATAGAGCCTGCCGCCATGATCGGCCACGATCGCGTCCAGCTCCTGCGCCAGGCGCAGATTCGCGGCGGTGGCGCGAAAATCGAGCGCGAGCGTGTAGCCTTCCATCGGGAAGGACAGCATCCCGGGACACGCGGCCGGCACCGCGCCAAAGCGCTTCAGGACGGACAGGAACGAACCCGCGCCCCGCCCCGCGATGCAGCGAAGCAGCGCACCAAGCCCGGCACGGCTCGCATCCAGCGGCAGCACGCACTGATATTGGAACAATCCGGAGCGGCCGTAGATGCGGTTCCACTCCAGGATCGCATCCAGCGGGTAGAAGAACGGCTGCAGGTCGACGAGCGCGATGCCGGGCCGGCCGGCCCGATAATAGAGCGCATTGAACGCCCGTACGCTCCAGCGGTTCAGCGCGAAGCCGGGAAGATCGAACCCCATCCGCCAGCCGCGCGCGCGCGGCGGGGCGAGCGGAGCGGGAGCCTCCGCGGCACGGGCATGTTCCCCGCGGGTGAGGACCGACCGGCCGAGGGAGGCGCCGCCGCTCAGGCAATCGATCCAGGCCACCGAATAGGTCCAGTCCTCGGAGGCCTGGAACAGGTCCATCACCGCATCGAGCCCCGGGGCGCGCAGGGTCTCCTGGCGGATCAGCCGCGTCTCCACCTTCATCATCCTGAAGGCGACGCGCAGGATGATCCCGGTCAGCCCCATGCCGCCACAGGTTGCCGCAAAGACCTCCGGGTTTTCCGTCGCCGAACAGCGCAGCACGCGGCCGTCCGCCAGCGCCAGGTCGAGCCACGCGACATGGGCGCCGAACGTGCCGGCCCGATGGTGGTTCTTGCCGTGAACGTCGGCGGCGACCATGCCGCCCAGGGTGACGAACCGGGTGCCGGGCGTCACCGGAGGGAACCAGCCTCGCGGCAGGAAGTCGCCGATCACGTCGGCGAGCAGCGTTCCGGCGCGGACCACCAGCAGCCCGGTTTCCGGATCGAACGCTTCCACCCCCGCGCAGCCGCGCATCGCCATCGTCGCGGCGGGGTTGAGAGCGGCATCGCCGTAGGCACGGCCGTTGCCGAACGCGATCAGGCTCGGCTCGACGGCAGCCGACGCGACCGCGGCGTCGGCGTCGGCGGGCGCGATGACCCGGCACGCGAGACGGGGAAACCGGCCCCAGCCGGACAGCTGCGTGGCGCTCGGGATCGGCGCGGGCGCCGGCACGGCGCGGCTCAGCCCGGAAACCAGGTGACGGAGTGAGCGAGCACGAGCAACAGGACCAAAGCCGCGCCCACCGACCAGGACACCCAGTCCCGCGCCGCGTAGACGATCGGATCTTCGTGCATGTAGCCCCGGGCGGTCGAGAGCCACAGGCGGCACTGCCAGAACAGGAACAGCGGCACCATGCCCCAGAGCATCGGCGGCGAGGCGTAGGTCTGGGCCGTCGCCTCGCTTTGGACGAACAGCGCCAGCACGATGCAGGAGGCAAACGACGCGGCGCATCCGAACATTTGCAGAATGGCCGCGTCAGCCCGGGTATAGCCGCGGCGCGCGGGCGCGAATGCCGGCCCGGCACCGGCTTCCGCCACCGCTCCCGGCACCGCGGTCAGCTCCTCCACCCGCTTCACCAGGGCGAGGCTGAGAAACAGGAAGCTCGAAAAACCGAGCAGCCACAGCGAGACCAGGTGCCCGCTCGCCTCGCCGCCGCCGAACAGGCGCAGCGTATAGAACGCCGCCAGGCAGAACACGTCGACCAGCGGCAGTTCCTTGAGCTTGAGCGAATAGGCGGCGGTCGTCGCCGCATAGAGGCCGATCACCCACCACGCGCCGGCGGCCACCCCGAGCGCGGCGCCGAGCGCAACCAGCACGCCCGCCAGCGCGACGCCGCGTGCCACCGGCACCCGGCCACTGGCAAAGGCCCGCTGCCGCTTGCGCCGGTGCGCCCGGTCGGCGGCGAGATCCAGCAGGTCGTTGAACAGATAGAGGCCTGAGGCGGTCGCGCAGAAGGCCAGAAACGCCAGCACGGCGCCATGCCAGGCGCGCGGGTCGCCATAGGCATGCGCGGTCAGCAATGGAACCAGCACCAGCAGGTTCTTGGTCCATTGATGCGGCCGCATCGCCCGCCACAACGCGGCAAGCTGCGGAACCCGATCGTCGAGCGCATACTCCACCGGCACGTGCTGGCGCACCTGGCCGGCGATGGCCGGAGACACATTGACCAGCACGGCGGCCGCGGCCGCACGCCAGACCGGGAGGTCGGCGCGGCTGTCACCGGCGTAGGCGAAGCCGCCCGCCCCGAAGCGCGACACCAGGGCCTGGGCCTTGGCCGCCCCCTTGAGGTTGGTCTTGCCGTCGGAGGCAAGCACCTCGTCGAACAGCCCCAGTTCGGCGGCGACCGCGTCCGCCACCGTGCGGTCGGACGCCGTGGCGAGCACGAGCCGCCGTCCGGCCGCCTTCTGCGCGTGCAGATAGGCAAGCAACGCCGTGTTGTAGGGCAGCAGCGCCGCCGCGGGGGGCGCAAGCCGGGCGACCCGCCGCTTGAACGCCGCCCGTCCCGTCGTCGCCAGCAGGCCGAGCGTCGGGAACAGCCGCCAGCTTCGGGCGAGCGCGAACACCGCTTCGCCGAGCGTGTCGCACCGGACCAAGGTGCCGTCGAGATCGACCACCAGCGGGCACGCCGAAACCGCGGGGGCCGGCGCGCGCCCGGAGGCCGGCGCACGTGCGGGTGGCGCATGGAAGGGCGGCGCGACGGTCGCGTCGGAGGGGGGCGGCGCGGTTTCCGCCACGATCAGCGCGCCCGGTCGATCGGGGCCGCGGTTCGGCCGGCGATCAGCGCCACGAGCGACTGCATCGTCATCAGGACCAGGAGCGGCAGGATCTCGAACGTGTCGCGGATTTCCCGCGGCACGGCGCCGATCAGGAACAGGACCGCCCAGGGCGGGATCATGATGCAGGCGGCACGCAGGACCGGGTGCTTGTCCGGGAACCGGTAAAACGCCAGGACGATCGCGACCAGCAGGCCAAACAGGAGCGCCAGGTTGATGTGCTCGGAAAACAGGTAGATCTGGCCCATCAGATGGATCTCCATCCAGGTGCCCGGATTGCCGGCGAAGTACAGGCGCTCGCCGCCATAGATCACCACGAAGGTGGCGATCTGCGCCGCGACGTAGAACAAGGTCCGCGCCGGCCGCAGGCGCGGGAGATTGGCCAGCAGGAACGGCAACGTATAGAGAACCGCGGTCTCCTTGTTCAGGCAGGCGAGCGGCATGACCAGGCAGAACAGGATCGGCCGCTCCGCCAGCAGGCACCACAGGAACAGCGCGCCGAACAACAGGGTGCCCCAGTCGTAGGTGTGCGACAGGCCACGCAGGATGATCGCGTTCTCCACCGCGAAGGCGAGATAGACGGTCGCCGCGCCCAGGACGATGCTGCCGGAGAACAGCCGGCGCGCCATCGCGAACATGGTCAGCAGGAAGCCCAGATAGAGCCACCACCCGACCACGAAATACGAGACGATGTTGCCGCAGGAGGATTCCTTGCCGGCACCGTAGCGGGCGCAGATCGCCGGCACCTTGCGGGCGAGGAACGCCGGCGCCCGCAGCGCCAGCGCCGGAACGTGCAGCCAGTGCTGCGCGATCGCGATCAACCCCGGCGTGAACACGCGATAGGCGAAGGGGCGCGACTGGGTTCCGGCCAGAAACCGGCGGATGCTGTCATGCGGGTCGAGGCCGAAGAGGGTTTGCGTGAGCTGGTTGTCCGTGGCCTTCCAGGCAAGGAAGGCGCACAGCACGAACACCGCCGCCAGCATGAACCCGCGCACCACCCGATGATCGAGGATGGCCGCTCCCGCCTTGCGGGCCAGGGCGACGATTTCGCGACCATCGTCGCCGTGAAGCCGAAGGACCGAACTCCGTGCCGACATCGAAACCCCTTCGACCTCGCAAGACCCGGGACAAAGGCCCAAGGCGGGCCTCGATCAGTCGTCGACGTACCAAATAATTCCCGGTCCGCCGCCGCTCCCATACGGCGCCATCGGCAACCGGGCGGGATGATAAAGCGGAAAATCCGGTAGCATGGCGAGACGGCGCCCGCATAGACGAATCGAATGGCCCCGGCGCGCCCGCCGCCCTTGACCCCGCGCCCGGCCGCTTCCAATAGTCCGCGCATGTGCACGGGCCCCCGCCAGGCGCGAATTACGATCCCGGCCTCTCGCTGAGAGCGCCGGGTTCCGCGACGTGCCCCGCCTGAGCGGCGCGGCGCCACCTGCGCCTGCCACGCCCCTCGCCGGCCCCCTTCGCCAGGGATATTTCCTGATGGACAGTCCGACCGACCAGCCCAAGCGCGACTACCGCGACACCGTCTTCCTGCCGCGCACCGGCTTTCCCATGCGTGCCGACCTGCCGCAGCGGGAGCCGGCGCTGCTCGCCCGCTGGGACGCGATGGACCTGTGGGGCCGGATGCGCACCGCCGCCAAGGGCCGCAGGCTGTTCATCCTGCATGACGGCCCGCCCTACGCGAACGGGCACATCCATATCGGCACCGCGCTGAACAAGATCCTGAAGGACGTCGTCAACCGCACCCGCCAGATGGCCGGGTTCGACGCCACCTACATCCCGGGCTGGGACTGCCACGGCCTGCCGATCGAGTGGAAGATCGAGGAAGAGTACCGCGCCAAGGGCCGCGACAAGGACGCCGTGCCGCTGCTCGACTTCCGCGCCGAGTGCCGCGCCTACGCCGCGCATTGGATGGCGGTGCAGAAGGAGGAGTTCCGCCGCCTCGGCGTGGAAGGCGCGTGGGCCGAGCGCTACGCCACCATGGACCACCCGTCCGAGGCCGCCATCGCCGGGGAAATCTGCAAGTTCCTGCTGAACGGCGCGCTCTATCGCGGCCTGCGCCCGGTGATGTGGTCGCCGGTGGAAAAGACCGCGCTGGCGGAAGCCGAGATCGAGTACCACGACCACACCAGCCCGACGATCTGGGTCCGGTTTCCGATCGTCGCCGCCCCCGCCGCCGACCTCGCCGACGCCGCCATCGTGATCTGGACGACGACGCCCTGGACCATGCCCGGCAACCGCGCCCTCGCCGCCGGGGAGGAGATCGACTACGCGCTCATCCATGTGGACGGCGTGGAGCCCGGCTCCGGCGTGCGGGCGGGCGACAAGCTGCTGGTCGCGCTGCACCTGCTGCCGGGATTCCTGACGGAGACGAAGATCGCCACCCACCACGTGGTGCGGGTGCTGCGGGGCGCGGACCTGGCCGGCACCGTCTGCGCCCATCCGCTGCGCGGGCGCGGCTACGACCATGACGCGCCGCTGCTGTTCGGCGATTTCGTCACCACCGAGGCCGGCACCGGCTTCGTGCACATCGCGCCCGGCCACGGCGAGGAGGATTTCCTCCTCGGCCGCGCCCACGGCATCGAAATCCCCGACACCGTCGGGCCGGACGGCACGTTCAACGCCTGGGTGCCGCATTTCGCCGGGGTGCATGTCTACAAGGCCGCCGACCCGGTCTGCGCCGCGCTGGCCGCGGCGGGCGGGCTGCTGGCGCGCGGCAAGCTGGTCCATTCCTACCCGCATTCCTGGCGGTCGAAGGCGCCGCTCATCTTCCGCGCCACGCCGCAATGGTTCATCCGCATGGACGGACCCGAGCAGATCCGCGCCAAGGCGCTGGAGGCGATCGCCGCCACCCGCTTCGTGCCCGATGCCGGGCGGAACCGCATCGGCTCCATGGTCGCCGCCCGGCCGGACTGGTGCATCTCGCGCCAGCGCGCCTGGGGCGTGCCGATCCCGGTCTTCGTCGACCGCCGCAGCGGGGAGCCGCTGCGCGATCCCGCCGTGGTCGACCGCATCGTGGCGGCCTTCGCCGCCGAAGGCGCCGACGCCTGGTACGCCTCCCCGCCCGCCCGCTTCCTCGGCCCCGACCGCAACCCGGACGACTACGAGCAGGTCCGCGACATCGTCGATGTCTGGTTCGAATCCGGCTCGACCCACGCCTTCACCCTGGAAGCGCGCGAGCTGCCCTGGCCGGCCGACCTCTATCTGGAAGGCTCCGACCAGCACCGCGGCTGGTTCCATTCCTCGTTGCTGGAGGCCATCGGCACCCGGGGCCGGGCGCCGTTCCGCGCCATCCTGACGCACGGCTTCGTCACCGACGAAAACGGGCGGAAGATGTCGAAGTCGCTCGGCAACGTCGTGGCGCCGGAGCAGGTGGAGAAACAGTACGGCGCCGACATCCTGCGGCTCTGGGTGATGATGTCCGACACCACCGAAGACCTCCGCATCGGTCCGGAAATCCTGAAGCAGCAGGCGGAACTCTATCGCCGGCTGCGCAACACGCTGCGCTGGCTGCTGGGCGCGCTCGACGGGTTCTCGGCGGACGAGCGGGTGGCGGAAGCGGACATGCCGGAGCTGGAACGCTGGGTGCTGCACCGGATGACCGAGCTCGACGCCCGCATCCGCGCGGCGACCGAGAGCTACGACTGGACCGGGGTCTATCCCGAGCTGCATAATTTCTGCGCCACCGACCTCTCGGCGTTTTATTTCGACATCCGCAAGGACGCGCTCTATTGCGACCGGCCGGACAGCATCCGGCGGCGCGCGGCGCGCAGCGTGCTCGACCATCTGCACCGGGCGCTCTGCACCTGGCTCGCCCCGGTATTGTGCTTCACGGCCGAGGACGCATGGATGGCGCGGTTCGGCGACGCCGACAGCGTGCATCTGCAGCTGTTCCCGGAGCTGCCGGCGGCGTGGCGGGACGAGGCGCTGGCGGAGAAATGGGCGCAGATCCGCGAGGTCCGCCGGCGCGTGACCGTGCCGCTGGAAGAGGCGCGGCGCGCCGGAACGATCGGCGCATCGTTGCAGGCGCAGGTGGACCTGCCGCTGACCGCGGCCGAGGTGGGCCTGCTGGATGCCGCGACCTGGGCGGAAATCGCCATCGTCTCCACCGTCACGACCCGCACCGACGAGGCGGCGCCGCGGGCCACGATCGCCACCGCGCCGGGCGACAAATGCGCGCGCTGCTGGCGGGTGCTGGCGGAAGTCGGGCAGCAGCCGGGCCATCCCGCGCTCTGCGCCCGCTGCGCGGATGCGGTGGAGTCCGGCCTCGTCTGCCGCGCGGCGGCCGAGTGAGCCGCCGCGACCGCCTGACCGTTCTCGGCGCCCTGGTCGGCCTGGCGGTGTTCGCCGCCGACCAGGGCAGCAAATACTGGATCCTGCACGGGCTCGACCTGCCGCGCCGCGGCGACGTCCGGGTGATGCCACATCTCGACCTGACGATGGTCTGGAACCGCGGCGTGACCTTCGGGCTGCTGACCGGCACCGGCGGCTGGAGCGTGGCGATCCTGGCCGGGGTGGCGCTGGCGATCGTGGCCGTGCTCGGGGTCTGGCTGCGGCGCACGCAATCGACGCCGACGGCCGTTGCGCTCGGGGCGATCGCGGGCGGCGCGGTCGGCAACGTGACCGACCGGCTGCGGTACGGCGCGGTGGTGGATTTCATCCGCGCCCACGCCTTCGGCTGGTCGTGGTACGTGTTCAACCTGGGAGATGCGGCGATCGTCTGCGGCGTGATTGCGCTGGCGCTGCTGGGCGGCGGAACGCGCCCGCCCCGCCCCGCGCCGACCGCCGACGATCCCGCCCCCGGCGATCCCGCCGAACATCGATAGGCGCCGCTTCGGTCCCGCGCGCGCCGGCCGGCCGGACCCGGCTGCGCGCCAGGCGAGACCGACCGAGCGCCGGCGCGGCGAGCCGAGCCAGGTCGGCCGCCGCCGCGCTCAGGCGGCGCGGGTCAGGCGCTTCACGAAGGCCGAGATCCGATGCCGCCGCAACTCCGACCGGGCCTTCGCGTCGGTGGTCATGTAGTTGAGCTGCACCGAATAGCGCGACCCGACGAAGGTCCTGTGCCCGTGCCAGGCGGTCGGACCGTTGGGGAAGACCAGCAGCGTGCCGTTCACCGGGGGCACCTCGACCGCGAAATCCTCGATGTCGTCACGGCCGCGCAGCAGGCGCAGGCAGCCTTCGTGGCGCGCCCAGGCGTCGGTTTCCCGGTTCAGATACAGCAGCACGGTCACCCGCTTGGCGAGCGAGTCGCAATGGATGCGCCCGTCGCGCGGGCCGGTGAAGCCGCGCATCGTCACCATCGTCGGCGCGTCGGCAAGATCCAGCCCAAGCCGGGCGGCAATCGCATCGCGGAGCCGCGGCCCCTGCATTTCGTCCATCAGCGCCCGCGCCGCCGGACCGAGACGGAGCGAATCCGGCGGGAACGACCCGCCCTTGCCCACCGGCGGCAGGTCCGCGGCCACCGCGGCCAGCGCATCCGGCGGCAGGAAGCGCGGCACCAGCAGGTGCACGAACGGATCGGTCGCCAGCGGGGCGGCATCCAGGGCGGCGTAATCAAGAACGGTCATGGCAGGGACCAGTGCGGTCAGGGGAACAGGCGCGGCGACGCACGGGCGGCGCGGCCCCCGGAAGCCGCGCACCGGAAGCCGCACACCGGAAACCATCATTCGCGAGGTACGGAGCAGGTATCGGCCTGTCAAGCTCGCCCGCTCGCGGCAGATCGTGTATCCACCCCGCCCTGACATGGACGACATGACGCAAGACCTCGCCGCCGGGCCGCTCCCGGCCTATCGCGCGCTGGTGGCGGAGGGCGAGCTCGTGGCCGACCCCGCCCAGGAGACGGCCGCCCG
>JAGWSV010000095.1 GCA_028869315.1 Rhodospirillales bacterium
AGTTGGAAGGATTTGCCTTCGTGCCCGATCCGACGACCGGCGGGGAGATGCGCAAGCTCGTGATGCGGGCGGCAAGGCGGGCGCTCTGCGCCGAGGTGCCGCGTCGCGTGACGGCGGCGGAAGCCGCGCCGGACGCAGCGTCCCGGCTGACCGCCGACCAGCGCATCACCTGGAACGATCACCCGATCGCCCGGCTGCGCCGCGGCGCCACCCCGTTGCGCCCGCTGGTCGAGGTGGCGGACAGCGAATTCCTCGATGGCGCGCAGCGCGAACGGCTGCGGGCGCGGCTGCAACGCTTCCTGGACGCGGCGATCGCCGCCGGCCTCGCGCCGTTGTTCCGGGCCGAGGCCGCCGCGGCGGCGGATCCCGCTTTGCGCGGTCCGCTCCACCTGCTCGCCGAGGCGCTGGGCGTGCTCGCCGAGGGCGGCGCCACCGGGGCGGATGCGGAATTGCGCCGGCGGCTGAAGCCGATCGGGGTCGTCGCCGGGCGTTTTGCCCTGTTCCTGCCAGCCCTGCTGAAGCCGCATGCAGCGGCGCTGCGGGCGCGGCTCTGGGCGGTGTGGGACGGGGAGGGGCGTCCCATGGTGCTGCCGCATCCCGGCGCGGTGGCCATCGCTGCATCGCCCGACTGGCCGGCTGGATTCGCCACTGCGATGGGCTGGCTGCCGGCCGGCCCCGTGCTGCTCCGGCTGGACGTGGCGGAGCGATTGGCAGCGGAACTGGCCGCGCTGACCCGGCGCGGCGCGGCGCCGGTTCCATCCGGCCTCGCATCCCGCATGGGCGTGCGGGCAGCGGACCTGCCGGCCGCGCTGCGGGCGCTCGGTTACCGGATCGCTCCGGGCCCGGTGGCGCCGCCGGACTTCTGCGGACCGCCGCCACCACCGCTGTTGGTGCCGCTGCGCCGGCGGCGGGATGAGAGGGAACCAGGGCGTGCCGCGGCGGCCCGCCCCGCCGAGCGGCCGGCCCGGTCGGTGCCGGCGGCCGCCGGACCCTTCGCCGCCCTGGCGGCGTTGTTCCGATGAGATCGGGTGGAACCGGCGGCCTCCGACCTGCGGCCGGATGGCGGGTGGTAGGCCGGTGGCCGGCGCCCTGACGCAGACACGACGCATCCGCACGTCGCCGGCCGCGGCGCCCGGCGCTGCGGGGGCAGCCATGGCAGGGAGCGGGGGCGCCGATATCGGGGTGATGGACGACGGCGGCACGCTCCCGGGGGCATGGCAGCGGCTCGACGTCTGGCTGTGGTGCGCGCGATTCCTGAAATCCCGTTCCGACTGCGCCCGGCTGATCGCGGCCGGGGCCGCTCGGCTCAACCGGCAGCCGACCGACAAGGCGCATGCACGGGTAAGGGTGGGCGATGTGCTGACCGTCGCGGTGCATGATCGGGTCCGGGTCGTGCGGGTGCGCGGCCTTGGCCAGCGGCGCGGTCCGCCGGCAGAAGCCCGCGCCCTGTATGAGGAGATCCCCGAACCTGGAAGCGAAGCGGCCAATGCGCCCGCCGACCCCGGCTGAGCTGCCGCGTCAGGCGGTCCATCTGCCCTTCGAGGCCGGCCCCTATCGGATGGCGATGGCGTTGACCGCCTGCCCGGTGGCGGACTGGATCGAACTCGACGAACAGTACCGGCAGGAGATGGCGCTGCGCCGCTCCCTGCTGGCCGCGCGGCACGCGGACGTGTTCGGAGCGATCCCGGGCGCCGCGGCGGCCGGGCGGGAAACGCTCGATCTGCTTGCCGCCCACCTGCCGGCGCGGTTTCCCGACTGGTTCGCCCGCGACGGGGAGACGCTGCGCAACCGGCTGACCGGGGAGACCTGGGACCTTGCCGCCCCGCCGGTCGATCCGCTGGAGCTGGCCGGCCGCCTGGTGCAGGAGGATCTGTGCGTCGTGCAACTGGACCGAGCGGTGCCGCGCCTGGCGGCGGCGGTGCTGTGTTTCCCGAGCCGCTGGCGGCTTGCCGACAAGCTCGGGCGGCCCCTGGCGGAGGTACACGGCCCGGTGCCGCTCTATGCGGAACGGCTCGCCCGCCCGGTCGATCGCTTGATGGCGGCGATCCGGCCGGGCCGGGTGGCGCTGCGGCTTAACTGGTCGGTGGTGGACGATCCGGCGCTGTTCCAGCCCACCGGAAAATTTCGTACCGCATACGATTCGGCGATCACGGCGGAGAACGCGGGGGCGGCGCTGTGCCTGCGAGTGGAGCGGCAGACGTTGCGACTGTTGCCGACGAGCGGGGGCGTGCTGTTCGGCATTCGGGTGCACGTCTATCCGCTGGCGCGGATCGCCGCTGCGGCGGAGGTGGCGGCCCGCCTGGCCGCGGCGGTGCGGGCGCTGCCGGAGGAAACGGTGCGGTACAAAAGCCTGGCGCCGTTTCGCGCGGCGCTGCTCGATTATCTGGATCGGCAGGCCGGCCCCGCGCGGCGGCAAGACCAAGAGTAGCCCCGACGGCGCGGCATCGGTGCAGCGGGGTTATGTTTCGACAAGGCACCATTCGGTCCTGACCCCTGGCGGCGCGCCTTACGGGACGAGCCGCCAGGGGGCAAGCCGCCAGGGGATGACCGTCAGGCCGAGAGCGCCTGTGGCGCCGTACGCACCCGCTTCACCAGCAGCTTGTTCAGCGCGTGCACATAGGCGCGGGCGGATGCCACGATGGTGTCGGTGTCGGCGCCCTGGCCGTCGACCAGCTTGCCGTTCTCTTCCAGCCGCACCGTGGTCTTGGCCTGGGCGTCGGTGCCTTCGGTCACGGCGCCGACCGAGAACAGAACGAGGTTCGCGGTGTGCGGGAAGATCTCGTGGATCGCCTTGAACGTGGCGTCCACCGGTCCGTCACCGGTGGAGACGGCGCGCTTCACCACCCCGTCCACCTCCAGTTCCAGCTCCGCCTTGGGTGGCGCCTTGGAGCCGGCGTGCAGATCAAGCGCGACGAAGCGGATGCGCTGGTGGTCGCGCATCACCTCGTCATCGACCAGCGCGACGATATCCTCGTCGTAGACCGCCTTCTTGCGGTCGGCGAGGTCCTTGAAGCGGCGGAACGCGTCGTTCAGCTGGTTGTCGCCGATCGCGTAGCCGAGCGTGGTCAGCTTGTCGCGGAACGCAGCCCGGCCGGAATGCTTGCCCATGACCAGGCTGGATTTGTTCCAGCCGACGCTTTCGGGGGTCATGATCTCGTAGGTGGCGGCGTGCTTCAGCACCCCGTCCTGATGGATCCCGGCCTCGTGGGCGAAGGCGTTGCGGCCGACGATCGCCTTGTTCGGCTGCACGTCGAAACTGGTGATCGCCGACAGCAGCTTCGAGACCTTCAGGATGTTGCGGGTCTTGATGTTGTTGTCGAAGGGGATGGCGTCGTGGCGGGTGCGGATCGCCATGACCGCTTCTTCCAGCGAGGCGTTGCCCGCCCGCTCGCCGATGCCGTTGATGGTCGCTTCCACCTGCCGCACGCCGGCGCGGATCGCGGCGATGGTGTTGGCCACCGCCAGGCCCAGGTCGTTGTGGTTGTGGGTGGAGAGGATGACCTTCTCGGCCCCCGGCACCCGCTCGCGCAGCATGGTGAAGATGCGGTTGATGTCTTCGGGCAGCGCATAGCCCACGGTATCGGGTACGTTGATCGTGGTGGCGCCGGCGCGGATCGCGGCTTCCACGCAGCGGCACAGGAAGTCGGGCTCGGTGCGGGTGCCGTCCTCGGCCGACCATTCGACGTCGTCGGTGAACTGACGCGCCAGGGTGACGCTGTCGGTGACTGCGGTCAGCACCTCCTCCGGCTCCATCCGCAGCTTGTATTTCATGTGTAGCGGGCTGGTGGAGAGGAAGCTATGGATGCGCTTGCGCTTGGCTGGGCGCACCGCTTCGGCGGCGCGGGTGATGTCCTCGCGGCCGGAGCGGGCGAGGCCGCAGATCACCGGGGTGTCGTCGCGCTGGCCGATGGACTCGGCGATCGCCTTCACCGCCTCGAAATCGCCGGGCGACGCGATCGGGAACCCGGCCTCCATGACGTCGACGCCGAGCTCGGTCAGCGCCTCCGCCATGCGGATCTTCTCGTTCAGGTTCATCGAGAAGCCGGGCGACTGCTCGCCGTCGCGCAGGGTGGTGTCGAAGATGATGATACGGGTGTCGTCCAGCTTGCCGAAGCTGGGGTGCTCGATGCTCATGGAGCCGGTCTCCGGAATGGATGCGCAGGCAGGCGTTCAGGGTGTCCCCTGAGCGAGGCCGGCGGCGCTCTCCTACCCCGGCGGGACGCTCAGGGGCGGGTAAGTCGAAGGAGGAGGGAGATCGGCCGTGGCGCCAGCACGCGCGCAGACCCGCGCGCGATCGCGCGGGAAGAACGGCAGGCCAAGCGGGCGAACAGGCAGAACATTCCAATAGCTTTAGCGTGGCCGGGGCGGCGATGCAAGCCTGCGTGCGCCTGTCGGCTCGCGGGTGGGCATCGGCCCGCACCCAAGGGTGGTTTTGCGGCGCGGTTCGCTGCGCCGCGCGTCAGTGCCCGGTGGCGCCGGCGGGGATCTGCGCCACGTTGAACAGATTTGACGGGAATTGCCCGCCGGTCTCGACGTTCTCGAGCGTGACGGTGGTGCGTTGGCGCTGCGCGTCGGTGATCGTCCATTGCCGCAGGGCGAGTGGGTCGGTGGTAAACACCAGGCTCAGGCTTCCCTGTGCCGGTTTGGCGCGGTCTTGCAACGTCACCTCGATCTCGCCCGGCAGGTGCCGGATCGACGTCGCCTCGACCGGCCCGCTCAGTTGAACCCGCTTGGCAAGCAGGATGCCGAGCGGCGTGCTGCTGAGCGGGATGGTGCTGGTCTGATTGAGGGACGCATCGCGAAACAGGACCAGGCCGCCGCCGGCGACCAGCAGCAACGGGCTGGGCGGCGCGTACTGGAAGCGCATCCGGCCCGGACGCTCCATCCACGCGGTGCCCTCGCTTACGGAGCCGTCCGGCGCGACCTGCAGGAAATGCGCCTTCAGCGTGCGGATGGAATTGAGATAGGCGTCGATTTTCGCCAAATCGGCCTGGTTCGATGCGCCCCGGTTCGGTGAGGCCCGGTCAGACGCACGAGATGCCGCCGGCGGCTGCGCCGCCCTGGCCGAAGCGATCGGGCCGGACAGAAGCGGACTGAGCAGCAGCGCGGCGAGCAGCGCCGGCAGACGCGCCCGGTCAAGGCCGCTTGGGTGGCTGGTTCGGAGCAAGCGCGTGCGGGTATTCCTCATGGCGCGCATGTGGCGTGCCAAGGCGAGGTTTGCAAACGCCCCGCTTGCGGCCGCACGGGAAGGACGCAAGGCGAAGCCGCCGAGGCACGCGCGCCGCGATGGCGGCAAGGGCGTCGCACCCGGGCAGCGGCGTGCGCGTCGGGGCGGGTTCGCACCCGCGCGGCCGGACACTGCTCCTGGTACCGGTCGATCAGGCGGGGGTCGATCAGGCGCGGGTCGATCCCGTTGCAGCCGGTCAGGCTGGCCGGGAACCGGCGATCCGCCGAGGCGGCGAGCCAGTCTGGGACGTCTGGGACGGCAGCGGCGCACCGGCACCCGGCGTCGCGGGCGTCGGGTTGGGTTGCGCTTGCAGGGCGGCGGTCGGATCCGCCATTCCGATGCCCGACGGGGACGGGACCAACGAGGGCGGAGGGGCCATCCCAGGTGGCAGACCGCCCGCGCTCGGCGGACCGGCCTGCCTGTCCTGCCAGCGACGATAGGCCTGCAACTGCTGCGCGGTCGGGAGGGTGCTGGTCACCGCTCCCGCGGTGTCGTGAAACGCGATCACCACCAATCCAAGGCCGAGGTCCACGTACTGGCTCGGGTTGCCGGCGGCCGCGTGCGGTGCCGCCTGTGGCGGGGCCGCGGTCGGCGCGGCGGCGGGGCTGCCACGGCGTTGACGGCTGGAGGTGCCGGCAGCGGCCTCCGTTCCCACCGATGCGCCCATTGATGCGCCGATTGCGGGCAGACCGGTAATTGGTGGCGTCGCCATGACCCGAACCGCGAGTGGCCGCGCCCTTCTGGCGCCGAAGACGGACCGACTCTTTCGCGCCCTGGCTAACAACCGGTTAATCGCAAGCCATGTGGCCGCGCGCGGTCGGCGGCGTTCGCCGACGGATCAGCCGATATGCACGTCTCGCCGCATGCTCAGCCATTGCCGTAGGGCCAGCAGGGCGGGCCCATCGACCGCGATGGTGCGCGCCGTGGCGAGCGCGTCCGCTCCGGTCAGTGGGCGGAGGGTGCCGGTGGCGAGCGCTGCTGCCAAGTCCGGCTGATCCACGGCCTCGCTTCCGGCGCGGCGCCACAGGGCCACCATCGCCGAAGGGGTCAGCGCCGGGAGTTCGATCCCGAACACGAGCTGCGCCGCGGCGGCGCAACCGCGCCAGGCGCGGTACAGCGGTCCGGACAGGGGGCGGCCGTGCAGCGCGGCTGCCAGTTCGCTCACCTCCGGGACGGTGGGAAACGCCGGGTCGCGGCGCAGCGCGCCGACCCGATCGAGCGCACCAAAGCTCGCCACGATCGGCACGCCGCGCGCGGACAGCCGCGCCGCAACGGTCGTGGCGTTCTCGCCCGTCAGTACCACGGCATCGAGATGGCCCCCCAGCAAGGCCGCCTCGGCGGCTGCCGGGCCGAGCCCCGTTATCGCGTGTGGCACCCCGCCGAGCAGCGAGAGTGCCAGGAGGCCCGCGAGATCGGGGCCGGGCAGCCTGTCCACCGCAAGCCGCAGCACGCCGCCCGCGCGCAGCGCCTCCGATCCGAAGCGCCCCATCAACACGCCCGGGGAGGACGCGCCGATCACCGGGGTCCAGGCGCCGACATCGAATTTGGCGCGGGTCTCGCCCACCATCCAGGCCAGTGCGGCCGCGCCGGGGGTGAACAGCAAGGTCCGCCCATCGGGCGCCGCGCGCGCGCCGAACTGGTTGGCCGCGGTTACGCCGTCCTGCCCCCCGACGCTGCTGATCGCGATCGTCGAGTCGGGCGGGAGGCTGCGTGCCATCACCGGCGCGACGAGTTGCGCCCAGGCGTGCAGGGTTCCCTGCGGCGGGCCAGCCACCAGCAATGCGGCGGGGCGGCGGAACGGATCCGGTGGGATGGCGGGGTCGGCGAGCGGTACCAGATGGCCGTGGGGCCCGGACAATATTTTTCCACCCATCGCGCTGAGCAGCGGCAGGCTGGCGAACAGGCGCAGCACGCGGCGACGGTCGGGCGCTGCCGCAGACTCGTCGAGGGGGGCGGTCATCGGCGGGACTTGTCCTCCTCGGGGCGTGGCGTACCCGCCGCGCCCCGCTCTCCCCTTAGCGTGATGTGGGAGGGTGTCAAACTGATGGCGGCGCGGCGCGTCTCGTCCCGCACGGCGGCGCCGGCCCGCGGCCCAGCCGCGGTCGCCCAATCCGACTATACTGCCGCTCGCCCGATACCGTTCCCTTGGGCCAGATAAACGGCCCTTGGGTGAGGAAGGCTCTCGTGGGTGTGGAAGGCTCTCGGGCGAAGACCGCTCTCGGCCACCCGGTCTCGGCCAGCCGGGCGGGGGTGCGGGCCGGCGGCGTCCTGCCCGTGGGATCTGCTGCGACAGGATCGACCGGACATCGCGCCGGAGGAAGGGAGGCGACGCGCAGGCGATGAAGCAACGGGCGGATGTGCTGGCGGTGGCGCAGGGGTTGGCGGAGACCCGCGCCCGTGCCCAGGCGCTGATCCTGGCCGGCAAGGTCTTCGCCGGCGCGCAGCGGATCGACAAGCCGGGCACGTTGCTGGCGGAGGCGACCGCGCTGTCGCTGAGCCGTCCAGATCATCCCTGGGTGTCGCGCGGCGGCCTCAAGCTCGCGCACGGGCTCGTCGCCTTCCGACTGTCGCCCGAGGGGCGCGTGTGCCTGGATGTCGGCGCGTCCACCGGCGGTTTCACCGACGTGCTCCTGGCGCATGGCGCGGCGCGGGTTCACGCGGTGGATGTCGGGCACGGACAATTGGCTTGGAAGCTGCGGACCGACCCGCGGGTGGCGGTGCTCGAGCGGACCAACGCCCGCTATCTCGAACCCGCGATGATTGGCGAGCCGGTCCAGGCGCTGGTCTGCGATGCGAGCTTCATTGGCCTTGCCACCTTGCTGCCTGCGCCGCTCGCGCTCTGCGCGCCGGGCGCCTGGGCGATCGCGCTGATCAAGCCGCAGTTCGAAGCCGGCCGCGCGGTGGTGGGCGCCAAAGGGGTCGTGCGCGATCCGGCGGTGCACCGGGCGGTGTGCGATCAGGTGTGCGCCTGGTGGGCGGCGCTACCGGGCTGGCGCGTGCTGGGAACCGAGCCGAGCCCGATCACCGGCCCGGAAGGCAATCGCGAATTCTTGATCGCGGCGACGCGGAACGCCTGAGCTCCAGCAGGCTGCGCACGAGTCCGTCCGCGCCCGCTGCTTTCGACGGCCGCGACCAGGCAGCGCCAGCGGGAGTCCTCTATTCTCGACGTCGGGACACCGCTTCAGGCTCGGAGCCGCGCGCTGCCGCACGGCGTCATGGCGCAATCGCCGCGCGAGGTGATTGCGGCGCCCCACCGCTCGCGGCTGGCGAGTTCAGCAAGCAGCGACCATACCCGGTCCGGCTCGATCGGCACGTCGGGGTCGTTGAGCAGCCGGTCAAGCTCGTCGAGTTTCCGACCATAATCGTGTTCGTTCATCCTCGCCGTCTCCGGTCCATTGCGGAACATGGACATGGAAGCCGAGGAATCGGGCGTCGACGTGGCAGCTTGATGCCGTGGGCGTGGCACCCGCCGGGGGGGCGGACGAGTCCCGCACCGGCTCGGGGCGTTCAGGAAATGCCGGGCGAGGACCAGAGGGCAGCGCCCTCTGGTCCGGCCTCGCAACGCGGCGAGACCGCGGCGGGCGGGGTCATACCAACGGCCGCATTCACTGACCGTTTGGGCTGTCGAGCGGCCGTTGGTATCCTCTTGATTTCGCGCGCAGCCGCCACACCAATCCTGCGCGCCATACGGTCGGCCAAAGGGGGCCGCCCGTATCAGCCCTGCTTCTTTGCCGTCGGATGGTGCGCGGGGCTGTGATGCGCGACGCGCTTGTGGCCGCTGGTCTTGTGCGCCACGTGCCTGTGGGCGGTCGTCTTGTGAACGGTATGGTGCGTGTGAGCGCTCGCCTTGTGCACGGCATGGTGCGTGTGCGACGTGGCGGCGAGAGCCGGGGCCGCGCCGACGGCGACGGCGGGAAGGGCAAGGCCAAACACGGCCAGAAGCTGCCTGCGGGACGTGATCACTGGGTGGACTCCAAGCAACGGCGTTACGGGGCCGCGACTGAGGGGGAGGATGAGGAACCGCCCCTAATCGCTTTTTTCCTTATGGCAAATTACATGCCGCCGTCGCAAGTGCCTGCGGCGGGTCGTATCGCGGTTTGAAGGTCGGCGCCGGCTTTCTTGTCAAAGCGCGAGACAGGACCTTGCGGCGACCCCGCTGGTCCGCGCCCGGCTCACAGCAGGCACAGCGCCTGCAACTCCTGGCGCAGCGCCGGCGGCAGGGACGCCTCGCTTGGGGTCGGCATTGCCACCGCAAGGTCGGGCGGTGCCTCGGCCGGGGAAAGGTAGCGCCAGCCCTGGAATGGCTTCATCGGGCGCCCGGCCAGCGGAACCAGCTGCCGATCGAGGATCAGGGCGGCGCAGGCACTGCCATCCTCCCAATGGTCATCGATGATGTCGAGGATCGGCTGACGGGCGGCGAGGAACCCGCTGATCACCCAGTAGATCGAGCCGCCATCGGTGATTTCGGCCGCGCGGCGCGGGAAATTGCGGGTACGGTGGCGCAGCGGCGGGGTCTTTGCCGCCCGTTCGGCCTGCAAGCTGCGCAGGTGGTCGAGATCGCGCACGCCGACGGCAAGCTTGACGAGATGCAGCATCCTGAACGACTCGCGATCATACCCGGGTAGTCTTAGGCCCCGTCCGGCGGACCGCAAGCCCGTCCCTCCCACGTTGCTGCGCCAGCCCTGGGGCAGAGGAGCCGCACGAACGGCCCGCGTGGCGCCCCAGGACGGAGCCCGAAGCGAACCCAGGCCGCGGCGGCCGGCACCTTCGCCTGCAGCCCCGACCCTCGCCAGGGCAGGGGCCATGGCCGACCGTCCAGCCCCTTGCTATACCGCCCCGGTCGCCGCGCCCGTGCGGCGGCGCCGCGCATGCCGACCCGTCCGGGGCCGGCTGCTCGCCGTGAAGGGGACCGCGATGGCTCGCCGCCGCCAGCTTTATGAAGGAAAGGCCAAAATACTGTTCGAGGGGCCGGAACCCGGCACCCTGGTGCAGTATTTCAAGGACGACGCCACGGCGTTCAATGCCCAGAAGAAGGGCGTGATCACCGGCAAGGGGGTGCTCAACAACCGCATCAGCGAATACCTGATGATGCGACTGGCCGAGATCGGCATCCCCACGCATTTCGTCCGCCGGCTCAACATGCGCGAGCAGTTGATCCGGGAGGTGGAGATCATCCCGCTCGAGGTGGTGGTCCGCAATATCGCGGCCGGCAGCCTGAGCTCGCGCCTCGGGATCCCGGAGGGCACCCGGCTGCCGCGCTCGATCATCGAGTATTGCTATAAGAACGACGCGCTCGGCGATCCCCTGGTCTCGGAGGAGCACGTCACCTGCTTCGGCTGGGCCAACACCCAGGACCTGGACGACATCGTCGCCCTTACTCTGCGCATCAACGATTTCCTGACCGGGCTGTTCCTGGGCGTCGGCATCACCCTGGTCGACTTCAAGCTGGAATTCGGCCGGCTGTGGGAAAACGACGAGATGCGGATCGTGCTGGCCGACGAGATCAGCCCGGACAATTGCCGCCTTTGGGACAGCAAGACCAACGAGAAGATGGACAAGGACCGGTTCCGCCGCGACCTCGGCAAGGTGGAGGAGGCCTATCAGGAAGTGGCCAAGCGGCTCGGGATCCTGCCGGAGGCCGGCACCCGCGACATGAAGGGTCCGGAGACGATGCAGTGAAGAAGGCCCGAGCAGCGAAGCAAGCCTGGGCCGTGAAGCAGGCCGGGGCAGTGAGGAGGATCGGGCAGTGAAGGCCACCGTCACCGTCATGTTGAAGCCCGGCGTGCTCGATCCGCAGGGTAAGGCGATCGGCCAGGCGCTGGCCGGTCTTGGGTTCCAGGGGGTGGGCGACGTGCGCATGGGCAAGGTGATCGTGCTCGACCTGGCCGAGACCGACCCGGGCAAGGCGCGCGCCGCGGCCGCGGAGATGGCGCGCAAGCTGCTCGCCAACACGGTGATCGAAGGCTTCACGGTCGCGGTGGAGGGAGCATGAAAGCCGGTATCGTCCTGTTTCCCGGCATCAACCGCGAGCGCGACATGGTGATCGCGCTGGAACGCGCCGCCGGCCAGCCCCCGCGCATGGTCTGGCACACCGAGACGGATCTTTCCGGGCTCGACGTGCTGGTCCTGCCGGGCGGGTTCAGCTACGGGGACTACCTGCGCTGCGGGGCGATGGCCGCCCAATCCCCGGTGATGGGCGCGGTGCGTGAGCATGCCGCGCGCGGCGGCTACGTGCTTGGCGTGTGCAACGGCTTTCAGATCCTCACCGAGGCCGGCCTGCTGCCCGGCGCGCTGCTGCGCAACGCCGGGCTGCGCTTCATCTCCGCCGACTGCCACCTGCGGGTGGAGCGCGCCGACACGGCGTTCACGTCCCATTTCCAGCGCGGCTCGGTGTTCCGCGCGCCGATGGCGCACGGGGACGGAAATTATTTTGCGGATAGCGAGACCCTGGACCGGTTGGAAGGCGAGAATCTGGTGGCCTTCCGTTATGTCTCGCCCAAGGGCGAGGTGACGCCGGAGGCCAATCGCAACGGCAGCGCGCGCAGCATCGCCGGCGTCTACAGCCCGAACCTGCGGGTGCTGGGCCTGATGCCGCATCCGGAAGATCTGGTGGATCCGCTGATGGGCGGGGAAGACGGCAGGCCGCTGTTCACCTCCCTGATGGCGGCGTGAGCGCAGCGATGACCCGTCCCGTCGATGCGGCGCTGGCCCGCGAATTCGGCCTCAACGCCGAGGAATACGCCAAAGTCGTCGAGATCATGGGCCGCACGCCCAGCCTGACCGAGCTTGGCGTGTTCAGCGTGATGTGGAGCGAGCATTGCTCGTACAAGTCCTCCCGCGTGTTCCTGAAGCAGTTGCCGACGAGAGCGCCGTGGGTGGTGCATGGTCCGGGCGAGAACGCCGGCGTGGTCGAGATCGGTCATGGACTTTGTGCGGTCTTCAAGATGGAGTCGCACAACCACCCGAGTTTCATCGAGCCCTACCAAGGCGCGGCGACCGGCGTGGGCGGCATCATGCGTGACGTGTTCACCATGGGTGCGCGCCCGGTGGCCAACCTGAACGCGCTGCGCTTCGGTGATCCCGACCATCCGGTGACGAAACGGGTCGTCGACGGCGTGGTGCGCGGCATCGGCGGCTACGGCAACTGCGTCGGCGTGCCGACGGTGGGCGGGGAGGTCAACTTCCATCCGGCCTACAACGGCAACCCGCTGGTCAACGCCATGACGGTCGGCATCGCACCGGCGGATCGCATCTTTCTCTCCGCCGCGGCCGGACCCGGCAATCCGGTGGTCTATGTCGGTTCCAAGACCGGGCGGGACGGCATCCATGGCGCCACCATGGCCTCGGCCGAGTTCGGCAAGGACGCGGAGGAGAAGCGCCCGACGGTCCAGGTGGGCGACCCGTTCACCGAAAAGCTTCTGATCGAGGCCTGTCTGGAATTGATGGCGACCGACGCCATCGTCGCCATCCAGGATATGGGCGCGGCCGGCCTCACCAGTTCTTCGGTGGAGATGGCCGGCAAGGGCGGCGTCGGCATCGCGCTCGATCTCGACGCCGTGCCGCAGCGCGAGACCGGCATGTCCGCCTACGAGATGATGCTGTCGGAATCGCAGGAACGCATGCTGATGGTCCTGCGTCCCGAGCGGGAGGAGGCGGCACGCGCCATCTTCGGCAAATGGGGGCTCGATTTCGCGGTGATCGGGCGGATCACCGATAGCGGCCGCATCGTCGTGCGCCACCAGGGGCGGGTGGAGGCGGATATCCCGCTCGCGCCGCTCGCGGACCAGGCGCCGCTCTACCATCGGCCGACCACGGAGTTGACGAAGCCGGCCGTGCTGAACGCGGCGCGGGTCGAGAACCGGCTGGGGCTGGCCCGCGCGCTGGAGCAGCTCGTCGGCTGCCCCGATCTCTGCGCCCGGAGCTGGATCTGGGAACAGTACGATTCGACGATCGGTGGGCAGACGGTGAAGCGGCCCGGTGCCGCGGACGCTGCGGTGGTGCGGATCGACGGCCAGCAGATGGCGCTGGCGCTGACGACCGACTGCACGCCGCGCTACTGCGCGGCCGATCCGGAAGCGGGCGGCCGGCAGGCGGTGGCGGAGGCCTGGCGCAACCTGACCGCGGTGGGCGCGCGGCCGCTCGCGATCACCGACAACCTCAATTTCGGCAATCCGGAAAAGCCCGAGGTGATGGGCGCCTTCGCGAGCGCCATCCGCGGCATGGCCACCGCGTGCGAGGCGCTGAACTTCCCCGTCGTGTCCGGCAATGTCAGCCTTTACAACGAGACCGAAGGGCGCGCGATCCTGCCGACGCCGGCGATCGGCGGCCTCGGCGTGATCGACGACGCGGGCAAGGCGATGGGGCTGGCGCTGCCGCCCTGGCTCGACCTCGTGCTGATCGGCGGCACGCGGGGCTGGCTCGGCCAGTCGCTGTGGCTGCGCGAGATCGCGGGCCGGGAGGACGGCGCGCCGCCGCCCGTTGATCTCCCTGCCGAGCGGGCGGCAGGGGATTTCGTCCGCGCCCAGATCCTGGCCGGCGCGGTGCGCGCCTGCCACGACGTGTCCGACGGCGGCCTGCTGGTCGCGGTGGCGGAGATGGCGATGGCCGGCATGACCGGCGCCCGCCTGTCCACCGGCCCGCGCGACATCCCGGGTCATGCCTATTGGTTCGGCGAGGACCAGGGGCGTTACGTCCTGGCGGTGGCCGATGGGCCCGCCGTGCTGCGCGCCGCCGAGGCGGCCGGCGTGCCGGCCGTGCGCATCGGTTATTCGGGTGGGGCCGATTTGACACTGCCGGACGGCGGAACCATATCCGTCGCCAGCTTGCGCACGGCGCATGAGCGCTTCTTTCCCGCCTGGATGGGAAGCTGAAGGAGACCCTGCATGGCGATGGAATCCGGGGAGATCTGCGCGCTGATCAAGGCAGCGCTTCCCGATGCGATCGTAACGGTCGAGGATCTCGCCGGAGATGGCGATCACTACGCCGCCACCGTGGTCTCGGAGCGCTTCCGCGGCCTGCCGCGGGTGCGCCAGCACCAGATGGTCTACGCCGCGCTGAGCGGGCGGATGGGCGGTGCGCTGCACGCGCTCGCGCTGCAAACCTCCGCCCCCGACTGAGCTGACGCAATCGATCCAAATGCGACTGATC
This sequence comes from Rhodospirillales bacterium, assembly GCA_028869315.1. Lineage (GTDB taxonomy): Bacteria > Pseudomonadota > Alphaproteobacteria > Acetobacterales > Acetobacteraceae > JAJZVS01. The sequence goes on from JAGWSV010000095.1 coordinate 14,375, forward strand.
CGCTTTCAGGAGTAGCCCGCCGATGTCCGACACCCCCGCCTTCGCGCGCATCCAGTCCGAGATCACCGAGAACCCGGTGATGTTGTTCATGAAGGGAACCGCGATGTTCCCGCAATGCGGATTTTCCGCCCGGGTGGTGCAGATCCTGTCGCACCTGAACGTGCCGTTCCGTACCGCCAACGTTCTGGAGGACCCGGAACTGCGCGATGGGATCAAGAGTTTCTCGAACTGGCCGACGATCCCGCAGCTTTACGTGAAGGGCGAGTTCGTCGGCGGCTGCGACATCGTGACCGAGATGTTCCAGTCCGGCGAGCTTGAGGCCCTGCTGACCGAGAAGGGCGTGCCGCACCAGACCGCGGCCTGATCGGGCATGGCTTCCTGCGCGGCTGTCGCACGGGCGCGCAAATCTCTGACAGTGCAGGAAAACCCGGCGGCGGCGCTTTCGCGCCGGCCGCCGGGAGGTGCATTCCGCCGCCGGCCGTGACGCCGGCCGGGTGGTGGAAACTCTAAGGCTCGTTGTTCATCGCAAGCATTGAGGCTTCCGTCATGATCCGCCGCGGGATCGACCGCTCGGCGGCCGCGGACGGGGGGATGGGTGGGGCGTGGGGTGGCCCGACCGTGTCCATCCGCCGGGATGTTCGCCCGCCCATGCCCCCGCCCGACGTTTCGCGGCCTGGCGTCAATGGCCGATCACCGGGCGCCCGAGATTGACCGTGTTCGGGTTCGTCACGGCACCGCCCACCGCACCGACCGCGCCGCCGATCAGCGCACCGGTTGCAGGGCTGCCGCCGGCGACGGCCCCGATGATGGCCCCCGTCCCGGCGCCGATCGCCCCGCCCGAGAGGGCGCGGCTTCCAGGCGAATAACCACAGCCGGCGAGAGCGAGCGCCAACCCGGTCAGCATCGCCGGAACAAGCACCTTGCGTAATGTCATGGAACCTCCTGTGTTCGGTTGGGATCGGCGCGCCGCTGACCCGGCCGGAGCAGGCACGCCCGCGGTTGGAACCTCTATAAAGCCGTCCTTGCGCCGTTTCGGACTGGCGCCCCAAAGAAATCGCCTTGCCGGAGCCGTGCTGTCAAACAGCGCGAAGGATCTGACAGGATATTGTCAACAAATCGGCAATATGCAGGCCTTGTGCTTTCTGAATGCGGTCCGTCTCATGGACGCATTCAACTTGATGTGATGTATTTTGTGTTGGAGCGTGACTTTCGGGGCAACCGGGCAGGCCAACTGGTTTGCTCCCTGCTTGGCGGGGTCGGGCCAGCCAGGTGGCGACGCGCAGGGTGCGGGCGAACCGGCGCATGCCGGCCGCCGGACCCTCCCGCGCGCATGCGCTGTCGCGCGAATCGGGCACTGCCGTCGCGGCGGATTTACGTCCGGCGGCAGGCGCGGGGCACGCTGGCGTTGTGGTGCCTGTGCCTGGACCCGTCTGCGGTCATGTTCCGGCCATCGCCGGGCGGGCCGGCACCCTCCGGAAAACCGCCGCGCGGGGACAAAATCGCCGTGCGGAAGGCATCAGGCCCGCACCAGGCCACGGATCGGCGCGGCCGCGGCGCTGCCCGGGAAGACGTGCCGCAGCGCCAGCGCGTCCAGGCCGAGATGCGCGGCCAGCACGCCCTTCGCCACCGCGCGCAGGTCGGTCGTCGGCGCCAGGTCGCGATCCTGGAACAGCCGCCCCGCGGCCAGCCCGGGCCAGTCCGCCAGCACCCGTCCGCCGGCCACCGCGCCGCCGGCGAGGAAGGCGACGCTGGCCGTGCCGTGGTCGGTGCCGCCGGTGCCGTTCACCCGCGCGGTGCGGCCGAACTCGGTCATGGTCAGCACAACGGTCTGCGCCCAGGCGGGCCCCAGGGCGGTCTTCAGCGCCGCCAGCCCGGTATCCAGGGTCGCGAGCATGTGGTGCAGCCGGGGCACCTGCGCGACATGCGTATCCCATCCGTCGAGCTCGAGCGCGGCGATGCGCGGCCCGTCCGGGCGGGCGAGGAAGGTCCCGGCCGCCGCCGCCAGGGCCGCAAACCCGCGCGCCCGGTCGCGGCGCCGCTGCCGCATGGGGTTTCTGTCCGGTCCCCCTTCCGGCGCTCCCTCCAGTGCCGCCTCGGTGAAGCCGTGCTCTCGCAGCCCCTCGGCCAGCGCTGGCCCGATGGCCGGATCGCGCGCCGCCAGCGCTGCCGCGCGGCCATAGAGATCGGGCGGGGCGTCGCCGAACCCGGCCGGCGCCCAACTGCCGACCCGCGCCGGACCGCGCAGTAGCAAGGGGATATCGACCCCGATCGCCATCGCCTCGCCGGTGGCCGGCATGGCGGACGATACCGGGGCGGAGGTGGGGGGCGGAAGAACGTCGAGCACCCGGTTGAGCCAACCACTGTCCAGCCGACGGGGAGCGCCGCTTTCGAGATCGTCCTGTGCCTCGAAATGGCTGCGCACCCGCCAGGGACCGGCGACCGCGTGCACGACCAGCAGCGATCCGTTCCGAAAAAGCTCCAGTGCCCGGGGCAGCGCCGGGTGCAGGCCGTAGAACCCGCCGAGATCGCCCAACCGGGCGGCCGGCCGATCATTTTGACGCCACTCTTGCCCCGTTCCTTGACCGCCCTGGGGGCGGAGGTCCCCGCCGCCGGGCCCGGGCGGCACCAGCGGGGCGCGCAGTCCGGCCAGCGCCGGGTCGCCGTACGGGACCACTGCGGCCATCCCGTCCAGCGCGCCGCGCAGGATGATCGCCACGAACCGCCGGTCGCCGCGTCCCGGCGCTGCCAGGGCGAGTTTCGCCCGGCCGAGCCCGACGGCCGATCCCAGTCCCAGCAACGCGGTGCGGCGGGTGGTGTGCATGGTCGGCTCCCTTGGCTCAGCGCCTTTGGAACTCAGGGGAGGAGAGCAGCAGCGCGAGCGCTTCCCGCCGGGACCCGGCATGGGCGAGGCCGGTGCGGGTGGCGGGACGCAGGCGCGGGCCCAGGGCGGCCGCGGCGACCGCCTCGGCCGGACGGGGCTCTCGTCCGGCCAGCGCGTAGGCGAGATCGACCCGGCGCAGCATCGCCTCCGGCGCCGCCCAGTCGGCGGCGCGGTCGCCCCAGCCATTGGGTTGCGGCGCCGCCCAGAGCGGCTGGCCGAGCAGGCGCAAGGCATAAAGGGCCGGAGGCGGAGCGTCGCGCACATCGAGCGCCCGCAGGCTGGCGACCAGCAGTTCGAGCGGCGTGCGCAGCTTGGTCTCGGGCCGCCAGGCGCCCTGCAGGGCAATGATCGCGGTGGCCGCCGCGCCCAGGTCGCCGCCGGTGGCGCGCAGCACGCCGGCGACATGCGCCACGTCCGCCGCCGGCGGCACGTCGGCGACGAAGTGGCGGACCAGCGCCCGTGCGAGATGCTGGTGGGTGGCAGGGTGGTTGGCGAGGAAGTCGAGCGCGGCGATGCCGCCCGCCTCGCCCGGCGGGATCCGCTGGCCCATCAGGGTCTGCCAGCCGGGCTCGTGCGCGAACGGGCGGAACCGGAACCCCGGGGGATCGGCGCGCAGGTCGATCGACCACCCGGTGAGGATGCGGGCGTAGGCGGTGACGTCCGCCTGGGTGAAACCGGCGGCGCGGCCGACCGTGTGCAGCTCCAGGCTTTCGCGCGCGAGATTCTCGTTGAGCCCGCGTCCGGTACGCCGCCCGGCCGGGCTGTCGGGACCGATCGAGCCGGCGTTGTTCAAATAAAGCAGCATCGCCGGATGGCGCATCACCGCCAGCAGCATGGCGCCGAAGCGGCCGGTGACGTGCGGGCGGATCGCCTCGGCGATGAACGGCCCGACCAGCCCGGCGACCGGCCCCTGGCGCAGCGACACGGTGAAATGATTGGCCCAGAACCAGGTCAGCCGTTCCCGGAACGGCAGCGAGGTGGTGAGCGCGTGCGAGAGGAACAAATGGGAGTCGCGCAGGAACAGCGCCCGGGTGCGGGCGTGGCCCGGCTTTGGCCGATCGCGGCGGTCGGCGCGCAGCGCGTCCAGCGCCGCGGCGGTCGTGGGCTGCTGGCCCGCCGCGTCCGGCACGGCGGCCGTACGGCGCAGCTGGTCGAGCAGCCAGGCGCGTGGATTGGCCGGGGCCGGCTCGGCGCCGCGCCGTCCCAATCCGAAGCGTACGAAGGCTTGCACGGCATGCGTGTCCATGGTCCGCTCCCGGCGGCTCGCGGTGTTCGTCTCGTCAGCGCGCGCCATTCCGTGCGCATCTCCGGCAAGCGGCTGGCCCGCTCGGCGGCAGGCGCGCTTTCCGGCCGGGGCACGCCCGTCGCAGCATGCGGGATATTCTTTAGCGATTTCGGCGGCTTTAGCAGTTCTGTCGGTAACCGAGAGTAACAAACGGCAACGCCGGAGTTGCATGGAAGCTTTGCGCGCCCAATGAGTGCTTGCAAATCGGACGCCGGTATCGCACATGACCCGGCAGTTCAGATGACCGGCCGACACGGCCGGGACACCGCGGGCGCGCCCAAGCCCCTTCCAGTCCGGGGGGCCTTGCCGCGCCCGTCGTGGTATGGAGAGTTCCCGTCATGGCCGCCACTGACCTCGCCAAACTCCGCAATATCGGCATCACCGCGCATATCGACGCGGGCAAGACCACCACGACCGAGCGGATCCTGTATTACACCGGCGTCTCCCACAAGATCGGTGAGGTGCACGACGGCAACACCACCACCGACTACATGGACCAGGAGCGGGAACGGGGGATCACCATCACCTCCGCCGCGGTGACGTGCGAGTGGAAGGACCACCGCATCAACATCATCGACACCCCCGGCCATATCGACTTCAACATCGAGGTGAACCGCAGCCTGCGCGTGCTCGACGGCGCGGTCTTCATCATCGAGGGCGTGGCCGGCGTGCAGCCGCAGTCGGAGACCAACTGGCGCCTGGCCGACCGCTATAACGTGCCGCGCGTCATCTTCATCAACAAGCTGGACCGCACCGGGGCGGATTTCTTCCGCGCCTTCGCGACCCTGAAGGAAAAGCTCGACATCGTCGCGCTCACCCTGCAGCTGCCGATCGGAATCGAGGACAAGTTCCTCGGCGTGGTCGACCTGGTGCGCATGAAGGCGATCGTCTGGGAAGGCGGCGAGCTCGGCGCGAAATTCCACGACGAGGAGATCCCCGCCGAGCTGCTCGAACAGGCGAAGGAATACCGCCAGATCCTGCTCGATACCGCTCTCTCCGTCGATGACGCGGCGATGGAGGAGTATTTCGACAAGGGCGACGTGGCGGAAGATACCCTGAAGCGCTGCATCAAGGCCGGCACGATCTCGGGCGCGTTCCGCCCGGTGCTGTGCGGCACCGCGTTCAAGAACAAGGGCGTGCAGCCGCTGCTGGACGCCGTGCTGGACTACCTGCCGTCGCCGCTGGACGTGCCGGGGATTGCCATTGCCGCCGAGGAAGGCGAGGACGAGCA